>CATNBF010000004.1 GCA_950096895.1 uncultured bacterium | reverse complement strand
GGCGTCGTATTAGCATATTTATATATTTTATGATATAATTGACATCAGTCATATGAATTGTCTTTGAATAATTAAAGAACCAAGGGATTTTTATAATGGATTTGAAACCAACAAAACCAATGTCTGGGTTTATCGAGTTATTGCCAGCTCAGCAGCGGTGTGTCGATGAATGCGCGGCGCGTATGATGCGTGTATTACGTATGGCGGGTTTTAATCATTTGGATTTGCCGGCCATTGAACGGGCCGAAGTGTTAACCGACAAAGATAACTGGGATGAAATCGAAACCCAAATGTTTCTGTTTCAAAAGGGCGAAACGAAAATGGGGCTGCGTTATGACGGAACGGTCGGATTGTCGCGTTATGTTGCCGGACACCTTAACGATTTAACATTCCCATTTCGGGCGTACCAGATGGCGCGAAATTATCGTGGGGAACGGCCACAGCGTGGTCGCTATCGCGAATTTTATCAGATGGATTTAGATATTATGGGTATCGGATCATTGTCTGAAAATTACGATGCGGAAATCGTGGCGGTATTGGCACGTGCGTATGAATCTGTCTCGGAATTTATCGGACAAACCGTTGTTAAAATTGGAAACCGCCGATTTTGGAATGCCATGTTTGAATTTTTGGGCGTTGATGCGAAATTGGCGCGTGAACTGTTTGTTTTAATTGATAAAAAAGATAAACTGGACGACTTTGTCGGGGCATTAAATGATGTGGCAGGTGCGCGGATCGCAAATGAAATTAATAATGTCTTTACAAATGGTTATCGATCTTTTGTAGGCGCGTCAGAGCGTCTGGATGCTGCGATCGCAGAACTGGATTCTTTTATGGAATTGCTGGGGGCGATGGGGATTAAAAATGCCGAAATTGATTTGGGGATTATGCGTGGGCATGCGTATTATACCGGGATTGTTTTTGAATTTTTCTTGACCGATTTCCCAGAACTGGGGGCGATTGGTGGTGGTGGTCGGTATGAAGACCTGGCGTCAAAATTTTCAAAAACCAAAATTATCGGCGTTGGGGCGGCGGTTGGATTCTCGCGATTGATGGTGGCGTTATTGGATGATAATCGGATCGATTTAACGCCATTTATGCATCCGGTTGATGCGGCGATTTTGGTGATGGGTGGACAATGTGTTGCCTATGGAATGCGTGTCTTGGAACAAATGCGCCAGAAAAATATTGTTACGGTGCCGTATTTGGATGCCGATAAAAAATTCAAAAATCAAATTGAATTCGCAGATAAAATATCTGCAAAATTCAGTGTAATAATCGGCGAAGATGAAATGAAAAAAGAACTTGTTTCTATTAAAAATATGAATACGGGGGCCCAAGAAACGGTGTCGATAGATACAGCAATTGAAATGATGGTGGCATAAGATGATCATAGAGCAAAAGTTAAAAGATATTCAAAATCGTGCCCTTGAAATAGAAACCCAGATGAATTCTGGAACAATATCGGGTGCAGAATTGACCAAGCTGTCCAAGGAATATTCGCGTTTGTCGGAAATATTACCGGTGATATCTGAATATTTTCAGACAACCCAGGGTATTGCCGATGCGACCGAGATGCAGCATGATCCCGAATTAAAATCAATTGCCATGGAACAATTGGTCGAATTAAATAAAGTATTGCCGGAAATCGAAAAAAAGTTGCAAATCGCATTATTGCCGCGTGATGATGCCGATGATAATAGTGTGATTATGGAAATTCGCGCCGGTGTTGGTGGCGAAGAGTCGGCCTTGTTCGCCGGCGATTTATTTAATCAATATAAATCCTATGCCATGCGCCAGGGATGGGGGATTGAAATCATCGAAGAAAACGCCACATCTTTGCGCGGATATAAAGAAATTGTATTCAAGATAAATGGGGCGGGTGCCTATGGCCGGATGAAATTTGAATCAGGAATTCATCGTGTCCAACGTGTGCCCGAGACCGAAGCCGGCGGCCGTATTCATACCAGTGCGGCATCCGTTGCCGTTATGCCAGAAGCCCAAGAAATCGACGTTGTGATCGAAGATAAAGATATTCGTATTGATATTTTCCGGGCGTCTGGTGCCGGTGGCCAGCACGTTAATAAAACCGATAGCGCGATCCGTATCACGCACTTTCCGTCGGGGATTGTTGTGACATGCCAAAACGAACGTTCCCAGTTACAGAACAAGATTTCTGCAATGTCCGTTCTGCGTTCAAAATTATACGAAAAGCAACGGCTTGAACAAATGAACGAAAGTAATGCATCAAGAAAATCAATGGTTGGTTCCGGGGACCGCAGCGAGAAGATTCGGACCTATAATTTCCCAGAACAACGGGTTACCGATCATCGAATTAAATTGACGCTTTATAAATTGGACGATATTTTGGCCGGTGGTTCGGGGCTGGATGAAATGATTGATGCGTTGATTGCGGCCGATCAATTAGAGCAGCTGGCCAACATGGCATAGTGAAATCCGCCGAATGGCGGATTTTTTTAATAGTATTTGTTTTTTTGTACAAATGTGGCTAAGCATGCGGCGGACCCTAATTCATATAATCGCGAGATAGTAGAGCTGGTCACCAGTGCGGCCAGTCAAATTGTTCGACAATATATTGTGGATATTAAAAATGGGGCAACCAGTCCCAGAGGCTGCCCCAGCAGCAGGATGTGCTGTGCACCTTGTTCCAGCGAATGTACGGGCGAGACGGGCTGGCAACCGGCCGGGGTGGGGTATCAAAAAAATACGGCATCTGTCTGTCAATGTGGCGCATGTAAAACCGCGGATACGTATCGGTGCGATGCCGGTTACTGGGGGACCAGTACGGATGGTGTTTCAGGCTGTACAAAATGCCCATCGTCGGGGCTTAGCGCGGCCGGCGCAACCGCATTGGATCAATGCTATACAACATCAGGCAAAGATTCTTCGGGAAATTATGAATTTAAGTCCATGTGTTACTATAAATAGGGACAGAGCCTTTATTTAGGGGCGTTTTTTTATTGTGCGTCCCATTCAAAAGCGTTATTATTGTGGGTATGAGTCATAATAAAAAAGAAAACAAGGTTAATATAACCCTGGATCGGCCAATTGTTATGGTTGGATTGATGGGGGCGGGCAAGACCAGTGTTGGTCGTGCGTTGGCACGGCGGCTGGGGGTGCCCTTTGTGGATTCTGATAAAGAGATAGAAGCCGCCGCCGGGTGCAGTGTGGTTGATATCTTTGCCATGTATGGCGAAGAGGAATTTCGTCGGGTAGAGCAGCGGGTAATCGCACGTCTGTTGGAAACAGGGCCTGTGGCTAAGGTTATTTCAACCGGCGAAGGGGCGTTTATCACCCCGGCGGTACGGGAAATGTTGGCCGGAAATGCGTTGACAATTTGGTTAAAGGCTGACCTGGAACTGCTTGTAAAAAGAACAAATTCACGTGACACGCGCCCGCAGTTATTAAATGCGGATAGTAAAAAAATTTTGGCCCAATTGATTGACGAACGCTATGGGATTTATGCCATGGCGGACATTATGGTTGAAACACGTGACGAAAGCCTGCGTCGCACGCTGGGCAAGGTGATACGGGCCATTGAAAATCGCAAACCAAAGGAGAGAAAAGATGGTTAAAGCACCGAAATTTTTATCGGAATTTCAAGCGTTTATATCGCGGGGCAATGCCATTGATATGGCAGTTGGTATCATTGTCGGCAGTGTGATGACCGGTTTGGTTAATTCCTTGGTCAAAGATGTTATGATGCCGCCCATTGGGTTGTTGTTGGGTGGGGTTGACTTTTCTCAGTGGTTTTATGTCTTGGCTGGGGGTGCGCCGGGGGTAAAATATCCTACGATTGCTGCGGCCCAGGCAGCAGGGGCAACAACCTTGAATATTGGCGTATTTTTGAATTCTGTGGTCAGTTTTTTGATTACAATGTTCGCGATATTCTTGTTTGTTCGTACAATAAACAAGGCGCGGCGTCAAAAACCGGTTACAACACGGACATGTCCGTATTGCAAAACATCTATTAATATCGCGGCGACAAAATGTCCTAATTGTTGCTCGGTGGTAAAGCCGATTCAGGTCAAAGAAGAACCAGAAAGCGATCTGGAAAAAAGTATAAAAGAGCTGACCAAGGTGGCCAAGAGTAAAATTAAAAAAATTAAAAAAATAACAAAAGGATAGGGTGGTATTGTTATAATCTGGTTTATTTAATTTTTTAGGGCGAACAAGTTTACTTGTTCGTCCTTTTTTTTTGTTATTGCGGGCCACGGATTTTGTGTTTGGCGATCCAGGGTTAAGAAGATATCTTTCAGGAAGATATTGCGTCATATTTGCATTTTTTTATTTTGCTTATTTTGACGCCTCCTGAACGCCAAACACTTAATTTTAGTATTTGCGGGGCTGGATGGGGCGTGTGGGACAAGCCCATGGTGGTGTGTGTTTATGTCTGTCTGGCTCAATGCCGATCCGGTATGATGTTTTTTTTGGATTTTAATTTGGCGTATAATCGGGGACGCATATGTGATTCCTAGGGTGACTTTTGTGTTGGGGACGATATCTTTCTTTTGTTTCTGGGGGCTTGTGATTTAATGACGTGTGTGTGGCATCACGATAGGGTAAATAATGTCTGCAGATGCTTCTGCTTGGTTGGCCCGGTGGAATCTGTCGCCTTGACCGAATTTTGCGTTGGTGGTTGACCGGGTGGTGTATATATAGAGGGGGGGGCTGGGGCGACTTTGATTGATGTGTGGATGGTTTGTGGGACTTTCATTATGACCTTGTGTGGTGTTTTGGGGCCTTGGGGCGGTAAAATAACGCCATGGAATAGGGTGTGTGTGGTTGGGACTGGAAATGCCTGCTATAAATGGTGTTATGGGGCGGTATTGGTGATATTTTGGATATCATAGTGGTGAAATATCGTCATGTTTTATAGCGCATGGTGTGATGTGCGCTAGCGTTTTCGTGGTTGCGATGAAATTTTTGGCTTAAAAACATTGATCGAATGGCCGCGCGTGTATGAATGGTTGCGTGATTTGGTGGTGTTAACGCGAAAAAAACATTCTGTTGGATACGGATGGTTCGGATGTGTGTGATTTATAGGTGTAAATGGCGGCATAATTTTAATTCCTTGGGGTTTAGTTTATGGTGTGTATAAGATCGGGTGTGTTTGATAATTTTAGCGTCCTATTTTTTTTGAAAGGGTGATCCCGGTATCGTGATTCATAAAAGGCGCATAATGTATATTATGTATAGTTTTGTGTTCTGGTGGGGCGGAAATGTTAAATAAGTGCATGATTATACATTGTTTATTTTGTTTGCGATTTTGGTGATTTTATGTAAATTTTGTTTTTGTGTCATGGATTAAATGGATTTTTAATTTTTATGTTCGGGAACGTGCGCAAATGATCATGGTGATGATTTGTTTGGAAATAATTATTGTAAATAGAATTGGTTGCATATACGGCTATGATTAATATATTAAATAATTTATTAGATGTTTGGTGGTATTTATATGATGCGTGTTTTGTTTGGTTTTGTAATGCCTGGCGGTTCTGATGGGTGTTTCTGTGTTGGTGGATTAAGTTGCTGTGCATAAAGATTGTATGTTTTGTCATTTTAATGGTTGGATGGTGTGTGGCTCTGGTTAATATGGGATCGTTGGGTGGACTCTACTCCTTTGTGCTTGGTGGCTGTGTGGATGTGTTGTTATTCGCGCTTTTATGGGGAATATCACGCGTTTTGGGTGGGAAATGAGACCAAAATTTCGTTGAAAGCCCCGGAAATCCGCCATTTTTTTCATAAAAATGATGGTTTTGGGGTCGGTTGAATATTTTGGTTACAACCAAAACTATACATAATATCGAAATATGGTGGGGTATGGCTCGTAATCTTAATATAAAACTATACATAATATTGTTTGTGTGATGGGGTGTCGTTCGGAAAACGAGTGTAAATAATTAAATTTAAGATAATTGTATAACATATTATAATTAAAAGATATTTTTAATAATTATATATGGTTATAAAATTAAGTGTTTGGCGATCGGGGCGTCAAAATAAGTAAAATAAAAATGCGAATATGACGCAATTTTTCCTGAATAATATCTTCTTAATCCTGATCGTCAAATCGTGGACTAGAGGCGTTTTTGCAAGGGCTGTTCGTCGAGCCGTAGTGTCGGGGTGTGTGGGCTGTTTGGGGGTGGGATGTGTGCCCCGCCCTGTGTGGTTTGTTATTTTATCCGTGTGGGATGTGTCTTGGTGTTGGGGTGGTCGGATATTGGTGTAATTGGGGTGTTGTGGGTGAATTTTCGGCTTGTAAAACATGTTTTTGGATGGATTGGTGGGCTTTGCGTGTGTCATGGGGCTTGTTTCAATTGTAAATTGCTGTGGTTGGGGTGGCTTTTTTTAGCGGGTTTTAATGTGGATATGCCCTGAGCAATGTGGGAATAAGTGGTTGCGGTTATTGGGATGGTGTTTTACGTGGGTGTTGGGGCGGACAAGCTCTTGTGTGTGGGGATTCGTGTTGTGTTTTCAATAGGATAGTTGTTGGGTGATCGGTTTTATTGTTGGCTGTTGTGATCGGGGCTGGTGTGCGGGGGCTTAAAAGATACAAATATGTAACCTGGTCTGTGCTAGATATTTGTCGGCCGGTATGGAGTGTATTTTAGAGTGGGGATGGAGATTATGTGGGGATTGTCGGCATCCTGAATCAATATTATATTTTATTGTAATATCATGTTGATATTTGTTATATTTGATGTGATGTCTCAACAAATATTTCGTCGTTGTTAATAAGGTAAATGGTCTTGTTTGGGCTTTTGGTGCGATCAGGATTCTGGTATGGGGATGATGATGGTAAATAACGGTGTGTGTTCAGGTTGTTGCAAAGTTTGTGCAGATGTTTGATGTTTGGGTTGGTGTTATCGTTGTGTTTGTGTGCGAATTGTAATCGCGCTAAAAAAATGTTCGGGTATGATCTTGTAATTTATTGATAATAGTAAAAATTTGTTACGATTATGTGTTTATATGGGGCGTGCATCGGTGTTTTGTTGTCTACGATTCTGGGGTTAGTATATAATGACAAATTTATTGATTATTATTGGTTTGCTTCATAGCCAGAATGTCCTTTGGCGGGTGTTTGTGTGTATTACAGTGTATTATTGATTATATTGATTTTACATTGGTTTTTGTGTTTTTTTATGGGTATAAAATGGGGGTGTGATGGGGCATGGAATGCGAGCGGGTCGAAAGGTATGTTTGTAGGGATGGATGGGTGTTTTTTTGTGGGGGTGGTTGGCCTGCTCTCGGCCTAATCTTTGTAAAAATAATTTTTATATAAATCTTCTAAATTCAAAATATTAATTTAATTTTGTGATAATTTGGATTATTTTTTGTTGTGGAATATAATTTGGGTAAATTCTGTATATTTTTGGGTGGATATAGGGTGTTTTTTGGATCTTGATGGGGGTTGGCCCCCCCTGGCTCGGCCTGGTGGCATGGGGGGCGCGGTGTTCCGTTGCCATTTGGTAATTCATAAGCCCAGGCCCGCGATGTGCAAAATTATAAGGGGGTGCAAATCCCCAGGGGTTCAGGTTGATGATATTTGTGAAATGTGGGATGGATTCACACCAATACGTGGGTAAGTTTTGTATTCTGATTTTTTTGTTGTTCCTGGTGGATGCCCGGTTGGTCGGGGATGAACGGCTTTTTTGCCAATAGAAGTGCAGTGAAACAAAGCATGAAAAATCCCTAAAAAAAAGTCTTGTGAAAAATCGCGGGATGCCATATAATCCGTGGGTTTTATTGGATTCTTACTATGCCTAATCCAAAGGGACGGTTTTTTGGCATAGTTTTACAAAATTAAAAATCCCGGATTTCTGCATTTTTTATCCCCCCGAACCATGCCCAAAAAACCGTCGGTTTTTTGATAATGTGCACGATAATGATTGGGGCGGCGCATGCCACCTATATCTGCAAGGATACGTATGAGGGATATAAAACCAAAGGCGACGATAATCCGGCCAGTTTTGGAATGAATGCAGATGCCCCCAAACTAACCCCCGTTAAAACAAATAATGCAGTGATAGAAAGGAGGAAGGAATATCGTTATGACGATTTGTTTTGGGGAACATGCCCGGTCGGATTAAGCCGAGAGTGTAAATGCGGGGCGGATGCGGACTATCCCACCGCCTATGTAACACCACCCATCGAACTTGGTGTTCGCGACCCAGCCACCGGATATAAATGGCAGACGTGTACCGCATGTAATACGGCAAGTGCATGGGTAAGTTTTGGTGCCGGATATATGAAACGCGAAGTTAAGGGGACGTGCAGCGATTCTTGGGGGTCGGCGGGTAAATGTTCAAACCGGGTCGCGGAATACAAGTGCGCCGACGGCTATTGCGGTACAACCACAGATGGCAAGACCGGGTGTTATGCAGGATCAAATTATGTCAAACAATTTGACGCGGTTATGTGCCAGGTCGAAAAGGTATTATCCAGCGAGAGTGAATGTCCCACAGATGCCTTGGAATGCGAAAATGAATCGACAATAAACAATATGTTATATAAAATCAGCTTTGATCATTATCCGTCACAATATCCAAATGATCACATAAAGTGTTATGGATACAAGACTTTGTCATCTGGATATGTGCAGGAATCGAGCATAGACATTCGGCCGTCTATGTGTCAATCTGCGCAAAGTGGATATTTTTGCGCCCATGGGTATAGTGGCACAACCAGTAACGGGACATCCGGGTGTACAATCTGTCCAAGTGGTACGTACGGGCAATGGGATATGTTGCATCGTCAGGCCCCAATATGTGTTGATTGTCCAAGGGTTCTAAATAACGAATTGGTAATCCCGCTGTCGACCCCAGGGGCCAAATCGATCAATAGTTGTTATGTGAACAGCACGATGGAATTTACAGACAGTCGCGGGACATATGGGTGCGGAAATCCGGCGGGGTGTTCGTATACTGAACCGAAAAGCGATGAACAAAAGCGATAAATATTGCGGCAATGTGAACGCGTATTTCGTTGGAAAACGCCGGTAATTATGGTTTTTTTATAGAATTATAACGTGGTGGGAATATGTGATGGTTATGGTGTGGGCCGCCATATATTATCCACCCCGCCCCGTATAAAATCCCTTGAATTTACGTGCGTGCGCGTGTACTATGCACAAGAAAATAAATTAAAACATGGGGTAATGAAATGGCCGACGATATTCAGAAAATTCATGACCGCGAATCCAAGTGGCAGGCGCGCTGGCGTGATGCCCAGGCTTTTGTACCGAAAAATGATGGATCGCGGCCGCGTTTTTATACGCTGGTTGAATTTCCATTCTTGTCTGGTGCCGGCCTGCATGCGGGGCATATGATGAATTATTCGGGGGTGGATGTGCTGGCGCGGTATCGACGGGCACGTGGGTATGATGTTTTATTCCCGATGGGATTTGATGCGATGGGGATCGCCGGGGAACACTATGCGACCAAGATCGGACGTCATCCGGCCGATGTGGCGCGTGACTTGGTGAAATCGTATTCAAAAATGATTGATCGTGTTGGGTGGTCTGTTAATCCAGAAACCCGTTTTGCGACATCTGATCCAGAATATATTAAATGGACCCAGTGGATGTTTATTCAATTTTTCAAGGCAGGATTGGCGTATAAATCCGAACTGCCCATGAATTGGTGTCCGAATTGCCGAACCAACCTGACCAATGAAGAACTAGAAAATGGATGCTGTGAACGTTGTCATGGGCCCGTTGAAAAAAAGGCCAAATTACAATGGAATCTGGCGTTGTCCCGCTATGCGGAAAAATTGTTGGCGGGGCTGGATACGGTTGATTTTGATGCCCGTGTTAAAAAGGACGAAATTAATTTGATTGGCAAATCTACTGGGGCCGACGTTGATTTCCGTGTGGGCGATGATGTAATGACGGTGTACACCACGCGGCCAGACACCATTTTCGGGGTGACGTTCTGTGTGATTGCGCCGGAACACGCACTGGTGAAAAAATGGCTGGATGATGGACGGATTAAAAACGCCGATGCGGTTCGTGACTATATCACAGCAGCCGCGGCCAAATCGGAAATAGAACGGACCGATGCCACCCGTGACAAGACAGGCGTGCGCTTGGATGGGATTATGGCCATTAATCCCTATACTGGGCGTGAAATACCGGTATTTACATCGGACTATGTATTGGTCGATTATGCATACGGAACCATTATGGCGGTACCGGCGCATGACGGACGCGATTGGGACTTTGCGAAAAAGTTCGGATTGGATATTATTCCGGTTTTAAGTGGTGGCACGCCGGATGCGGTCTTTGAAGGTGATGGCCCACATATTAATTCTGGATTTCTGGATGGCATGGCCAAGGCGGACGCAATCGCTGCGGCGATTAAGTATGGGACAGAACATGGATTTGCCCGTGGGACGACCAAGTATAAATTAAAGGATTGGGGTTTTTCGCGTCAGATGTACTGGGGTGAACCGATTCCGCTGATACATTGCGATAAATGTGGATGGGTGCCAGTTCCGGATGATCAGTTGCCCGTGATGCAGCCATATATGACAGATTTTCGCCCAACAGATGACGGGGAAAGCCCATTGGCCCGGGCCACGGATTGGGTGAATGTGCCCTGCCCGTGCTGTGGTGCAATGGCGCGTCGCGAAACCGATACAATGCCAGGATGGGCGGGATCGTCATGGTATTATCTGCGTTATCTGGATCCAAAGAATGATAAAGAATTTTGTTCGCGCCAGCAGATGGAAATCTGGATGCCGGTGACACATTACAACGGTGGGCATGAACATAATACACGTCATTTGATTTATTCACGATTTTGGCATCACGCGCTTTATGATCTGGGGCTGGTTAATACCCCAGAACCGTATGCATGTCGTACGGCCCAGGGATTGTTAATGGGGAACGACGGATATAAAATGTCCAAATCGCGTGGGAATGGATTTATGGTGGCGGATTTGGTCAATATGATTGGGGCCGATGCAGGACGCGTGACGGTTTTATCTTTGGGGCCGTGGGAAAATAACGTCATTTGGACAGATGGGGCACTGGCCGGGGTGCAACGATTCTTGAGACGTGTCGAAAATCTGTCAGATAACCTGGGCGATGATCCGATGACACCGGACCAGGAACGCCGCATGCACCAATTGGTGGCCGATGTGACGGAACGGATTGACGGCATGCGCTTTAACACCGCGATTTCGGCCATGATGGAATATATTAATGCGTTTGGCGGAACAATGCCACGCCCGGCCTATGAAGCGTTAATTCGGGTCTTGAATCCGTTTGCGCCCCATTTGACCGAAGAAATGTGGGAAAAAATGGGACATACAGAAATGCTGGCGATGTCGGCATGGCCGACGTTTGATCCGGCCAAGTTGGTTCAAACGGAAATGACCATGGTTGTATCCATTAATGGCAAGCGGGCGGCAGATTTTTCCATATCTGTGGATGCATCTGATGATGAAATTGTGGCCATGGCCCGTGAAACTGCGGCGAAAAAACTGGATGGGTGCGACGTGATCAAGACCATTGTTGTTCCCAAGAAAATGGTTAATTTCGTGGTGAAAAAATAAAAATCCTCCCATTTGGGGGATTTTTATTTCAATGGTAATAACATTTTTTGTCCCAATTTTTGAACCGGAATGTTCCGCTGTCGTCGCTGCCATCTGGGATATAGCAGTGTGTATCATAGCGGGCCCCACTCTCGGATGTGCCGGGCACCGGACAAAGCGTGCAATATGTCTTGCCATAAAATCCGGCGGGGCATTTTTGACATGCCGGATCGATTAGCCCCCCAGATGTAAATAGCGTTAATTGACAGATCTTAAATGGTGATACATTATCGGCAATATCACTTGCCATAAAGTAATTATATTTGCCGAAAAATTGATTAACCACGTCTTGATCTGGAAAAGTTTCGGCGCATTTATGCATTCTTTCACTGACGGCACTGGTGTTTGTGTTGACCAACCAATCGGTCCCATCCGCCACCAGGCAATCCATTATATGCCAACAGACATCACACAGTTCACCCAATTCCCCGGCCATTATATGCGTTGGGAACATAAATAACCATCCGTATAGCCCCAACAACATTGCCAAACAAAAAATCCCAGTTTTCTGCATAATGTCCCCCATATTCCCATAAAAAACCACCCTTTGGATTAGGCATAGTTAGGGGGAATAAAAACCGCGGAAATCCGGCGTTTTTGAAAATAAAAAACTGCCTAATCCAAAGGGTGGTTTAGATTAGGCATAGTATTTTTTCCTTGAATGCTACGGATTATATACCGTTGCGCTATTTTTCACAAGTGAATTTTTATTTGTAATACCGGGTGTCTTAGATTGTCATGCTTTGCACACAATGTCAGGAATTTTGGGTTACTTATAATAACAATTTGATGTGAAACTATAATCACCATTTGGATCTGTTCCACTGGTAACATAGCATCCGGTTTGGGACGTTGTGCCGGCCGCACTGGCCCCGGATTCGGGGCATCTGGTGCATCCGGATGTGCCATTGCCGGACGTGCCCCAGTACCCAGAGGCGCAACGATACTGACTGGTGCGTTCACATGTATTGCAATTGCATGTGGCGGTGGTCTTGACCTGGTACCCGGTATTACTGTTACGCCAGTCGACAGATACGCAATCGGCGGCGCATCCGCTACATTCGCTTTCGTTGTTACAGAGATTGGTCATCGTGCATGTATTTTCAAATGAATTATCGTTAAAGGAAATTTCTATCCAGACTTCGCCATAGGTGCTGATCAATTCTTGGACGGTGTTTTGAATCATTGCCCCGCCCGGTATTTTACGGGCACAAGAATCCAAGAAGTACGACATCTGGGATTGGGTACAAGTGGCATTCGGACATTCCAAATCCATGCATTGCATTAACAATTGGCACGGTTCACAGTTTGGATATGATGCCGCATAACATGGGATGGATTGTAAAATGGCCACGAAGATATAGGCAAAATGTAAAATTGGGTGCCCGGGATGTCGATAATGATTCTTTATATGCATAAAAATCCCCCCATAAATCAATATGATACCAGTGTATGGGATTTTACAATTTTTTACAAGCGTTAATATTTATCCCGTTTGGATGAAAAAAAAAGCTTACTTATAATGACAATCTGATGCGTAATTAAATGTGCCGCCCGCATCATTTCCACCGGTTACATAGCATCCGGTTTGGGACGTTGTGCCGGCTGCGCTGGATCCGGATTGGGGGCATCTGGTGCATCCGGATGTGCCATTACTGGACGTGCCCCAGTACCCAGGGGCGCAACGATATTCTTTTTTCTTGGTGCACGTTTCACAATTACAGGTGGCGACGGTTCTGGTTTGATAGCCGGTGTTACCGTTGGCCCAATCTGTGGTAGTGCAATTGACGCAGCCGCTGCACGATTCGCCACATAATTTTGTCGCGATACATGTTTCCCGCTCGCCATAATTTTGATAGATCATCAAGGAGATCCATTGGTCGCCATATGCCTCTGTCATGTCGCGCGCGATAGATGCATATTCCCCCGCCTGCATGGAAACATACATATCCATCTGGGTTCGTATTTCGTCATAGGTACAGCGTTTGTTTATCACGCATGTTTCTTTGATAAAGACCAATTCTTGGGTGCAAACTTCACATGTTATGGCCGCACTGACGCAGTGGGCGGATTCTGTATATCCCATGATTGCAATAATGGCAAAGACAAATGCAAAGATAGATTTCACAAAGGGCCCCCATTCAAAAAATTAATCGATAACCAGATTGTATCTGGTTTTATACTTTTTTACAAGGACAATTAAAAATCCCGCCAATGCGGGATTTAAGTGTCTTAGGAAATTTTTTGAATTCGACGCACGCGTCGTTCGGCGGCATCAAACGGGGTTTCCAAAAATGTTTCAACACACATGAATGCCACTTCGATATCAATATCATCGGCGGCCAACGCCAAAACATTAATGTCATTATGAATGCGGTCATCACGGGCCTGGGTCGGGCGATCGACGCGTGTTGCCCGCAGATGGCGATAACGGTTTGCCGCAATTTGCACCCCGGCCCCGGTACTACAGATGATGATGCCACGCGATTTATCATCATTTTTCATGGCGTCGGCCAATGTTGCCGCCACATCTGGGTAATCAACCGATGTTTCTGGATCGTCCACCCCCAGATTAACCACCGAATATCCAGCCGCCGTCAGCATTTCAATCAAATATAACTTTAATCCAACACCGCGGTGGTCGGCCGCCAAATAGACCTTGGACACTGTTTTATTCATGTTATTTATCCTTTCGCTTTGCCAGTTTGCATTCCAGACCTGTATTGCCTGTGATATTTAACGTATGGTACGACAGTGTGCCAACCATCTGGGCGCGACTGAACACGTTGGCGGTACCAACGGTTGCTGGGCCGTCCAGACTGCCGTGCAAGAATAATGTTTGTGCGGTGATTTTTCCAACAACACGCCCCCCCCGGCCGATAACAATCGTGTCGGCCACAATTGATCCGTTAACGGTCCCGTGGATCTGGACGCTGTGGTCGGTTTTGATATCACCGGTTAATTTGCACCCCGCCCCGATAATGGTCGGAGAATTCTTTTCATGTGCGTTTGTAAATGCCTGCATTTCTTTATTCCTTTACAAATTTCGATGGGTCAAACGGTGCGCCCTTGTATCTGATTTCATAGTGTAAATGTGGGCCAGTAGAACGACCGGTTGATCCGCCCAGTCCCACAACCGTTCCCGGACGAACCCAATCACCACGTGATACCGTTATCTGGGACAGATGGGCGTACAACGTTGAAAAGCCCAGTCCATGATCCACCTCTACAGTTGTGCCATAGCCGACACGATCGCCCGCCGATACAACCCGACCCGGGGCCACTGCGTACAATTCTGTGCCGATTTTTCCCGCAAAGTCAATCCCACGATGACGTTTTGGCTTGCCATCAAAGGGATCATTGCGAATGCCATATTTTGATGTTACACGCATTTTGGCCACCGGTGCCCCCAGCGGCAGTAATGTATCCAGTCGTGCCAACCCATGCCATAATTGTAACCCATCGGCCAATTTTTTGTATTTCGGATCCATATCTTTATCCAGTTCCAGCGGGTTAAATGCCCCACCAACCAACGGATTGCTGTACTTGTTCGCCCGTGTCACCAACGCCTTTTCGGTCAGACCCAACGACGCGATGGTGGTATAGATCCGCTTGATATTCCCACGCAGTTCGTCGGTTTTTTCACTGGTTAATTGTGTGACCAATTCAACGATCTGATCATCGGCATCGGCAATTTCGTGCATCGATTCGGTAATTTGGGCATTACGCTTTTTTAATTCTTCGTTTTCGGCGCGTGTTAATTCGTATTCGGCCGATAATTCCGATATACGCACGTATTCCGGTGTGTAATCTTCGTTGGTGAACATTTCTGTTAATCGGACCCGCAGAAAGTCCAATTCGCCCCATGTTTTTAACCGTTTGTCCATCAAGGCCGCTTTTTGTGCATCTGTCATCTTTTTATCATTTAATACCTTGTCATCGACGACGTTCAAATCCCGGGTCAAATCATTATATTTCTTAAGGTATGTCATCAAATCACTCATCTGGCGGGTGTGGGATGTACGTGCCTGTTCCAGCTGCTGGGTGCGTTTTTGCAATAATGGGCGGTGATACACAAATACATACGTCGACCACGATGCCCAGATAATTAGTCCTAATTTGCCACAGAATTTAGTGAAACGCCAGAAACTGCTCTGCTCGAACGTGTAAACATTACCACGTGGGGTGTCCATGATGGTGAATTCGCGTGGTGGAAAAATACGGACAATAATCCGCCATACGGCACGCACGGGCCACGTTATCAGTGACCAGATAGATGAAAAATATCGTGTAATAAAATTTAACATTTGGACGCTAGTTTAGTAAATATGTCATCAATAGTCAAGCCATCGCGTAAAATACGTTCGTCATTCATCGATAACCCTGCGTACACCCGCATTGGCCCCCGTGATCCCAATTTTCCCCGGATAACCAAGCGTTCGGCCGTATTTGTCCCCCCAAACAAGGGAAACAGTGTGATGTCCCCGCATCGCTTTTGCATAATGGCGATAATGTCGGCACCGACCCCGGCGTCCACAACAGTGCAAAAAATACCGTTTGGACGTACCCGGGCCAGACACCGTCGTGTCCAGATATCCAGGTCGGCATTATGGTGTGCATTATGCTTGGCCGGGGTGCCCTTGAAATACGGGGGGTTCGTCATCACCAGATCAAATGTTTCATCTGTGCGCCATGTGGTGATATCGGCATGCGTCAATATGATATGTCGGTTGTTTCGTTCGGCATTCCGCGCCGCCGCCGCCAACATGTCTGGCGAAACATCAATACCGGTCACTGATGCGTCCGGATGATTGGCCAGATAGCATAATGCCACCCCGCCCGTTCCCACGCCGACATCCAAGACGTGTTTTGCATCTGGGGCCATCGCCGCCAACCAAACAGCATCTGATGTTGGGTTATACATGCCGCGATAAAATTCAACCCGGCCACCCATCATACTAAAAAAGTCTTGTTTTTGCGTCATGGGTATATAATAATTCAGCAAATAACGAAAGGCAAGACAGATGTTAGAAAACATGGCAATTGTACAAAGTGCGGTCAGCAGTTTTAATAACGCGGCACTGGGGGCACCAAGTTTCTTATGGATTGGGCTGTTGTCCATGCCGATATTTATGGTGGTGTGGCTGTGCCGGGATGTGATTTCGGAACGTCTGGGGTGGCGTACGGCCCCCATGGCCATGCGTTATGCCGCCGATTGGTTTATGGTGCTGGGGTTATTATGGTTTATCTTTATGGGCGGTAATTATGGGGTTTTACGTGATGCGGCATCGCATTTGCCGTGGGTGATTGCGGTTATGCTGTTTGGTTTGGGAATTGGAACGGGGGGGATGCTGCGTGACTATCATACCCAAATGCCAACCGGTCGACGCCGCCGTATTTGGCGGTGGGGAACCGGTGTGTTTGTTATTGCGGCGGCGGCCTTGTCGGGATATCCCACATGGTGGGGGGCATTATTAAATGCCGCCGCCGTTATCAGTGGTGTTATCATCGGTCGGCGTGTGACAACATGGCCCAATACTGTTGCCATGACACCATGTTTGATTATACTGGGGACGGTATTGTTGTTGATGCAGCCGGAATATTTCCGATTTGGCCAGTTGGGAAACCTGACGCTGGGGCATTTAATTGGTCTGTATATCACCGGCGCGTTAAGTGTTTTGGCCATTATTGTGCGCATGGTTCGCCCGGCAAATAAAATTTATCCCAGTGCATATGTTAAATTAAAGTGGATGGCCCGAATGATTGCCGCGTTGGCGGGTGTGCTGTTTATCTTGACCGAATCTGTGCCGGTGTTCTTGGGGGCCATGGCGGCGTTTGGTATTTTGGCAATACTGGGGATTATTCATTCAGAAAAATTGCCCCAGAATCTGGGCGGCTATGTCTGGGCGATGGCGTTGATCGCGTTTGGTGTTTTAACCCAGATGCCGGTTGTGGGTCTGGTTGGGGTGATGGTGATGGCAAAATCGCCCCGTGGGGACGTGTGGCGTGCGCTGGGGCGTGTGTTATAATTTGTTAGATTTATTGAATACCAATCAAGCGGCGTATATTGTATATTTTTGACGATATATAATATACAAAGTAACAAAGGCAATAAAAATGATTCATCCAACCGCGATTATTCATGACGGGGCCGTTATTGGTGCGGACTGTAAAATCGGGCCATTTTGTATTATCGGTCCCAATGTGGTCTTGGGCGACCGGGTGGAATTGATTTCCAACGTTGTTATTGATGGCCAGACGTCTGTCGGGGACGATACCATTGTTTATCCTTTTGCCGTCTTGGGCGTTATGAGCCAGGATTTGAAATGGCAAGACGAAGCCGCGATGACCGGTCTGCGCATTGGCAAGCGGTGTCGGATTCGTGAATATGTGACAATTCATTCGGGAACGCCGGCATCTGACGGCACGGATATCGGTGATGATTGCCAGATTATGGTGAATGCCCACGTGGGCCATGATTGCAAGATTGGAAATGGCGTGGTTATGTCAAATCTGGTTCAGGTTGCAGGACACGTTGAAATCGAAGACAATGCAATTTTATCCGGGGGGGTGGCGGTGCTGCAATTCGTTCGGATTGGGCGTAATGCCTTTATCGGTGGGATGTCGGGTCTGGCCAATGATGTTGTGCCATATGCGATCTATGAAGGGGCACGGGCCACATATCGTACCATTAACCGCATTGGGCTGCAGCGGTTTGGTTTTACCCACGAAGATATCCAGGCCATTCATACGGTTTATTCGGCGGTGTTCGCCAAAAATCAAACAGATTCTGTGGCCGATAGATTAAAAAAGGTTCGGCGCGAAGTGCGTAACAACAAATACGCCATGGACGCGATTGATTTTATTGAAAATCGGTCAAAACGTGGTTTGGAACCGAATATGTTTTATCGTCCGGATGCCCAGAAATGAAACATCGATTAAAGATATTTATTATTGCCGGCGAAGTTTCAGGCGATGTTTTGGGTGCCAAGATCATGCGCGAAATGCCTGATACAGAATTTATTGGTGTCGGGGGCGAAAATATGGCCCAGGCGGGATTAAAATCGATCTTTCCGATTTCAGATATTGCGGTTATGGGTGTGGCCGAAGTTGTGGCATCTGCACGAACATTAACCAATCGTATTCGTCGTACCGCCGATGCGATTGTGGCGGCCCGTCCAGATATTGTCTTGACCATTGATGCGCCGGGCTTTGCCCGTGGGGTGATACGTCGTGTACGCCGATCACGTGCCGGTCGGGAATTGGTGGCATCGGGATTACGGTTTCATCATGTGGTCGCCCCCCAGGTATGGGCATGGCGGCCGGGACGCGCGAAAAAGTACGCGGCGGTGTTTGATCGGCTTTATTCCTTTTTTGAATTTGAACGGCCTTTTTTTACCAAGTACGGGTTGGATACCGTGGCGGTTGGACATCCGATTGCCGATGGCTTGGGGAAATATAAAGATGTACCCCGTCCCACCAATATGCCCAAGATTATTACCTTGGTCCCCGGCAGCCGCATGGCAGAGGTGCGCAAGCTGCTGCCCTTGATGCGTCAGACGGTGGATATGCTGGTTTCATGTGGGTATCGCGATTATCAATTTGTTATTCCCACGGTGGAAACAACAGATGCCTTTATTCGCCAAGATGTCGCCCATTGGGCGGTAAAGCCGATGTTGGTGCCGGCAAGTGAACGATATGACTGGTATGCAAAAACATATATCGCCATTGTGGCCAGTGGTACAGTATCCGCAGAATTGGCCATAATGCACATACCGGCGATTGTCGTGTATAAAATGAATCCGATTACAATGTGGCTGGCGCGGCGTGTGATTCGGGTGCGATGGGTGTCATTAATAAATATTTTGTTAAACAAGTGTGTTTATCCGGAATTATTGGGCCCAATGGCGACCCCAGAAAATATTGTCGGATGCGTGCGGGAATTGTCAACGCCACGTTGTCGTACGGATATGATCCGGGCACTGGGGGATGGTGATGTGTTGTGGCATGGTAATGATCGGCCGGCGGCATTGATTGCCCGTGATTTGGGGACGGTTCGCCGTTTATCAAAATAAAAGATCCCGATCCTGTCGGGATTTTTTTATAGGATCGGGTTCCCTGATCTTTCTATGCATTAATATAGATTGTGTGGTGTATATTTTGCTTGCCCTGAAATTTGAAATTTTGCTATGATTTTGGCATAGGTATGAGAAAGATTCTAACTTTTGGATTGTATATCGCGGCTACGTTGGGTTTTGCCAACGCGGCTGTTCGTGATGGGGTAACGGTTGCCCGCCGTGGTGATACACCAACCCAGGCACGGGTGGCAACCACACCGGTCAAGGCTGTATCTGAACGGGCGGCGACCAATACGGTCACACAATCACGTTCCGCCGCCGGGACCAATGTGGTGTCCCGTTCTGCCACGGCAACGGCCAATTCTGGGAAAACGGTTTCGCAATCCCGTGCGGCCACAACGGTTTCAAATGTATCCCGTGGGACATCGGGTACCCCGGGGACCAGTGCGCGTTCCGCCACCCAGACGGTTATATCATCGCGTTCCACCACGGGTGGGGTTGCGTCACAATCGCGGTCGGCCATTGCCCCCACGGGACGTTCGGATGTTGGCACCACCGCCCGGCGGGCATCTGGATTTGCATCGGTGGTACGGGCGGCAACCGATGCGGCGACGGCCACCACCGAAACGCGAACCGGTGCGGCGTATGAAAAATGCAAGACCGCGTATTTCACATGTATGGATCAATTTTGTCGGTTAAAGAACGATGATTATCGTCGCTGCTCGTGCAGTGATCGGGTCTATGATTTGGCCGATGCGCGTGATGCCTTGACCGCCGCCGGCGAGCAGTTAATTGCCTTTACCGAAAATTTAGATGTTGTTGGCATGACCGCGGCCCAGGCCACCGCCATGCGCACAGAATCCGAAGGCGAAGCCGCCTTGACATCGGATAAATCAGCGTCTAAGGCCTTGCTCCAGGCGATTATGAATTCGATCAAGGGCGGCGACACCAATGTTGGGGGTAAGTATTCAGAATTAAATACGATTAATTTGGCGTTTGATACATCTGGATCATTTGGGGAAATGGATGCCGGGGCGACGGTCGCGATGTATAATGGGGTAAACCTGTATAATGCGGTATATCCGCAATGCCGTGCCGCAGTTCGCGAAGATTGCAACGATGCATCGTTGCAACGGGCCATTACTGCGTATTTAATGGCGGTCGAATCTGATTGCAACACTGTTGCAACGGCGGTTAATAACAAGCAAAAGGAAACCAAGGCCAAGGTTCGTGAAGGCAGTGCGATGCTGGACCTGGCGCGGGTGGAAAATCGTAAAAATCATAATTCCAGTGACATTACAACATGTCTGAATAATGTCGAAGCCGCTGTATTAAGCGAAGAAGTCTGTGGGGCCAATTATCATAAATGCTTGGATAATGGTGAATTTATCGATGTATCCACGGGGGCACCCATTGCCGGCGTGACCAATTTCTATGAACTGGAAAGCATGCTGACATTTGACAAAGGTGTCGAAGCGACGGATCAAAAACTGGCCACGGTGCGTGAAAACAAGCCGTTTGTGACCAACTTTGAAAATCGTGTCAAGAAATTCGCCCAACCTGCCCTGGATAAATGTACAGAACAGGCAGAATTCGTATGGTCAGAATATTTGAACAAGGCATTATTGGATATTTATTACGCCCAAAAATCCAAGGTAGAAGAGATTAAGCAAGGCTGTTTTGACTTTGTGGCGGCGTGTTACATTAATGGGGACAAGGCATTAACGGCAGCCATGGCAGAAATCACCGGCGACATTGGTCTGGTTGTGCAACCCAACAAGGTTAAATTGACCGCGGATATGTGTACAGATTATGTGGCGTCGTGTGATAATATGTTTGGCGGATTGGATAAAAACGGCGGCGGGATTATTAATGAATATATTAATAATCGTACCGATACCGATGTTATTGCGGCATGTCGTGCCGTGGCACAGCAGTGCTTTGATAAATTCGGTGGATCGGGATATGAAAAATTCTATTATCCGTATAGTGGGTTGTTTACCGCCGGATCTGCATTGGATTGGTTTACATTATACGATGAAACCGGGGTAAAGCCCACAGATGGCAAACCTTTTCCCTATAAATCCCAATGTGCCCAGCAGCTGGCCCAGGTAGAAGCATGCAAAGATCCCAAAACAATTGAAAAAGTTTTTGGTGGTTTGGATAAATTATTGGTTAATAATGATAATAATAATGGCTGTTTGACAGATGTAAAGAAGTGTAACACATGGTATGGGACAAAAAGATCGAACAATGCCCAAACCGCGGCAGATGCCGAGCATAGCATCGTTTCATCTGGGGATTTCTTGGATCGGCAATTACGTCCGGGTGGTGTCGCAACCGAAGTTTATAACCAGGTAATCGATATCTTGGCCACCCAATGCCGCGCATTACAGGGCAAGTTTACAGAAATGCAATATTTGCGTGATAATAATTATGATTCCGCTAATTATTGTCAGGCCACCTTTATGCCAATGGGCGGAAGCGGGGATGCGAGCGACTCTGATCCAAAAACAGACTATGCTAAATTAGCAACGATATATGGGGTCCCGTATGGGGAAGACATGTGTCCACGTGATTACAGTAAACGTGTTGATGTTCAATCATGGGGCGCGTGTTTGTGTTGGGAAAATGGGGGCCGCCGCAGTATGAATGGCCAGCTGGTTAAGTGCCAACCGATCTTGCCGCTGGGGGGCGATACTGTCATAAGTAATAGTGAAAATTTCCCCGCATGCATGAAAAAGAGTGAGAATAACTATACATGGGGTACTGCAGAAGTGATTGAGTATAGTGATTGGAAGAATGATAACAGCGAGACCATTGAAAAGATTGATTCAACATATCAACCGACCGGGGGGTGGTGTGAAATGACCTTTATGTCTGAATTTGATCAGGTGTGTACACAGGTGAAGGACTATAGTGCCCCATATAAATTAATAAATAAATATTGTCCCAAGGATAATGGTGCGGGCGTGGTTGTTGAGATTGACACATTGCCCAAAGGAAATGATTTTTAATGATATTTATCGTCCATGGCCCATTCATGGACGATTTTTTTATGATTTCTTTCCGTTGGGGAATTGTTGGCGAGATGTGGTATGATCATGGCATGGGACAAGCAGCGGGGGAACCATGAACAAAGCCAGACTAGAAGCCTTTAGTGACGGCGTTTTTGCCATTATTATTACCATTATGGTATTGGGACTGAATGCGCCAGATGGGACGACGTTATATGCGCTGGGGACGCGTATACCGATGTTTTTGACGTATGTATTAAGTTTTGTTTATGTTGCGATTTTTTGGATCAATCATCATTTATTAATATCGGCGACGTCGCGTGTTAATACGGCGATTTTGTGGGCGAATATTAATTTATTGTTCTGGATTTCTTTGGTGCCGTTCTTTACCGCATGGGTTGATGAACATCATGCCGCCGCGGTGCCGGTTGCGGCGTATGGTGTTATCTTTTTAATGTGCGTGGCGTCGTATTGGTTGTTGGAACAATTACTGGGGCGTGCGCACGACAGGACGACCCCCATTGCCCGTATCTTGGCCCAAGAACGTCGGGCGCGGATATCGACCGTGGCCTTTGTGGTGGCAATTTTAATGGCGGCGGTTCATCCATTTATATCGTTGGCGATTTATATTGTAATTGCGGGATTCTGGCTGGTCCCGGATCGGCGATTAATTCGGGCGATATCAGATCTGGAAAAATAAAAAAAGCCCCGTATGGGGCGTATTCTGGTGGATGTGATTGGACTCGAACCAACGACCTTTTCGATGTGAACGAAACGCTCTAACCAACTGAGCTACACATCCAAATAACCGGATTGTATTCTAATGTATTTTGGAACGAAATGCAAGCCGTTGACGTAAATTTTTCACCAGATTAAATTTTTTCTGGGTGGCGGCATCGCGCATCGCCTGGGGTAATGGGAAATTGATCCATTCACACACAATGCGGCACAGATCGTCAATCGTTTTAATATGCTCTAGCTGGGCATCAGATAGTTTGGGGCCAAATGTCCGTTCTATATGCATGGCCAATTCCATGCGATCAATCGAATCCAGACCCAAATCTGTATATAAATTGGCGTTTTGGGTAATCTTTTGTACCGGAACGTTGGGAAAGTTTATCGCGATCAACGGTCGGATAAATTTATCCAATGCCTGGTACGGGCTATTTTTTGTGGGTAATAACCGCTGACGCAAACTGTATAATTCTTGATCGGATATCATTGTATTTATGGTTGATGTTTGTTGGTGGGGATAGTGGGACTCGAACCCACACGGTTGCAATAACCAAAGGATTTTAAGTCCTCAGCGTCTACCATTCCGCCATATCCCCGACGTTACCGTATGTTTTGTTCCCCTATCCTATCGCGTACGGGAATAGATGTCAATCATTTTATTTGGTGTTATGGTTACGGGTATTAATTTAACGCCGCTTCGCATTCTGCGGCGGTTTCGACGGCCTGTTTAATGGCCGCGATTTGGGTCGCGTTAAAGACAGTGGCGGTTGCACTGGCCGCGGTGGCCCCAATGGCCAAGGCGTTTGATGCCGTGTTCAGGTTCTTTTCCTGGCGTTTTCCGGCGTCAGTATTATCCATTCGGGTTCGATCAGAATTGGCAACCGCACTGGTTACCACACCGGCGGTACCAATCGCCGTGCCGGTAATCGATGACCACATGGCCCCGTTTGCCCGCCGATCAATTTTATCTAAATTAACATATTCCCAACCGCCACATTTACTGATGATATTTTCGGCGTATGAAATCTGTTCGTTATCTGTGCCGTCCAGACGTGCCTGGGGGGTGATGCGACGCAGATCTTGTACCGCCGACACGCATCCGTCAATGATTTCGCGGGTGGTTTTATCGGTTCGGTTTTTCCCGGCGATCACCGCACCGGCAATATTTGTGGCCGTATTCCCGGCCATTAATCCCGTGCGCCAATTTCCCAACCGCTTGGATCGGGCATTCATACGGTTTAATTCTGCAATCAATGCCATCGGTTGCAAGACGTTGTTAAAAAAATCTGTATCAGACATTTTTTCAATTCGATCGGGATCGCAGCCACCGGCGTCGCATATTTGTTGTTCCAATTCGGCAATCTGTTTATCTGTGGCCGTCTTGGCAAAACCAACCGCAACCGCCCCGCCCCCAATTGCCGTACCGGTCGCGGTAATACCGGTGTTGATGCCGGCCATTTTCTTTAATTCATTAAATTCTGGGCCAATATTTGAACATGAAACAATGGCCGCACGTACCGCAGAATCAAATTCAGAATTCGCATGAACGGTCAACGGCACAATTCCCGTCATTAACATAAAAATAAAACAGGCCTGTTTCATCCGTTGTATTTTATCATATCAAGGATTGCGATTCCAAATAAAAAAAACAGCACCCGTGGGTGCTGTGCGGTATTTATAAAGTTATCCATCCTTAAACGTCGATAAATCGAATGGTATTTCGAATTGATGTTATTTTATCCCCTGATTTTATTTTTGGGTGTCTGACGCTCGGTGTACAGGCGTGCCATCAATTCATATAATTGCCGTGATTCGCCCGGTTTTAAGAAAAATTTATCATGCCGCATCGTTTGTGTATCCATGTGAAGGGTGTAAATCTGTAATTCTGGCACAGCAATCAAATTAAACTGTTGTACTGAAAATAATCCGCGGATTTCGTAAATATTTCGGCGTATGGCCCATTGGGGGTCTTTGACGGTGCGAAATTTGATCTTGGGCCCATGTTGGGTAATCGTGCGAACAAAGTCTCGCACTGTCAAATTCGGTAAATCCAAAGGCATTTCGAACTGTTTATTCATTGTACAATCCTGTGTTTTTGTCCATAATATAGCATGTTTTTTTGGATTGTCACGTAAAAAACGTCTGTGTTGGGTGTTTTTAATTTTGGTTAATACAGGTCTTTTTTGTGTAATCCCATTCTTGGCCATTGGATTCAAAACACATAATAGTAAATATCAGGGGATCTATATAGCGAAATTTTTCCACATTTGCCCCGTTTAAGGAAATGGGTATTTGAACGTTTGATAAAAAACAAGTCGCCAATGGCGACCTGGATATTTTTGGTGGAGCTGATGGGACTCAAACCCACGACCTCTACGATGCGAACGTAGCGCTCTATCAACTGAGCTACAACCCCAAAACATGGTGCGGATAAGAAGACTCGAACTTCCAAGGCATTGCTGCCACTAGTACCTGAAACTAGCGCGTCTACCAATTCCGCCATATCCGCATAGCGTTTGCTATATTATCTTAACTTTTATTCATTTGCAACAAGAAAAATGGGGGAACGAATTTTTTTATAAAAACGCCCGATTGGGCGTTTTTATTTTATCGCAATCCCTTGGCACGACAGCATGCAGATGCCGCCGTCCGCCAATCAGAATATTGGGTCTTGGGGTTACGCAGATCTTTCCAGGCCTGCCACCCGCTGCACCGCTTGTCCTTGCCGGTGCCGGTACATTTGGCATATCGGCGCAAAGAACATGTTTGATTAGAAACCTTGCCTGTATCAGTTGTACATTTTACAACAACATTTTGGTTCTTGGCGTCATTTTGCCCCAATTCCTTGGATGATAATACCTGATATGCGGCAGCCGGCCGTGCAGTTAGTCCGAACACCAACAGTCCCGCCAAAAATCCCAAACCAAATAAAGAAAGTGCTTTTTTCATTTGCGCCCCCATTTTACTGTTTCTATATTTTGATTATAATCAATTCCCCCGTGAATTACAATGAGAATAAATAGGACAAATGCGTCATAAAAAAAGGCCCGTAATTAACGGGTCTTTTCATCGCGCATTTTTTTATAGCGTTCGTCCAACATGAAATCCAAGAATTTGGGCAAATTATTGATCTGTTCTTTTTGCCGCATTTGTCGTTGCTGCTGTATTTTTAGTTGTTGGGTATTGTCACGTTTCAAATCCTTGCCGATCAAGGCCATATATATAATGCCACCAACCAACACGGCAATTACCCATCCAAACGAATCCAAGAACGGTTCGTTGTCATCTGGAAAGTTCTTGTGCGGGACATAATTATTATAATGATAGTGTTTTGACATTTATTTCTGCCTCTGCTTTTAATGTTTCCTATATAAAATAATACAAAATATTTTATATGTCAATCAAGAATAAGCCCAGGTGTTTATTGATGAATTTGGTATTGCGTTTGATGAAAAAGCGTGTATAATCACAGCGCAATTTCATTTATAAATGGGGAAAAACATGTTCAAAAAAGAAAAAGTAAAGGACCTGCACTATTCTGTATCTGGTGTTATCACCGCTGATGAATTACAGGCAGCAGCAGATGAAATTTTGACCGAATACGGCAAAAACGCCAAAATGCCGGGATTCCGTCCGGGACATATTCCGTTATCGGTTTTGCGTCAAAAGTTTAACGCATCTGCCTATGGCGAAGCGATTGATAAATTGATGAACCGGGATTTGACCGAATTCACAGCGGCCAAGAAAATCCGTTTGGCGGGTGCGCCCAAGGCAGATTTGGCCGGATGGGAAATTGGCAAAGATGCGGAATATTCGCTGGAATTTGATATCTTGCCGACATTGCCGGAAATCGATCTGGAAAAGTTTACATTGACCAAAAAAGTAACCACTGTTGACGAATCCGAAGTGGAAAAATCCCTGGAAAACATTCGTAAAAACCGCAGCATCGCGGAAAAACAGGATGAAAAATATGCGGCCGCCGATGGGGACGTTGCCGTCATTGATTTCAAGGGCTTTGTTGGTGATGATGCATTCGAAGGTGGGGCTGCAAAAAAGCATCACCTGATTTTGGGTTCTGGTGCGTTTATCCCGGGATTCGAAGATCAAATTATCGGTCACAAGGCGGGCGATAAATTTGATGTTAACGTGAAATTCCCGGCCGAATATCATGCCGAAAACTTGGCGGGCAAAGACGCCCGGTTCGAAATCGTCCTGCACGAAGTGCGCAAGCATATCTTGCCCGAACTGAATGACGAATTGGCCAAAGCCGTTGGCCAGGAATCGCTGGACGGCCTGCGTGATCATATCCGCAAAATATTGGCAGACCAATATGCCGAAGTGGCAACCCAAGAAATGCGTACAGAATTGTTAGACATCTTGGCGGACAAAGTTAAATTAGATTTGCCAGAAACATTGGTGGAACAAGAACTGAATATGGCCAAGGCAGAACATGATCGTCATCATGCGCATTGCGGCGAAAAATGTGAAGATCACAAATGGGACGATAAAAAAGAACGCAAAGAAGCCGAACGGCGCGTGAAACTGGGGCTGATTTTAGCCGAATGGGGAACCGCGAACAAGGTCGAAGTTACACGTGATGATCTGCAACAGGCGGTCTGGGCCGAAGCAAGCCGCTATCCGGATCCAAAGCAGGTTTTTGAATTCTATAACCAGAATCAAAATGCGTTGTCAATGCTGCGTGGAATGTTATTTGAACGCAAGGCCTTAGATGCGATGTTGACGCACGTCAAGACCAAAGAAAAATCGGTTAAGCCAGAAGAGCTGTTTAAGCAGAAATAAAATCTGGGTATACACGATAAAAACAGAGAGAAATGGCAAGTTGGATGTTTCTCTCTGTTTTATTTTATAATTTCTGACCCAGAAAAAATTAGCGCGGCGATGTCGCCCAATAAATTATCCCTCATTGGGGGGATGTTGATTGCATTGTCATGCATGGGTGATGGTTTGATAAAAATTACTGACCGCGGCCCCAAAGATTTACCAGATTTGTATAAACATGCCCATAATCGAATTGATGCGTAAGTATTGCCCAATCGTGTGTCTTGCGCCGCAATCGGACATGTTAAAACATGGTTCCGTGGGGTATTTTTACTGGGCCGTGCTTGGCGCGTTGGTGGGGGTATTGCGGACAGTTTCCACCGTCATGACGGCGTCTGGCGCAGAATCATATGTTGTCTGCTTGGACGCAGTCAGCAGCCATATTCCCGCAACAATGGCAATTAAACATAAAATGATAAACAGAATATAACGTGAAATTGAAAAAGATGTGGTTTCGTTGCGACGTGCCATCGTAATCTCCCTTGGTTTTTTTATTGTACGGTGTTTAAGATAGATTATATCACGATTACGCGGCGTCGGATATGGACATGAATTCCCGATCAAAAAAACGCCCAATTGGGCGTTTTTATAATGTTTCAATGATAACCATTGCGGCGGAATAATCCCCTTGATCCGTTAACGAGAGATGAACGCGCACCTCTTCTGCCCCGTTGGTGCGTTCTTTTAATACCGTTCGCGCCCCGCCGGCGATGATTAATTCCGGGCAACCGGCATCGTTGTGTACGACCGATACGTCTGAAAAAGAAATATCTTCGCCAAAACCTGTGCCGATGGCTTTTAGGAATGCTTCACGCGCAGCCCAGAAATTCGCCAGATGTTTTTCCGAATTTGCGTTGTCGTTATCCGCATATTCTAATTCTTTCTTGGTAAAAATACGTTGTTTTTTGAATGCAGACCAATCCAAGAATCTGCCACTTTCAACCAAATCAATCCCGATCCCGATAATCATAGTTGCCCCCTGTTCCTTGCGGTTAAACTTGACATGCGTATACTAGTAATAAAAATCCGATTCGTGCAAGCGGAAAATACGACCGAATGCGTGCCCATAAAATGAATTACAAATGGCATGATATACTGGCTATAAAATTTGATAAAATATATGTTATAGGGTATAAATTATTAGAAACATCATAAATGATGATTCAAACAAAAGAGAAACTGTTATAAATTTGGACAAATTAATTGAAATTAATACACACTATGATCCAGCAACTTTGACAATAGAGGGCCGGAATCTCTATTCAATCCAAAATGATAAAAGAATATTTATAGATAACATAAGCCAAAAAGATATATTTTTCCTGCCTGTACGGCCTGCACCAGGATTTCTGATGGAGACGAATGGTGAATATGTTTGGTTTGTTTCCGATCGGTTTCCGATATTCAACGGGGTACCAAAATTCTATGAACTGGGACTAACCAAAGACAGACTTGTGCATCAACAAGATGAATTGATAGAATATGTGTCTAGACGTTATAAAACGAAACCGTGTACTTACGCTGGTCTGCAATTCTTGCAATATTATGCCAATATGCTGGCGAATACGGGGGGGCGCATTTCAATTCGATACTGACTTTCTGTGGCTAAGTGAACGGATTAGAGAATTAATGAGTCGCACTCGCTAATAAAAATCCCCCAATTTTAGGGGGATTTTTATTGTCGTGCGGTGGTGGGGCGGCTGGGGTGACAGGAATGTAATTCCCACCGCCATGGGCGGCGGGCCCCTTTCCATGGTGTAAATCTCGAACGGCGCAAATGCTTGTTCTCGATAACGCCATAGTCGAACCTGCGCGCCACAGGTTCTCTTCCGCACCCGCAATCCAAAAAATAAATCGGCACATGGCCGATTAATTTTTTGGTCGGGGTGACAGGAATGTAATTCCCACCGCCATGGGCGGCGGGCCCCTTTCCATGGTGTAAATCTCGAACGGCGCAAATGCTTGTTCTCGATAACGCCATAGTCGAACCTGCGCGCCACAGGTTCTCTTCCGCACCCGCAATCCAAAAAATAAATCGGCACATGGCCGATTAATTTTTTGGTCGGGGTGACAGGAATCGAACCTGCGACCCCTTGCACCCCATGCAAGTACTCTACCAGGCTGAGCTACACCCCGACGACTTGCATAATATAACTGATAAGAATAAAAAACTCAACTATTTTTTATGCTGGTGATATGAATATGTCCGCATTGTATGCAACCCCATGTCGCGGTATGATTAATACGACCGGTCAGAATTAACACAATATAAATCAAAGGATCAAAAAATGGATAAAGAAAAAAATGTTAAAAAGTGCAGCAAATGCGATACCGCAATGAAAATGGATGAAAGCAATCATCCCGCATGTGATAAAAAGGCATGTGATAAATAAATCATATGCAGTGGGCTTTCGATACACCTCTGGTCCGGTTTTTCCGGACCAATTTTATTATGCCCCCTTTGCATACACAATTTTAGTCCAGAATAGGATCGATATTTATAAAAGGTTGTAACAAAAAATCCCGCATGCCGCGGGATTTTTTGTTGTCCACCCAATGGGGTGATTAACGCTTGCTGAACTGAGTTGAACGACGTGCCTTGCGAACACCATAGTGTTTACGTTCAACAACACGGCTGTCGCGTGTCAAGAATCCGGCTGCCTTTAACGCTGCACGTAATTCTGGTTCGTGTTTTTCCAATGCTTTGGAAATACCGTGTTTAACGGCACCCGCCTGGCCCGACAGACCACCACCAGAAACCATGGCGACAACGTCGAACGCACCGGCGCGATTCGTTACATTGAACGGCTGGGCGATGATCATTTGCAACACCGGACGACGGAAATAGTCATTGATCGGTGTTTCGTTAACAAAGATATTGCCCTTGCCCGGCATCAGATAGACGCGTGCAACGGAATCCTTACGTTTACCGGTGGCATATGTTGCCCCAGTTAATTTAACAGCCGGCATTTCAGATTTCGCCGCCGCCTTTTTCGGGGCAGCCTTTTTCGCGGTCTTGGCCGCGGTTGCTGTTTTCTTTGCTTCTGTCATTATTCGCCCCTTTTATTTTTACGGTTTAATCCACCAAAGTCGATAACAACCGGGTTTTGCGCTGCATGCTTGTGTTCACCACCCGCATATACGTGCAGTTTGGTCAAGCGTTGATTGGCCAACGCCACAGCTGTACGACGACCCATCATGCGCTTTACCGCATTGGTTACCAATTTTACGGGTTTTTCACTGCGCATCTGGCCCAGTGTACGTTCCTTGGTGCTGCCTGTCCACAGAGAGTGCCAAAAGAACTTTGTTTTGTCAGCCTTGGTTCCAGATAATGCAACCTTGTCTGCATTAATGATGATAACGTGGTCACCACAGTCCATGTTCGGTGTCCATGTCGGCTTATGCTTGCCACGCAGGATGTTTGCCGTATATGCCGCCAAACGCCCCAGCGTACAATCCGTTGCGTCAATCAGATACCATTTGGCCTCTAATTCGCACTTTTTTAACGATTTTGTCGCTGCCATTGTTATTTACCTTATTGTTTTATTAATTAAAGCGCACGTATTATGACCAAATGCCCCGGAAATGTCAAGAAAAATCAATATGGTATTATTGTACCGTATATTGGTGCGGGCTATTATATTGGCTGTTGATGTTTGGGGAAAATCGGGGGCATTGCCCGGATGTGCCCCGCCCTGGATACTTTATTTTAATCAAAAAAATCCCGCAAATGCGGGATTTTTTACATTTCATCTGGTACACGCAGTCCCATCAGATCGATGGCACATGTCAATGTTTGGGTCGCCATGGCCACAATCCCCAGTCGCCGCGTCCGATCTTGGGCGGATACATCATCGCGCAATATTGGGCAATTATGATAAAAGGTATTGACCAACTGGCACAGGTCATAGGCATAGTTGGCGACAATATCCGGTGCCCGATTATCAAAAGCGGATTGCACGGTACGTTCAAAGTCGGCAATTTCCATCAACAGATTTCGTTCGTCTGGGACCAACGTTGTGGGGATATCTGACATGGGTGGGATATCGCCGGCACGACGCAGAATGCTGTTCATGCGCACGGCCGTATACAAGACATATGGACCGGTGCGGCCTTCGAAACTGGTAACGGCATCGGGATCAAAGACATAGTCTGAACGGATATCGTGCAGCAGGTCATTAAATTTCAATGCCGCCAGTGCGATCATATCAACAGTATCTTGGGGTAAATTCTTGCCAGATTCTGTTATCCGGCGTTCAACGGCCGCGTTCACCGTATCGATAATATCATCCAATCCGGCCGCATTACCGTCGCGGGTCTTGAATGGTCGGCCATCAGAACCATTGATGGTTCCATACCCAATATGTTCAAAGTTTTCATAGGCAAAGATCCCCGATAGATCTGCGGCGCGGAACAATTGTTCGAAATGCAGGCTTTGGCGCATATCAGTGAAATAGATAATTTTATCCGGATTATCGGTCTTTTTGCGGCAATAAACCGTGGCCAAATCAGTAGAATCATATGTATCCGCCCCCCGTGAATCCGTCCACATGTATGGCGGCATGGGTGCAGTATCTGATTCTTTTTTGACCACAATAACCTGGGCACCATCGCTTTCTTGGATCAAGTTTTTTTCGCGCAGGATTTCTTCGACCTGGGGCAGATATTGGGCCGCGTTTCGTTCCCCTAAATCATAATCAAATGGAACAATATTTAACCGGCGAACCGTGTTGTTCATCATGTTCAATGATATGGCCAAGAATTTTTCATACAACGCGAAATACCCCGGATGACCTTTTTGAAATTCGGCTTTGATTTTCTGGGCATGCGCCTGGAATTCCGGATTTTCTTTGGCATAACTGCTGGCGGCGGGGTAAAAAGAATTTAATTCTGATGGATCAATATCAAAATCAACCGTCATGGATGGATCAAAATCCGGCTGAAAATATGGCAAGTCCGGATACAACCGTTCAATCCATGCGATGACCAAGGCCATGGGTTTGCCCCAATCGCCCATATGATTCCATGAAAAAGACCGATGGCCCAAAAATCTGGCGATGCGGTTAAATGTATCGCCCACGATCGATGTTCGCATATGACCGATGTGCAATGATTTTGCAACGTTATAGGCCCCATAATCTAAATCCAAAACCAACGGTTTGGTCACAGGGGCAACATCTGTGGCGGTTGCCGCCGCATTCCAAATAAAATCATCGCGTAATTTAATATTGATAAAACCCGGGCCGGCAACAGATGTCTCCGAAACAAAAGGCAATTCGGCAATTTGGGTTGATATATCCCCTGCGAGTTCACGGGGATTTTTACCGGCAGATTTGGCCATGACCATGGCGGCGTTGGTTGCAAAATCACCAAAATCACGATTTCGGGGTGTTTCCAGGTTGACCGTTACACCCAACTTTTCATTAATCGCATCAGATACAAATTTATATAAATTCATTTTCTTTTATCCCTTATATCGGTAATACAATACGTACCCCCAGTCCGCCCAGCGAACTGTCTTGTAAAAAGATTTGGCCACCGTGATTTTCAATGGCGGTTTGGGCAATTGACAGTCCCAATCCCGTCCCGCCTGTATCTTTGCCACGGGCATTATCCAGACGTACAAATGGGCGCATGGCATCGGCGCGACGTTCTGGGGGGATGCCGGGGCCGTCGTCTTCGATCAGAATCGTGACATCATCGGCGGTATCGATTTCTGTTATTTTGATTTTCTTTTTGGCGTGCCGGGATGCATTTTCAATGATATTGCCAAACGCGCGGGCCAATGCCATGGGACGTGCATAGAATTGCACCGGTGTTTCTGGGAATTCTGTGATGATCTTTTTATCCGGTGCAGCATCGCGGGCAATTCGCGTTAACATGGCGGGTAATTCGGTCGCCTGCTCTATCTCTGGCATTTCGCCGCGGGCAAAGGCCAGATAGCCATTGACCATTTCCGTCATGCGATCAATGTCATGCAGCAAATCTTTGGGTTTGGCCGCGCCAGTTTCAATGTTCAAACGCATCCGGGTTAATGGTGCTTTTAGATCATGACTAACCGCGTTCAACATGTCTGTACGTGTTCGGTTATATCGGTTCAGCCGTTCTTTCATTGTGATCATGGCACTGGCGGCGTCACGAATTTCTTTGGATCCCGATGGGACAAAGCCCGGCGCATCCAATCCGCGGCCGAATTTCCCCGCTGCGCGCGCGATGCGACGAATACTGCGTGTGTGCAGGATGATAAACGGTGTAACCAATGTCGATACAATGATAATTGATCCCAACAGCCAGATTATAAATACTTCGGTACTGGTTGAATAAACCCGGTACAGGGTTGTTGCATATGTCGTGATTCGACCATCAGGGGCCGGGACATCAATAAACAATAACCGCTTGGCCCGATCAATATAAATGTTCGCAGGTGTTTTTAATCGGCGTGACAATTCACGGGACAGATCCCCGACTTCGTGCGTGGCATTATCGTTATGCCGGGGCCGGTTTAAGTGCGCGTTAACAGACACATTTATACCTGTTTCACGTGCCATTGTGGCCGCGGCGTCGGTGCGTCCTTCGGCCATCAGATTGTTCATCGTTACGATTTCACCGGCCAGTGTGCGTGCCATTGTTGCGTGGACGCGTTTCCAGTGATTGCCAAAGAATGCGTTGGCCACGATGATTTGGGCAATAATCAAGGGAATTAAAATCATTAAAATTGTGCGCCACAAAAAACTGCGCGGAATCAGTCGCATGGATTCGTTCCTTTGGTTTTATTGGAAACATCAGATATAACCAATTTATATCCGCGTCCCCGAATTGTCACAATATCTATATGGGATAATACACCATTTAATTTCCCGCGCAAGCGTTTTGCAACCATGGGGGCCGCCGCTGCAATATTTCCTACCGGTGTGGTTAATTGTGTCAGTAATTTTTTTTCTTCGCCAGACAAGGCCAACAGTCGCGTTCCCGTATCGTCTGTGATAAAGAATTCATCATCACTAAGCGTTAATCCATGGGGCATGCGCATTGGGTGTGTTCCGGCCCGATTCATTATTTTATTTAACCGCAGAATTAATTCGCGCATCTGAAACGGTTTGCCCAGATAATCATCGGCCCCTGTGGTCAATCCGGCAATTGCATTTTCTGGGCCTGTTAGTGCGGTTAACATAATCACCGGTGTCGTATTGCCGCATGTTCGCAGGCTATTCAAAAAGGTTAATCCATCTATTCCGGTCATCATACGATCCAGGACAATACCGTCGGGGCGTATGCGTTCCAAGATTTTGGTTGCAGATTCTACCGATGGGGCACCAATAACATCAAACCCTGCATCCCGCAGTCCCCGCGCAATTGCATCACGCAGGATATCATCATCGTCGATAATCAATACGGTTTTGTTCATCTGATCTGTTTGTTCTGATTTATGATTTCCGATTCCGTCGATCATAAATCAGAATTCAGAAATCATAGATCATTGATTATTTTTTCAATGGTTCGACGGCATATTCGCCGGGGCCAATGCTGGTACGTGTGTCGCGGTTAAATTCTGTGTCGGTGTTGACGTTGAATTCTGCCCGCATTTGCATGCCGCCCGTGGTGTATTCTGTCTTGAACAAGGCGTAGCCTGTGCCGCCGCCCGCCGTTGGCCCCTGGAGACCCAAAGAATAATAGCCGCCCAAGATTCCATAATCCAGGTCGATGTAATCAATACTGACCAATAACGAGACATTGGTCATTCCATCGCTGGTCATGTTGCATGTGAATTCACGGTTTGATAACGTGGCCTGGGAATTAACAGGAACCGATATATCCATGATAGTTGGTTCGCACTTTCTATCAATACCATTAACCAGAAAATCGTATGTCATTCCAACTGTTGCCTTGGATAAACCCGTGGAAACGTTAACCTGGGAAATGGTTGCCTTGGGGATTTTTACCAATGCATTTGCGATGCCGGCCCGAACGGGGAACGAAATGCCCGATTGCAAACAATCGCGCGAGAAAGGATCCGCCTCGCATATCGATAGGCGCGAATGCGCATTCATCATGAACATATTAGCCAAGCTGTTAAACAAAAACGTCCGTGTAATCCGATCATTTAGATGGGTGCATCCAAAGTTTCGGCATATAACCATCGGGCGCGATGCGAACATCGATCCAGGATGTCTTTGTACCTGGGCCATTTGGGCGGCAATGATGTTGTCGTCGTAATTGATTCCGTCGGCACGTTCCATAAATTCTGTTTCTGGGATAAAGTTCGGATCATCCGGATAGGCATAGTATGATTGGACCGGCGTTTCGGTATATATGGTCTGGAAATCTTCGACCACAGTGTCATAGTTATACATGTCGGCCCCAACCGCGCCACCGGCGGCCAGAATCGCAATCACAGCGGTCAAAACATATTTTGCCATGGAAAACCCCTATTCCTTAACTTATTTTATAATGTTTTAATAAATCATAGAACATTGCTGCGATGCGTGTCAAATCAAAAAGATTTTTATTGAAATCAAAGCAATGAATGTTTTATAAGTATATATATTAATAAAACGAAGGAAAGGTGGAATTATGGTTGATTTAATTATTACCGGTGAATCTGGCAAGCTTCACGCCGTGTATCATAAATCCGCAACGCCGGCGGCCCCGCTGGCGGTGGTGTTGTCTGGCAATCCCCGGCAAAAGCATCATATGAACGATCGCGTATCATACGCCATGTTCCGTGCGTTTATGGATATTGGCTTTTCTGTAGTGCGGTTTAATTATCGCGGTGTCAATGATTCCGAAGGGGCCATTGGAACCACGGCAGATAATATGTTGGATATTGCGACGGTTATTGACTGGATCCAGAATAATAACGAAGACAGTGATAAAATCTGGCTGGCGGGACATGGGTTGGGGGCATGGTATGTATTACAGGCCATGATGCGTCGCCCCGAAGTGTCTGGATTTGCCTTGGTATCGCCGGATCCGTCGGTTTCTGATTTTGCGTTCTTGTCGCCACGACCCAATCGCGGGCTGTTATTACAGGGGGCAATGGAATCAGATGACGCACGCGCGTTTGCAACCCAACTGACCCAGATTTTGAAAAAACAAGCACAAATCGATTTGGAAACAATCCGGGTTAAAAATTCTGATGCCACGTATGGCGCGCCGGCCGACCTGCGTCAGATGTATAATGATCTAAAAGCCTATGTCGGACGTGAAAACGCCGAAGATAAGTTGTTATAAGGAATGGGTTGGAATGAACACGAATGATAGGTTTTTGGATGCGAATATCCCCGATGATTTAGCCGCGGGAATTCGACCGAAAACACTGAACGATTTTATTGGACATACCGCGTTAAAGCAGAATTTGTCCGTCTTTGTATCCGGGGCCAAGGCGCGTGCCGAGGCGATGGATCACGTCTTGCTCTATGGGCCGCCGGGGCTGGGGAAAACAACACTGGCACATATTGTGGCGAATGAATTGGGGACGAATTTCCGTGCGACGGCTGCACCTATGTTGACCAAGCAAGGCGATCTGGCGGCGATTTTAACGTCTTTGGAACCGATGGATGTGCTGTTTATTGATGAAATCCACCGTCTGCCAACCGCGATCGAAGAAGTGCTTTATTCCGCGATGGAAGATTTTAAGCTGGACATCATGCTGGGCGAAGGCCCCAGTGCCAAAAGTGTGCGGATCGATCTGCCGCCATTTACGTTGGTGGGGGCGACAACCCGGACGGGGTTATTATCCAACCCTTTGCGTGACCGATTTGGGATTGATTTACGCTTGACGTTTTATGATATAGATGATTTGGCCCGTATTATTATGCGCAGTGCGTCAATCCTGGGGACAGAAATTGATGCAGATGCGGCAAGACAACTGGCGGCATCGGCGCGTGGGACACCACGTATTGCAAATCGGTTGCTGAAACGTGCACGTGATTTCGCCGCGGCAACAGGGGCCGATCGGATTACCGCGGATACGATAAAGACCACCCTGTTCCAATTGCATGTCGATGGCATGGGCTTGGATGAGATTGATCGTGAATATATCAATGCGATTATTCGACATTATGCCGGTGGTCCGGTTGGTATTGATAATTTGGCGGCGGCATTATCAGAACCGGCCGACACGATCGAAGATGTGATCGAACCATACTTGATGCAATTGGGATTTATCCAACGTACACCCCGTGGGCGTGTTGTGACAGATGCCGGCTATAAACATTTGGGGTTGGAAAAATGATGAATGTCGAAAAAGCGATAGATTTTTTTAGATTGGCCGAACGGTTGGAATGTGAATATCGCGTAACACGGAAATCGGATGGTACCCGACAATCGGTGGCATCGCATTCGTGGAATATGGCGATGATGGCGATGGTGTTATTTCCGTATTTGCAAATCCCGGTTAATCGGGAACGTGTTCTGGAATTGTGTCTGATTCATGATTTACACGAGGCGGCAGATCACGACATCCCCCTGCACCAACAAACGCCGGCGGTGCGGGCGAAAAAGCACGCGGCAGAAATCCAGACCATAAATAAAATCGTTGATATGTTGGATGGGGATACCCATATGCGTGCCCTATTCGATGAATATGATGCGCGCCAAAGTCCGGAATCACGTCTGGTCAAGGCACTGGATGGATTGGACGCCATGTTGTCGCATTTATGTACCCCAGATTTGGGTTATCTTTGCGAATGCGAAAATGGATTTTACTGGAAATTGTTTTTTTCAGACGAATTTGCATCTGGGTTTGATTTTGAACCGGCACTGCGGCAAATCGCAGATGAAATACGTACCCGTGCGTCGATGCGGCTGTGGCATGAAAAAAATATTGATGCCGACATATGTTATCGGGGGGACAAGAAATGAAACCGCATGAGTTTCCATTTATGGTGGCCTATGCCGATACGGATGCAGGCGGGATTGTCTATCACGGTCGGTACGTTGAAATTGCCGAACGGGCACGGATGCACTGGCTGCGTGGGGCACGGCCGATGGGCGATGATTTGGGGTTTGTCGTGCGGCGGTTGGCCGTGGATTATATGCGGCCGTTAAAGTTGGGCGATGAATTTATGGTTAAATCCCAGGTAACAAAACTGGGGGCGGCATCAATGGATATTGAACAGAAATTCATTATGGAAGGTCAGGTATATGCGGTGGTCACTTTGACGGCGGCGTATTTGGGTGGCGATATGCGTCCCAAACGTATCCCAGATGAATTATTGAAATTTTTATAATTATTAAAAAAGAAAAAGGAAGGAAAAAAATGGGGGAAAATAATTTTTCATTATTATCGCTGTTTACAGGTGGCGATGTTATGACACTGATTATATCGGTGTTGCTGGTCGTGGGCAGTGTTCTGTCATGGGCCATTATCATTGAAAAATTCCGTCTGTGGCATGCCACGCGGCGACATCCGGTAAAGTTAAAGGCTGGTGATAATCCAGATCTGGTGGTGGATCGGTTAATTCGGCCCTTTGACAAGAATTTATGGTTTTTGTCCATGTTGTCTTATGTCGCGCCGTTTGTGGGATTGTTTGGAACAATTTGGGGCGTGATGGATGCGTTCGCATCGATTGGTGTGAACCAGTCGGTATCCATTGGCGTGATTGCACCGGGGTTGGCAACGGCATTGGGTACAACGGCCTTGGGATTAATTGCGGCGGTGCCGGCGGCGATTGCGTACCAATATTTTACCAAACGCGCCGATGACCTTTATGACGCATTGGATGACGCCCGCAAAGAAATAAAGGCAAAGAAATAATCCCATGGCCATTAATTTGTCAGATTTTCCCAAATTAATTCGTGGTGGTGGATGTGAATTACGCTATATCCCGGCGACCCCAGAAAATGCCCAAATGGTTTTCGATGCCATTGATGGTGCGCGGGCATTTTTGCGGCAATGGCTGGGGTTTGTCGGGATGATAAAAAGTCACGATGATGCGTTACAGTGGATGAAATCCCATGTCGAAAACCCATGGGTGAATCAGAAAAAATTTTGGTTGGGGATTTTTCAAGATGGGCACTTTGTTGGGTGCATTAGTGTGTTTGATTTCGAACCGGACCCGGTGGCATCGGCCCAGATTGGGTATTGGATGGTTCAATCGGCGACCGGGCATGGGATTATGGCCGATGCATTGCACACCATCGAATTGGAGTTGTTTGAACGCGGTTTTAATCGCCTGGAAATTCAGGTTGACGCCGGGAACATTCCATCGATGCATGTGGCCGAACGTGGCGGCTATCATTTAGACGGTGTTTTACGTGCCGCATCATATGCCCCGGCGGTGGGTGTGTGTGATTTATATGTGTATTCAAAGTTAAAGACGGAGTATAAAAAAGATGTCACGGAATAGAAGACGTTCAGCAGATGCCAGCATATCGTTAACACCGATGATTGATGTGATGACGGTGTTGTTGGCGGTGTTTATGGTGACAACGCCCATTATGACCAATGGGATTAATTTGGATCTGCCCAATGCGGGGCATTCGGCATTGACGGGTAACGATCATGCAATCCAGATCAGTGTAGATTCTGGGGGACGTTATTATATCGGGGAAATGCCCATGTCGGCAACAGATGTGGTTGATCGGGCGGTGGCCATGCGGGGGGAAAATCCCCAACTGACCATCGTTATTAATGGGGATAAATCGGCAGACTATGGCGCAGTCATGAACATGATGGGACGTCTAAAAGATGCCGGGTTTTCACGTGTCGGCCTGCGTACCCAACCAGGGAAGTAAATATGAAACGTAATATTTTGATTTCTGCGGTTTTGCACCTGGTGCTGGGGGGGATGATGGCGTTATCTGTCGTGTTTGTGGTGGATCGTGCCATGATGGTTGCGCCTGATCGGATTGAAATTACAGAAATTAGTCTGGACGATGTTACCGTTACCGGGGTCGAAACCAAGTTAATCAATACCACCACGGTTCCACCGGTTGTTGATCCGGTAAATAAAGATTCAGAAAATATATCCATGGCAGCGGTCAATCCTGATCCGCAAACAGATACGCCCCCAGAAACGACCCAGTTGGACGTGCCGATGGATAATCCGGCAAAGAATCAGCCGGCGGTTGTTCCAGAACCGGATATAAAGCCCGTTGCACAGTTGCCCAAGAAAAAGACGGTTGTTCGGGTTAACCGTGAAAAATTGACACGCACCATGACTGTTTCTGTGACAGATGCGTTACGTGTGGCGTTAACCCGATGCTGGGTTATTGATACGGCATACCCAGGAATTGGGGATATTCGTGCGGTGGCACATTTGACAATGGCGCGCAATGGGCGGGTTTTGCGGTTACGTTTTGATTCAGAACCGCGGGCCCAGACCGATGCCGCATTTGGATATGTTCTGGATACAATTCGTGATGCCATTACCGCATGCCAGCCGTTTAAGATGTTGCCCCCGAATGAATTTTCAACATGGGAACATATTGAATTGACGTTCTATCCAACATCGGGCAAGATCATGTAATTGGGAAACGGTATTCCCATAAAAATTAATAACAATAATATGTGTTTTTGACAAATCTATATGCCCCACCGGAATCACGTCCAGACGTTCCTTGGGGCTTAAAACATTGGGTATTTGATGTGGCACCGGCATTCGATGTGCCATAAACGCCGTCTTGTTGGGGGCATCGGCTGCACCCTGATGTGCCCGAACTGTTGGCCGTTCCGTAATAGCCGGCGGCACATTGATAGGTGATTCTTTCCACGCATTCTTCATCTGTGCCACATGTGCGTAATGTTGTCGACAGATAACCGGTTTGCGCATTGGTCCATGTGGTGTCACTGATACAATTGGTGGATGTATTACACTTTTCGACACAGACATTATACGTAACACCGGCCAACTGGCTTTCGGTCAAGACATAGCCAGCCCCGCACGAGCGGCATGAAAAAATAACATCGCATTCGTTACGGATTTTGTCGTATCCTTCGCAATTTTCTTTGTCTTCGGGGTTCAGTTCGTCTTCTTCTTCGCATTCTGCATCACCCCCGGCCGTTATCCCAGCCACCGGACAAAATGCAATGACGCCCGCACACAGCAACAAGATGAATTTTTTCATTTTTTCGCCTGGATTCAATTATAATTATATTAAATTCCCCCGGCAAAGACAATAGAAAATTAGTCATCCCATTTTCGTAACGCGAATAAATCCTTGCTTTTTCAAAAAAAATCCCATATAATCGCGGGGTCTATGCGGGTGGGCGCATGGATAATCCGATTAACCCCACAAGACCTTTGAATTTTTTTCAAATGGCAAGCTTTGTTTAACTTTTCATATGAAAGATTTATCCAAAGATTTATTTAATCCGCTGGCTGGCGAAGACTTTGTCAAAATGTTCGACACGAACTATGGCAATCAAGAAACTTTGCAGGGCTATGCAACCAAGGGTACCGTCAAAGACATTCGCGGTGATTTCGCGATGGTTGATGTGGGCCTGAAATCCGAAGGACGCGTTCCGTTAAAGGAATTTGGTGCGTCTGTACCGTCTGTTGGCGATATTATCGATGTTTTTGTCGAACGCTATGAATCCCGCGAAGGGACGGCGGTTCTGTCATATACCAAGGCCCGTGCAGAAAAGGCATGGAAAGACTTGGAAAAGACCGTTGCCGAAGGTGTCGATCCCGAAGGGACGATTATCGACGTTGTTCGTGGTGGATTTACCGTTGATTTGGGTGGCGTGTTCGCATTTATGCCGTCATCCCAGGTGGATCACAAGCCGGTTCGTGATGCGAAATCGTTGATCGGGTTAAAAGACAAATTCCGCGTCTTGAAAATGGATGCATTGCGTACCAACGCCATTGTATCTCGTCGCGCGATTCAGTCTGATTCTATTGCTGCGGCCCAAAAAGAAGCGATGAAAAACATCACATTGGGTGCGGTTATCGAAGGTACTGTCAAAAACATCACAGATTACGGTGTGTTTGTTGACTTGGGCGGCATTGATGGTCTGTTGCACGTGACAGATTTGTCTTGGAAACGCGTTAATCACCCGCGCGAATTGGTTCACGTTGGTGAAAAGATCAAGGTCAAGGTTATCCAATTTGATCCGGAATCTCATCGTATTTCCTTGGGCGCGAAACAATTGGAAGACGATCCGTGGGATACCGCGGCCCGTGCGTTCAATGTTGGCGATACCGTTTCGGGCAAGGTATCATCACTGACCGATTACGGTGCATTTATCGACCTGGGGAACAATATCGAAGGATTGGTTCACATGTCGGAATTGTCATGGACAAACAAGAACATTCACCCGTCCAAAGTGCTGCAAAACGGCCAGGATGTTGATGTGGTTGTTCTGGGGATTGACCAAGATAAACGCCGTATTTCCTTGGGCTATAAACAGTTACAGGAAAACCCGTGGAAGAAATTCGCCGAAACACACAATGTTGGCGATATCGTTACCGGCCCTATCAAGAACACAACAGAATTTGGTCTGTTTGTGGCATTGACACCGGAACTGGACGGGATGGTTCATATTTCCGACCTGTCGTGGAACAAACTGGACGAAGAAGAATTGAAAAAGTTCGTTCGTGGCCAGGAAGTTACCGCCAAGATTCTGGACATCAATCCGGAAAAAGAACGTGTAACATTGGGGATCAAACAATTGACCGAAAGCGCGGACAACAACGCTGTTTCTATCAAGAAAGGCGCAGTTGTTTCCGGTACGGTTTCCGAAGTGACACCTGATGAACTGATTCTGGCGTTGGCGGGCGATGTGCGCGGTGTGATCCGTCGTACAGACCTGTCGCGTGAAAAGAACGAACAGGACACGTCAAAGTTCAAGGTCGGCGATACAGTCGAAGCGTCTGTTGTGTCGGTCGAAGACAATACCGTTAAACTGTCGATCCGTGCGTTACAGGTAACGCTGGAAAAGCAGGCGGTCAAAGAATACGCCAACCAAGCCGATAGTGGCTCGGTCCTGGGTGATATTCTGGGTGCTGCGATTGAAAACAGCAAGAAATAATAAAACGCCCCGTTTGGGGCGTTTTTTTTATCAAAACATATTCCCCATATATATGGTCAAGACAATATCTGGATAGCACCGCCACAATTGCATCGGTGGTATGGCAAATACGATTGATTGATTGATTGATTGATTGATTGATTGATTGATTGATTGATTGATTGATTGATTGATTGATTGATTGATTGATTGATTGATTGATTGATTGATTGATTGATTGATGTGCGTTCAGATGCTACAAATTCGGACGCGCCATAAAACCCAATATCTGAAATCGGAATATATCAAATGGCGGATTTTTAATCTATGCGATTGGGCACTATGGCCGGGTTGACCATGGTTCATCATTCATTATCAGATAATATAATCCCGCCGATGCGTCGCCTGGATTTCGGATAACGGGACGTACGACGAAAATATCAACATCACAGGCATGATTATTATGCGCATCCATGGTATCCATTAAATCTGAATGGAACTTTGCGGCGAAATCCATGGCCTGTAAGAATGCGGCATCATCATCTGCGGCAGTAACAGAATCGCCCGCCCACATCAACCACATTCCATGGTTAACCACATTTTCTTGGCCGGCCAAATCATCCGCAGATAACAGACATAGTGGGGAAAATTGCAATCCATTGGTAAATTCACCGGTACTGGTTTCGGTCCAATCGTACATATCGCCAACAAATTTCATTGCACCGTATATGATGCCGGTTGCTTCGGTTACTTTGGCCAGTTTCCCCGCATTTTTCAATGTTGATTGAAACAGCCAATCCCGCACCCGTCCGGATTGGGTACTGGCCCGCCCCGCCCGTGCGGCACGTTTGATGGTTTTGTTTCCGGTGTTTGCCGCGCGTGCCGCGCGCATGGTTCGGGCGATGATATTACCACGCTGGGCCGATCGCAGGGACTTTAACCCAGATCTATATTTCATCACGTCATCAAAGGCCGATGTGGCGCGTTGATATTTTTTTACGTTTTCCGTTTGTTCTGCATTTCGTATTTGTTGGCCCACACGTTCAATATCACGGGTTAAATCGGCGTGTCGGGTGGCATCGGCCACACGATCGATGTTTTTTAATGATTCTGTCATGCGGGTATATTCCTGCGTGGCACGTATATAGTCGCGGACATCATCCGTCCGTTCCAGGTTCTTGATCACACCCACTAAATTTTTTGCAGCGCGGGTTGCACGTGCCCCCTTGGTTGCGCCCAGAATAACCGCCCCGCCCCCCACAGTCGCAAGGGTAATGGCCGCATCCAGGGCAACTTCGCCCCATGTAATCCATTGCAGATTGGCGTCGCCTGCGACATAGTAATCGTTGCTGTCATCATCCATGGATACAGTTTCATGGACGGCGATATTGATCATTTCGTTATCGTCGGCCAATGCGGTCCGGCTGGTACACATGGTGTTACGGGGATAGATATAATCAATATTATCACGAATATAATCCAACGAAATCGTGTTGGCACGTCCGGGCCCAACAAAGTCATTCAATGTCCCAGATTGAACCACCATGATGCCATACCATGCCGGGTCTGTATTGGTCCATGTGGCCCCATCGGCCCCAATAAATGGCGCATGGGGTAAATGGCGTTGCGTCGCCAGTAATAACCGTTGCCCCAAAACATGTGGTTGGGTTTCACGTTGCATGGTAATTGTTCGGCCCGATGGAAATGTATAAATAACCGGGTCAAAGATAATTGTTTCGGTGGGTGGGGTGTTGGCCACCTCTGGACAGGCCAGGATTTGTCGCGTAATATCCACAGAATTTAAGGTTTGGTAAATCCAATCGCGTACGGCGAATTCGGGGGCGTCGTCGGATATATTTCCACCCGCATTAATCAATGCCGCATTCATGACCGCTGTTGCGCACGGGGTGCGTTGGGACGTCATGTCCGGGGTGGTCATTTCTGGGACATCATTAGTGATGTCTTCGGTCACATCGGCCGCATGTACCATCATTGGCATTACCCATATCCAAGACAAGAATAACCATTTTACATGCATTATTTTATGTTTATTGATCAATACGGATCGCTTCAATCAGCAGCGTTTCCAGCCCCCCAGCTATTGGTTCCAGTGTTGATGGATCATAATGTGGTGCGCCAACATAGATATCAATATCATCTTCGTTCCAGTCACAATTGCCTTGGTCGGCAACATTGTTGCGTATAATGTCCTTGGCGCGGGCCCATTGCTGATCCGTGGTCATAAATACATTACCAGGCATCGGTAATCCCGGGGTGATTTCTCGCAGAATGTATGTTTCGGTATCCACACACAGGTTTCGGCCAAAAACACGCTTAAATACCTTGGTATTCAAATCATCTGTTGGATTGGACAGCGATTCTTCACATGTGGTATAGCATCCTTCGCCGGCATCCAAATCGTGACAATTCATAACCTGGGGATTTAGGTCCGAGGCCAAAAAACTATATATCGATCCTGCGACACCAATGGCAGAAAGTGGGGCCGATATGGCAAAACGCGTTAACGCCGCATTAAGTGTTTTGGTCGCCATGGCTTCTTCGGTGACACCGGCCAAGGCGCGCATTGCGGTTTTCTTGGCAGCCTGTTCTTCTAATAATTTTAACGAATGCTTGGCCGCTGTATCACGTGCATTGGCGGCGATACGTGCGTTTAATTGACGTTTAACGGCGGCTGTACTGGCCTTTTTTCCAGATGCACGCAGTGATTGTTTTATCGATGCGATTGTGGCGTCGGCGGCAACCGCGTCGGCGGCGGCTGTGGCGGCAGCCCGGGCCGCCGTTACTTTTGCCGTTTCGGCGGCGATTTCTGCGGCCATACGTTTGGCCGTGGCCGACACGGCGGCATCTTTGGCCGCCGATCGTATGGTGGCATTTGCCCCGCGTTTGACCATCATTTTTACCAATTGCTTGCCACCACCAATAACGGCGGCTTTGGCCCCTTGGATCGCGGGGACTGCGGTACCGAATGAAAAGACCGCCGCAATAACTGTTGTTGCCCACAATACGCCATCAAGCCCAGCCTGGTATGATCGATTATTTTCACAGACGTACAATGCACGTTTGTTATCTGTCAAGGTTAATGCCGCCGCCACCTGTTCCGCGATATAGTCCCAATTGATATCCATGATGATTTCATCGGATATAATTTCAATATCTTCGTCCGGACTGACCCGTGCCAACAGATATTCCCGACATGAATCAATATTTTTGGTAAAAAATTCAATTAAACCATCAGAACTGATTATAATTTGATCATCCGCAGATGTTGTCATTATTAAATCAGTTAATTCATTGCTCAATGCGCGATAACATTCCTTGCTATCGGCACGGGCCGCACCGATCCCGCATGCCATCACCAAGGCAAAAATTAAAGAAATTAAAATCTTTTTGATCATTTCGGTAATGCCCCCGCGATTATTTCTGCAATTCTTTGACGATCCGATGAATTGCGTGGTATATGTTGGGGTGTTGCGGTATCAGAATTAGCAGCAGCACTTTTTACCGATGGCTGGGCCGCGGGGGCCTGAAACCGGTTGCGTTGGGCCGCCTTTTCATCACTTTCCACCGTTATCTGGGCATAGGCGGATTTATCTTTGAATGGGGCATAGCCCGCCTGGGCAATATCCATCCGTTCGGCAAACGATAAATCTGATGCCGTGGTGGGAAAGACCGCCGCAGATACACTGGGACTGGGGGTGGTTTGTGCCTGCATCTGCTTCATCTGGGTCGCCCGTTCGGCCATGTCGGCCGCCCATGGATCACCGGGGGCGGTTGGTAACTTCCGCTCGTACGGGTTAACAGGTTTATAGGGTTGTGCATTGGCATTAGGATTTGAAACCGTGCCGGTTGGAAAACCCGCCCCAGATGGCGTAACATACCCATACTGGGCCACATAATTATCAAATGCCGTATCAATAAAGCCCCCACAAGACGTGGCATAATTATGTCCAGGCATTCGTGATAATTGAACCATGATTGCCGGACGGATATCAGATAACTTGGCCCCGACACAGTTATTACGCGATATACATTGGACCGCGACCAGTGATGCCACCACCGATTGACAATCGGCGGCATTCAAATCTGTGCCCATGGCATAGACGGGTGTGGGCATTGTCTGGTTATACGGGCCATTTTTATCCCAAAACGGGTTAGAAGAATAATTTGGGGCGTTTTGAATCTGGCCGTACTTAGACATAGGTTGAATGATCATGGGGCCGTCTGCAAGTGCGACAGAACCACAAAATGCCGTAATTAATGCAATGTGATAAAAATAAACCCTCATCCTGGATATCCCTACTCTATTAATAAATATTATAACAAAAACCACATCCCAATCAAAGCAATAAATGCGCCGATCATAAAGAATGGTGCAAACGGGACATAGCGGGTCTGGCGTCGCCATGCCCACATGATACCGGCCAAGCACGCGATAATAACCGCCACCGCCAATCCATTAACCCCCAACCACAGGCCCCCCGCCCCCATCAGCTTGACATCGCCCATACCAATGGGGGGGAATTGATCCCGATTGCCACGCATACGGCCATATATTCCACCAACCATGGCCGTTATGGTATATCCGGCCGCGGCCCCGATGGCGGCATCTGTGGGTTCTAATGGCCATCCCCAGAACGTGGTTAACAGCAATCCGATCAACATAAATGGGAATAAGTACACATCAGGAATAATCCGGCGGCGCATATCGGCGCGTGCCATGGCGATGGCACATCCCATGGCCGCAATTAATAAAATTGCAAAAATCATGGGGTAAATCATTTTTTTCTCCTTGCCCTTCGATTCGGAACTATGGTACAATCAATGCAACATAAATAACAAGGGTTTTATAAAATGAGCAAAGGTTGGGATAACGCAACGTTAAAAAAGTTAAAGGCTTTGACAGGCAAAGGTCTGTCGACGTCAGAAATTGGCAAGCGGCTGGGGCTGTCGAAAAATGCTGTTGTGGGTAAATTAAATCGTCTGGGCTGGAATGTCAAAGCGACAGAGGTGGATGCCCCATCTCCGAAAAAGCCCGCCAAAGAAACGCCAGCAAAAAAGCCGGTTGCCGCACCCAAGGCCACAGCGTCTGTGAAAAAGCCGGCCGAGAAAAAGGTTGCCGCGCCGGTTAAAAAGGCCGCGACCCCAAAGGTTACAGTATCAAAGCCGGCCCCAAAGAAAAAAGACGTTGAATCTGGGGCAGATACGAAAAAAAGCAGTGATTCAAAATCCTTGAATAAATCGTTGGCCATGCACCAGCGGATTGTTCAGCATTCATTAGAAATGGCCAATTTGAAACCGAATCAGTGTCGTTGGCCGATTGGGGATCCGGATTCCGAAGATTTTCATTTCTGCGGAGAGACTGTATTTGTCGGCAAGCCCTATTGTTACGAGCATTGTAAGCAGGCCTATCAGTTTACGCAAAAGAAATAATATTGGTGCAATAACGCCCGGGGGATATACGCATGACCACAGAGAGAGAGAACATCAACACCACGCATCAATTAACGCCGCGTGATTATGATATTGCGGGTAATGTCATTACTGCATATTATGATGCCGCCGGTAAATTGGTCTTTGTCTTGGATCGGACAATTAATTCAGACAAGCCGAATGTTTTATTGGTCATTAATCCTGTTGGGAATCGCAAATGGGATGATATTTTGGCCAATGATTACAATATTGATTTGGAAATGGTGCGGCCAAAAAAAGATAATAAGTATCAAAAACTGGATATCGAATATGCCGGTTTGGGGCGTTATGATGATTTGATTGCCGCCTATGATGCGGGACGTGATATTTCAGATGCGCGGATGGCATTGGATGCGTTTCGTCATGAATCCATTCGTCGGGCCGCCACAGAACGCTTGGCAACGGCAAATGAAACCAGTGATCGCGCGCGCGAAACGATAGAACGTACCAACGAAACAATTCAAGATTTAACCGAACGTGTTCGTCAATTGCGTTCAAAACTGGCGACGCAGCGGCGTGACGTTGGGCGCGAGCCAACAAAGCAATCGGCGGCCAAGATCCTGCGGACCGAGGCCCAGATAGATTCCACCAACGAAAAATTACGTCGTGCCAAAAAGCGTTTAAGTAATGCCATGCATCGTTTGGCCGCGGCCGAAGAAGATGCCGATATGGCCCGGGCGATTTTGGCACGGTTGCCCATGGGAAATAATGATGTGACAGAATCAAATTCGGATACATCCCGTGCGGTAACGACACCGGCGGTGACAGATGTTGCACCGATATTTAATGAAATTCCGATCGATGATATAAATACTGATGGTACCGACGATATTATTGATGATCCAGATGATACAGATGATGCGGTGATTGCCCGTGCCCAAGATGGGGATGCGGTGGCACCGTTATTTGATCAAGATCCACAAATTCTGGATGAAAAAATTGCCTTTCGTCCGATTGATTTTGATGCGCCATCTGTACCCGTGGATGCATCAGAACCGGCCCCGATTGTGCCTGTATTTGATCAAGTGCCTATGTTTAACGAAGCTCAGGATTTGGTGACGGATGTAGAGCAATTACGTTCTGATGAACCAAAACTGATCGCAGATGAACCGGATATTACCGGGATTGAACAAGATATACCATCTGTGGTGCCGTTATCTTTTACGCCACCAACCGCCACAGAATCATCCCATGATGATAAAGCATTGGCCGATGATCGTGATGATGTCTTGAATATTGTGCCCATTGTTCCGGATGCGCCGGTGCTGGATTCCATTATGCCGATTGTTGATCAATCTGAACCGGTATCTGATACACCGGCCATGATAGATACGTCGGCAGATGCCATGCCAGAAATTGCGCCGGCCCCGGCGGCGGATGCCGCGGTGCGACCTGTATCCCCGTTGACGGGGACGGCGGGGGTAAACGCCGAAACGGTGCAACGTGGTCGCCCAACATTGGTGTATTATATTTTGTTGGGATTGCTGATTATTTTGTCGATATTTACCCTGTGGCTGTATCAACGTAACGTTGGGACATCAACACCAGATCTGGTGACGGTTTCGGGTGATGTGACGGCGGGGCTGGATAATGATGCGCCAATGCCGGCGGTTGTTGATGATACAAATCCATTTATTATGGCGGCACCGGTAACGGTGGAATCGGCCCCGGTTGTCACCCCAGATATCCCGGCCGCGGTGGTGGATATCGTGGCCCAAGACGCTATGCCGGTCACCATGCCAGATGTTACACCATCAAGTCCAACGCCGGCCGATGTTCCAGAAACACCCGTCAGTATGCCGGTCCCCACCCAACCCGTCGCGGATATGAATTCTGGGCCAGAAATGCCGGCGGTTGAACCGGTTATAACAGATACGATGGTTGCCGAACCGGTGATTGTTGAATCAAGTGATACCGAAACAATCACCCCGGAACCAGCGGCGATCCCCATGGGCAAACCGGAATATGATGTTTCACGTGACAAGACAATTGTTCCGCCTGTATCGTCTATGCCCACATGTGACGATGGCAGCACCCCGGACATTCATGGGTGTTGTACCGGTGAAGAATTTACCGATATGGGCGATGGCGGATTTGCATGTTGTATCGATGATGCGTGTTATCCACCCATGACGTTATAAAAAAAAAGTCCCGCATTTGCGGGATTTTTTTATAGCAGATGGACGATAAGCCGGATTCTGTACGTGCCCAAGCCCAGTGATATTCATCACCATGCAAGGGTAGCGAGCGTAATTAATCTGCACACAGGTGTTACCACCAGGTGTCAAGCCTTCTACCCGTTCCTATGCCCTGGGACATGGTATAAAGGAACCTATTTGAAGTTGCTGCGCATAGAGATTGCCCGTTTCACTCGAATTAAATCGTTTCGTCACTGTTGCTCTGATCGTCGGGTTGCCCCGCCCGGCCGTTAGCCGGTATGCCGTCCCATGCAGTCCGGACTTTCCTCTGTCATTTTCATGACAGCTACGCTCTGTCCATCTTGCCAGTGTTTACTATAACATGCCTGGGGTGGAATTCAAATATTTTTTATGTGTGGGTATTTTTTGTTCTTGCGTAACATTCGGGAATTTTCGTAAGATATATTTATAAATTTAGAAAGGGATAAAGCACAAATGGTCCGTTTTTTGCGATTTTTCGCATTGTTTTTCATACTGTGTTTTTCTGGGAATGTGTTTGGGGCTGGGTATACATGTCCTGCGGTCAAGAAATATACATCATGTGCCAAGGATTTTTATATGACCAAGGACGGGGCCTATAACGGAACACCGACGACGGGAAACGTATGTACCCCATGCCCCAGCGGTTATACCTGTGCGGGTGGTACGGCGAATAAAGTTGCCGCAACCAGAACATGCAGTGCCGGTACCTATTGGAATGGCAGTGCGTGCGCCAATTGCGGTGGAAATGCGTATTACTGTCCGGGATTTTCGAATGTTTCTAATCCGTCGTCGGGCTATGGCCGCAATAGCGTCAGCAGTGGTTATTATTCAACCGGTGGCGATGCCAATACCCGTACCGGCCAGGCGAAATGTGGCGGAAATGCCTATTATTGCAGCGGGGGTGTCCGCAACAGCGTGTCGTCCGGGTATTATTCGACCGGTGGTGATTCAACCACCAGAACGGGGCAATCACAATGTACCGCCGGCAATTATTGCAGTGGTGGGGTATCCCAGAAATGTGCGGCGGGAACGTATGCCGGTGCGGGTGCCACATCTTGTGCGGCCTGTACGGGGCGCACCAAGTACAGCGCGGCCGGTGCATCATCATGTTCGACGGTAACATCGGGATATTACACCACCGGTTGTAACACCAGTAATAACAACTGTACCGGTCAAACGGCATGCGGCGGTAACGCTTATTATTGCAGCGGGGGTATTCGCAACAGCGTGACGGCCGGGTATTATTCGACGGGCGGCGATTCAAACACGCGCACGGGCCAATCGCAATGTTCGGGGACTGTTTATTGTACCGGCGGGGTTAAATATAATTGCCCGAATCCAACAACGTCTAAACGTACGACATTTCCGGCGCATTATTATAATCCTGAATTTTCCAGTGCCGAAGCCTTGAACACAACAGGCAGTACGTCAATTTCCGGATGTCGGGCATTAACATGGTATTTAACCGGGGAACGTGTGGGATTGGTTGAATATACTAATTATAATGCGACCACTAATCAATATGATGATACCACATGGTGGCGATATATGTCTGTTAAGCCGGGGTATTATTTGACCAACAAAAATCATTGTGGGGGATATGCCTATTATGTAGAGGTCAAAGAATGTCCCGCCGGTTCGTATTGCCCGGGAAAAGATCGGGTTTCATGTAATACGTCGAACCAAGCGACGGTTCATACGACGAACTTTGGTATGGAAACTTGTCCATCGGGATATCCGAATTCTGCCACGATGGCAACCGCGATAACCGCGTGTTATAGTAACAATAAATCCCGTCCATGGTCCGGTACACAAACGGCGTGCGCGCTGCCTGAAAACTGTGCAACAAAAACATGTAATACATGTTCCGGGGCCGCGTGTACGTATGTTGCCTTTGCGAATTCCACGGGTAATGGTGATGGGGCGATCAAAAGCGGCTGTGCCACAAATAATGCCGCGTGCCAGCAGTCGGTTGCCACGGTAACAGCAACGTCGGGCCATTATATCAGTGGCACAACATGTCCATTGTGTCCGGCCGGATACCAAGATGGCGCGGGCGCGACATCTGAATCTGGGTGTGTTGCGAATGTTCCGGCCGGTTATTTTGTTGATGTGGCAAAGTCATCGACATTTGAACCGTGTTCGATTGGCACCGCTGGTGGTGAACATCGTGTTAATTATGGGTTTAATTCATCGTGTGATGTCTGTTCGGGCGCATTGGAATACCAAGATGAAACCGCCCAGGCCACATGTAAAACTGTTGAAACGGGGTATTATAAAAATAATAATGCCAGCCAGGCGCAATGTCCGGTTTATTATCGGACGGGCGACGGTGCCCCGACCCAGGCCGACTGTGTCGGAACGTTCACCAAAGAAGGGTTAAAGATTGAGCCAGAAATCCCAGAAAATTGTTACAGTGTTGGATCGGGCAATTGCACGACGGCCAAAGACTGTACATATACAATGAATTATGCGGGAACCATTCTGCAAGATTGCACCCCAACGCACTGTACATTACCAATTACATCAGTCGGTGCCAAGGCAGGTTACTATGTGGATGGATTTACCTGTTTGCCGTGCAGTGACTTGGCGGATGGGTTGTATCCTTACTCTACGCTTAACAATAAAAGCGGCCCCAGCATATGCAAAACTGCGCCGTTGAACGGTGAATATATTGCATCGGCCGGCGCAAATACTGCCACTAAATGTGCGGCCGGAACATTTGCCCAGGGTGTCGAAGTATCCTATGGTTCTACATCCACATGCGATATCTGTGCCGGTGATACTTATTCCAACACCGGGGCGACCGAATGTACGGCATGTCTGGCGGGATATACCATAACTGGGAATGCGGTATCTGACCATGACGCGGCATCAGATTGCAAAATCAATTGCGCGGGCGGAACGTATTTGGCGACAGAAAATGCATCCATATGCAGTAATGTCGGCATTGGATATTGGGCCGCGGCATCCACTGTTTCCCAAGGTGACGTTGGTGTTCGCAATATGTGCCCGGTTGGGATGACCACAATCGGATATGGTGCCAGTGCAGACGAATCCGGTGATTGTGGCCGTGTGTTGCATATCGGTGATAATAAGATCTATCTGCGCAGTGATAAAAAGACGGAAAAATCACTGGCGGTGGGGGTTAATGGCGATGTCTATTACGGCAATATGTCGACCGATGGACCGGGCGCGTTACAGATTACGTCGGATGGGATAACCTATACCGTTTATGACGACAGTATGTTGTAATATAAAATCCCGGAAATCCGGGATTTTTTAATGGTAAATCATTCATCGGGGATGCCGGGGGCATGTCGCCCACATGTGCGCACAAAGGCCAAGCGATATTATTTATAATAACACGCGTTTTTATATCGAAAACGGCCGGCGGCATTTGATCCAGACGTGATATAGCAGCTGCTTTGACTGGATGCGCCCGCAGAACTGGTACCATTGTCTGGACACGCGGTGCATGTGCCATATGTTGATCCACTGGCCGTCCCCCAGTAACCCGATGCGCATCGAAAGGCCCGATGCGTGCTGCATAATGCATCGGATGTACAACCGTATTCTTGGCGCATTTCGCGTCCGGTATCAAAGTGTTCCCAATTTGTCGTGTTGCCGTTGCATGTGCTGCTGCTGCAGACGCAAATCGATACGGCGGCACAGGCGGCCGAGCTGTCTAATTCGGTTAATTTTGATCGTAATTTTGAATATTTGTCTGTTAAGGCAACACAAGAAGATTTCTTGGCCCATTGATTCCAGCCACTGGAATCCTTGAAAGATGTTTTCCATTCATTATGACCCGATCCAGTTATTGCCAGGATGCTTTTTATGCACGATACGCATGTATTACATTCTGTATTGTTAGATGGGACAACGGCATATGCCGATGCCATAGACATCAATGTTGCACATAAAAAACCGACGTTTTTCTGGCATAGTTTTTTGAAAAATAAAATCCCAGATTTCTGCACTTTTTTATCCCCCCCCGATATCATCCAAAAAAACGTCCCTTTGGATTAGGCATAGTTAAATTCTCCGCAATGCCGGGGATTATATGCCGCGGCGCGTTTTTTCGCAAGTGATTTTTTACCCAAAACAAAACACAATTCAAAAGAGTATTATTTATGTAAAAAAACCGGGATTTACCCGGTTTTTTATCTTTCACCCATTTTTTTTGCCGCCCCCAGGGCATTTCGTAATGATTGTTCGGCAATTTGACGAATTTTCTGTGAAAATGTGCGCATATTCATGGTATCTGCCACAGTATCGGCGAATATTTGCGCGATTTTGTCGATTTGTGTTGGCGCGATGACGTAAACATCGCTGGAAATATCAGATGTTTTTAAGTTATGAATTGATTCCCGCATGATTTCTCTCTTTTTATTTGTGCCCTGCCCTTGTATGTGTCTCTGGTTGCATTATATCATAAAGTAACTTGACCGCAAGGTGCAAAATTGCTATACATTTCGTATAAAATGTGAAGGAAAGAAAGATGTTGACAGGTTTAATTGGAAAAATTATGGGGTCCGCCAATGATCGGTTGGTTAAATCATATGATAAAACCGTATCGTTGATTAATGATTTGGAACCAAAGTATCACGCCATGACGGATGATGAATTACGTGCCCAGACCGTGGAATTGCGTAATCGCTTGGCCGCCGGGGAAAAAGAAAAGAATATTTTACCGGATGCTTTTGCCCTGGTCCGCGAGGCGTCAATTCGTTCCACTGGGATGCGTCATTTTGACGTTCAGATGATCGGGGGTATGGTGTTGACCGGTGGTCAGATTGCCGAAATGAAAACCGGTGAAGGAAAAACATTGGTGGCGACATTGACCTTGTTCCTAAAGGCATTGTATGGTCGTGGGGCGCATTTGATTACGGTTAACGATTACCTGGCGTCGCGCGATGCGGCCGATATGGGACGTGTGTATCGTTTCTTGGGGCTGACGATCGGTGTGATTCAACATGATATGTCCGACGAAGATCGTCGGGCGGCGTACAACTGTGACATTACGTATGTGACGAATTCTGAACTGGGGTTTGATTATCTGCGCGATAATATGAAATTTAGCAAGGATCAACAGGTGCTGCGTCCTTTGTTCTTTGCCATTGTTGACGAAGTAGATAGTATTTTAATTGACGAAGCGCGCACCCCGTTAATTATTTCTGGGCCGGCCGAAGACACCAGCGAGCTTTATGCCCGTGTTGATGCAGTGGTGGCACAATTAAATCCTGATGATTACAAAAAAGACGAAAAAGATCGTCATGTTACATTGACCGAAACCGGGGTTGATACGGCAACGCGTTTGCTGCGTGATGCCGGATTGTTGGTGGGGGATAATTTGTACGCCTCAGAAAATGCGGCCTTGGTTATGCATATCCAGCAATCGTTGCTGGCCCATCATTTATACCAAAAAAATGTGAATTATGTTGTTCGTAATGGTGAAATTCTGATCGTGGACGAATTTACCGGCCGTGTGATGACAGGACGGCGGTTTGGCAAAGGACTGCACCAGGCGATAGAAGCCAAGGAACATGTTACGGTCCAACCGGAAAACCAGACAGTATCCAGTATTTCGTACCAGAATCTGTTCCGTTTGTATCCGACATTATCGGGGATGACCGGTACCGCCATGACCGAAGCGGCCGAATTCGAAGAAATTTACAAGCTACGCGTGGTGGCGATCCCGACCAATCGTCCGGTGGCACGTATTGATCATCATGACGAGATCTATCGCAACAAAGAAGAAAAATTTGATGCGATTGTAAAGCAAATTGGCGAATGCATTGCTCGCAAGCAGCCTGTATTGGTCGGGACGGTTTCTATTGAAAAGTCCGAAGAGCTGGCCGCGATTGTGCGCAAGAAATTGGGCATTGAACCGGCGGTCTTGAATGCCAAGCATCATGAATCCGAAGCGCGCATCGTCGCCCAGGCCGGTGCCCCCGGTGCGGTAACGATCGCAACAAACATGGCGGGTCGTGGGACAGATATTAAACTTGGCGGTAATGCAGAGGCATTGATTGCCGAGCTGGATAGTGACGCCCCAGATTTCGCAGATAAAAAGAAAGAAATCTATGCCCGCATTGAATCCCAGAAAAAGCAAGTCTTGGATGCAGGTGGTTTATATGTTATTGGTACCGAACGGCATGAATCCCGTCGTATTGATAATCAGTTGCGTGGACGTTCTGGGCGTCAAGGGGATCCCGGTGATTCCAAGTTCTTTTTGGCGTTGGACGATGACCTGATGCGTATCTTTGGTGCGGCACGTTTGAACGGAATGTTGACGACGTTGGGGCTGAAAACCGGGGAAGCAATTACGCATCCGTGGATCACCAAGGCACTGGAAAAAGCGCAAAAGCGTGTCGAAGCACGTTATTTCGAATCACGTAAAGAATTGCTGAAATACGATGACGTTATGAATGAACAGCGCGGCGTTGTCTATAAGCAGCGTGATGATTTGATGACATCTGATGATCTGGGGCCGTTGGCGCGGGAACTGATTGCGGATGTGGTGGAAATGATTTGCGAAAACAACATTCCAGAAAAATCCCATCCGTCGGATTGGAATACTACCGGAATTCATGATGCCATGTTGCGTATGTTTGCGTTGGATATTACCGATATTGAAAAGTGGAAAACCGACGAAACAATCAACGAACGCAAGGCGTATGACACGTTGGTTTCATTGGGGAATCGTCGTTATGATCAACAGGCGGCGAAATATGGCCCAGAAATGATGCAGACTGCCACGCGTCAAATGATGCTGGGGGCGTTGGATGCGGTGTGGAAACGGCATTTGCAACAGATGGATTATTTGCAAACGGGAATCGGACTGCGTGGATATGCCCAGAAAAACCCGCTTTATGAATACAAGCGCGAAGCACTGGAATTGTTCCGTAATACGATTAATAACTTTAAGATTATGTCCGTGTCGTATATATGCCGGATGGAATTGACCCGTGAAGATGTTGCCGCCACCGAGCAGCAGCGTGCCCAGCATGATGCCGAATTAAACCCAGGTGCCATGACCGCCGATGCCCGGCGTAATGCGCCATGTCCGTGCGGGTCGGGTTTAAAGTACAAACATTGCTGCGGCAAATTAAAGTAAAAATCCCCCCCCCCCCCCCGGGTGGGGGATTTTTTTTGATTTACGAATGGTTTGTGTGGTGCTTTGGATTCCAGAAGATTAAGAACTGTCCCAAGCCAATCAGAATTCAGAAATCAGCCTTGCAAAAAATCCTGCAATGCGGTATAATTCCTGATGTTGGGCGATATGATACTATGCCTAATCCAAATGGACGGTTGGATTAGGCATAAAGTCGGAGGAAAAAATGCGGAAATCTGGGATTTTTATTTTGGGATTATTGTCGTATGCAAACCTCGGGTTATTAACGTGTGATGTTTTTGCCGCCACCTCTGATGTTATCTGTTCAGTCTGCAAATCATTAATTTATTGCGCAGAGTACAAATGTCCCAATGTGAACTGCACGCAATCGCAACTGTATCAGCATATAAACTATTGTGGTGAGTATTTTAATTCTCAGTCTGAACTTGCTGATATGGCCAAAGAAATGGCTAATTCATACGCACAAATTTGGGTGGAATTACTTTATTCGGGTGTCGGTTTTTCCGACATCTGCGTGCAAAGCGGCCTATGCGACGCAGCCAGCAATTGTACCGGATGTTCCGCGGATTGCCAAACCATTGATTGGGCCGCATTTATGACTGGACATGAAGTCAAAATAAATGCCAGATGTGATTGTAATACGTGTACTCGTTTGTATGAATACCGCTGTATGTTTGGATATTACGGTAACCCAGTCGACAGTTCAGTAAGTTGTTATAAATGTCCAAATGATGGCGGCGAGGACGCGTTTAGTTATCCCGGCACCACCAGCATATCAGGATGCGGTGTCATGGATGGTGCGGACAGCACGGGAACCTATGAATACACAGATATGTGCTGGATGCAATAATCCGCATTCCCCCGCCCCCCACTGGGGGATTTTTTTATGGTGTTTTACAGGCCATAGGATTTATATCTTGATATCCGTGTAAAAAAACATTATATTTATTAATAATTTAATTATTTAACCAAGGACACCGGTATGAGTAAAATCCCGTTTTATTTAGGAAACCTGGCGGCGTGTTTTGTACCCGGTTCGAATAATCGTACCCATGTACGGGCGGTAACCAATCTGTTTTTATATCATCCGAAAATTACACGTTTTATTCGACGCGAATTTGGCGAAGGGACACACAGCATCAAATTCATTCGCCAACGGACACTAAACCGTGTGGTGTGTCTGGTGAATGACAAATATTATGTCAAGATTTTCCGCGATGTAACCAATACCCGATTAAAGGATTTTGAATCTATTGCCAATTATATTCGCCCCTATATCCATGTTAATATTCCCCGTGTAATTGTTGACGATCATGCCCCCATGTATGTGTGCGAGAAGATTCCCGGCCGCCATATCGAAGACTTTGATCATGAAACCGTTATCCAAAATGAACAAAAGATTCATGCCCAGGTCTTTCAGATTATTAGCGAGCTGCAATCCATCAATGTCGATGCAATTCCAGATAATGCCCGCTTTAACGATAGTATGCAGACCCGCACCATCGAAGAACCGACGGACAACCCGCGGCGCGTCTTGGGACATTTTGATCTGAATGAAACAAATTTATTTTTTGATGATGATTTGAATGTTTGTGCGGTGATTGATTGGGATACCTTGTCGATTGCCAATAATCCAGATAGTGATCGGCGCATTTTTCTGAAATATTGGAACGGATATAAAAATCGGAAATAAGCAATAAAATCCCCCGTTCGGGGGATTTTATTTATCGGGACTTTACGAATTTATCTTTCATCCGTTCGTGACGCAGACTGTTGATAATCGTATTGTTCTGATTCAAGATCACGGTGTCACCCGGTTTCACGAAATAGCCAACTTTGCGTTCCTGAATGTCTTGGATTAATTCACGTCCAGATTGGGTTATCATATAGATGCGGTTAACGTTTTTGACCGCCCGATTGTCAATATGCTTATAAAAATTTTTGGCGTCCAAGATATACGCCGTATCTAATGATCTCTTTGGAATTGTTGGTGTGGCCGTTATTTCTTTTTTTGTTTCGGTTTTATCTGTATGGATTTTATCCTGGTTTTTGAGATATTGCATCAGCAATGCCCAGCCTGATAATACAATGGCAACCACAGATAATGCCGTTACGATTGGTCGAATTTCATTATTATTTTTATAAGAATCCATTTTATATCCTTTTTTCAAGATCATAATACAAACAATGATAATGTCAAAAAAAATCTATAAAATTAGGGGTTGCAGCGGTGTGTGAAATTTTGCTATTGTTTCAGACATGGAAAGTCAGTTTATTCATTTGCGCGTGCATTCACGCTTTTCGGTTGGTAATGGAACATTACGGGTGGGCGATATTCCCGCGCTGTGTGTGGCGGCGGGGATGTCTGCATGCGCATTGACGGATACAAATTTGATGTCTGGGGCCGCAGAATTTTCTGATGTTATGCCGGCCAAGGGGGTTCAACCGATTATTGGGGTGGAATTATCACTGAACCACCATAATGTTGATCCCAAGATTTTACGCACAGAATCATTATCGCGAATTGTCTTGTTGGCCCAGAATCATGATGGATACTTGAACCTGTGTGAATTAACACGATTGATGTATATGCGTACGGAAAACCATCATTTGGGCCCCTATGTGACAATGGATGAATTACGCACACACAGTGGGGGGATTATTGCCCTGTCGGGGGCGCATTTGGGGGCGATTGGTATGGCCCTATTAAATGCCCAAGAAGATACGGCGGCGGCATATGCCCGTACATTTTTAGATATTTTTGGTGATCGATTTTATATAGAGATCCAGCGGCATGGTCTGGAAGAAGAAATCAAGACCGAACCCGGCTTCTTAAAGTTGGCCCAGGAATTAAATATACCCATTGTGGCAACCAATGATACATGCTTTGCCGCCGGTACTGATTATGAATCAACCGATGCATTGGGATGCGTGTTGGGCCAGACCAAGGTTATTGACCCGGAACGGCGACGCAAATCGTCGGAACAATATTTTAAGTCGACCGCAGAAATGACAGAGATTTTTTCTGACCTGCCAGAGGCGATAGAGAATACCCGTATCATTGCAAGTCGATGTGGATTTATGGTCAATGTCCATGAAAAGCCATTGTTGCCGCGTTTTGGGGATGATTTGGAAACAGAATGTCAAATGTTGCGCGACAACACGATGTCGGGTTTGGCGGCACGTTTACAGGAAAATAATATAACCGATACAGCCCCATATTATGAACAGGCGGAATTCGAGCTGGGGGTTATTATCGGAATGGGATTTCCGGGATACTTTCTGATTGTGGCAGATTATATTCAGTGGTGTCGAAACAATGACGTCTTGAC
>CATNBF010000003.1 GCA_950096895.1 uncultured bacterium | reverse complement strand
CATCAATGGTGCGCTCGCTGGGTGGTGGAACATATAGTGGTACGACCGGGTCAACATCAAATAATTCGACAGGGGCGGTAACGTCGGCGGCGCGTGCGGGAACAATTCGCACAACGTCCAGTGGGACCAAGGGCACGGTTACGTCCGGCACGTCTGGGGTTGGTTCTTCGGCCCGTTTGTCGATCGGTAAATACTTGGGCGGTGGCAAGATTCAGGGTACACCGATTAAAAATCCTAATCCGGGAACGGTTACGAAACCGGGGACCAGTGGTGGGGATTTTGATCCGGCGGCATTGGATGAAATAAACAAACAGATTGATAACCTGGACGAACGTTTGGGTAATTTAGATGACAAGGTTATTGGCTTTGACGATGCCTTGGCGAACAAGCAAGATATCTTAAATTCCGTCAGTGAATATATCTATATCGAAGGCAATGATATCGGTCTGGATACAGATAAATTGGGCGAAATTATGGGCGGCGGTAATGGTCGTGAAATTGAATTCCAAAAGACAGATACAGAAATTCAGTGGCGTCATGTCGGTGATGCAACATGGAATACGTTGGTCTTGTTGGAAGATTTGCGCGGGCCGGCCGGTGATTCTGGGGCAATTGATCCAGATGTCTTAAAGGCCCAAGTTGATGCCGCGATTGATGTGGCGATCAACAATATTAAAAACCAATTTGCAACCGCAGAACAGGGGCAAAAAGCTGATACTGCGTTGCAACCGGGTGATGCACTGTCTGTGACAGGGGCACCGACAGATGGCAAAAACTATGTTCCCGTCATCAAAAATGGTGAATTGGCATGGGTTTTGGTCGTTGAATAATTGTTAACAAACTGCGCAGTTTAGGCTGGGTGATATAAAGGTCCCGTGTTAGAACCGGGATAAAGAAAAGAAAAATGAAAAAAACAAAAATTGTCTTCTCTGGAATTATGGCAACCATTTTGATGGCGGGGGGGGCAAACGCAGAAATTGCCAGTAAAAAATACGTCGACGATCGTGAAGCTGCAATCAACGTAAATGTCGAAAAAAAAGCTGATAAGACCACCGTATATACAAAAGAAGAAACCAATACGGCGATTTCTGATGCTGTCCAAGAGGTTATTGCCGGTGATTTTACTACCGCGTTACAGGATTATGTCAAAACAGACAAATATAACACCGAAGTGGGGGTTGTTACCGAATTAGCCGAAGGGTTGACCAAAAAAGTTGTCCCGGCGATTAACGAAGTTAATGCAGCGGCCAAGGCAGCCAAAGCGGCCGCAGATGGCAAATTAGATGCCGGTGCCTTGGATGGTTATCTGACGACAGAGGCAGCCAAAGGTGCTTATGCGGTTAAAGGGACAGAAACTGTCGCCAACACCGCCAGCACGAATGCCGGCCAAGCCTTGCAAAAGATTGGTAATTTGGAAACATTAGAGACAACAGCACAAGACGATCTGGTTAGCGCGATCAACGAAGTCAAAGGCATTGCCGATGGGGCATTAACAGAAGGTAATCTGACAGAATTGAGAAATCAGGTATCTACCAATGCGACGAATATCCAGGCGAACAAAACTGCGATCGATGCCATTACGACCGGTGAAAACAGCCTGGCGTCTAAAGTTGCCAAAAACACCGCGGATATTGCCACAGCGAATGGAGAAATTGCTAAAAAGGCGAATTCTGACGATGTCTATGACAAAGGCACCGCAGATACAACTTTTGTAAAATCTGCGAATATGGGGATCTTGACTGACTTGGCAGCATCTGCCCCGAGAGAATGCGCGACCGAAGGCAAAACATGCGCCTTGACATTTGATGGGACGACCTTTGTCTGGGAAGTTATCGCAAAATAATAACCCAACTAAACATACATAAATGCGGCGCAATCCGCGCCGCATTTATAAAATAAACCACAGGCACAACACAGAATGATAAAAAAGCAAGCACAATTTTTTAACATTTCGTTGGCAGCAATGGTTGTTATCGGGACTTTTGTATCCACGTCCCGTGCAGAAATTGCCAGTAGAGAATACGTCGACACCAATATCGAAACGGTGATGGGCCCCATTGGCACATTGCAAAATGATGTAAAATCAATCCAAGATGATTTGGGCGATACTGCCACACTGTCGACAACGGACAAGGCAACAGTTGTTGGTGCCATTAACGAGGTTAATGCCGCCATAAAAAATATGCCGGCGGACAAGGTTGGCGATCTGGATGCGTTAAACACATCGGATAAAACGTCGGCGGTGGGCGCGATTAATTCTGTTGTGGCGGGGATGGAAAGCCTGGACGCCAGTATTAATAACCCAGAAACGGGCTTGAAAAAACAGGTTCAAGAAAATACAGCAATTATTACCGAATTGAATTCAACAGCAGAAGGCAGCTTGAAATACAATGTCAGTAATAATACCGATCAGTTAAACGTATTGGTAAAAAGTAATGAAACGGTTACAGAGCTGGCGACGAAAAACGAAAAAAGCATCGAAGCAATCAATACAGAAATTGATGATTTACAAGCATCAATTCAACAGGTTGACAACAGTGCGGTCAAAGGCTTTACCGATAGTGGTTCTGGATATGTTGTAACCGGCGTATCGGGCCGGGGAACCGTAACGCGTGGCAATATCAAGATTCCGGTTGGATCGGCAGATTCAACGACAAGTTATGCCACGATTTGGGTCGAATAAGAAATTTTCCGCCGTTTGGCGGGATTTTTTTGAATTTTTCTCAATCTTTATCCCGGGGGGGCGCGTCATATTGTGTGTGTGGGGTGGACTGTCGGATCTGGTAATGGTTTTGGGGGATTTGTCATTAAATACACGCCGGAAATTGCATCGGCACCGGCGGGGGGGCGGGCGTCCTTAGGCTATCCCCATTGACGGGCGGGACGGTGGGGGTGTCAAATTTATGCAGCGTACCCATCCGACATGCACATAATACATCGTTTCGGTGATTGCATAGTTGTGTTATGGCATCGGCCAATTTGTATCCGCCCAATATTAGCGCAGGAATTTTTTATATTTCTTGAATTATTTTCGATATTTACCGGGGGCGTCCCATGGGATGATGTTTTCGTTTATAGTTTTTTTCCACATGTACATATAATATCTTGTTCCGATAATTGCATAATCGCATCGATCGGGATGTGTTCATGCGACATTTATGGGTGATATTTTGTTGGGGCTTTTTTTTTCTCAATATTTATCCCGGGATGCGTTATGTTGTGGAGGCTGGATCTGGTGATAATTTCGTGTAATATTTTGGCATGTATGGATGATACATATCAATTTATTATGGTATTTTCAGGTGTCCCCAGCCGGGGCCATTAATTAGAGTTTAAGGGTACGGGTATACCCATCAGTCCAAAGATTACAATAAAAAAATCCACCATTGGTGGATTGGTCATAGCATCATCATCAAGATAATTCCGACACCTGCGGCCGCGATGGCCAACATGGTCAAGGGCCAGAAATATTTTTTTACAATGGCATTGGCATGTTCTTGGAATCGCCATAATAAAAATCCAACAATGGCAAAGCGCAATGTTCGAAATATGGCCGATACGCCCAGGAAAATCAATGCAGGAAAGTGCAAAAATCCGGCGCATATGGCCATTAATTTGTATGGTACCGGCGTGACCGCGGTAATGAATATAATCAAAATGCCATGGCGGATAAACATATCCTGGGCCAGGGCGAATTTTTCCATACTGGCAAAATTTTGAATCAACCACACGCCCACAGAATCAAACAACCACAATCCAATGGCATAGGCGACCGCCCCCCCCACCAGTGACCCCAGTGATGCCGCCAATGTAATTGGCAATGCACGCTTTTTATCGGCGATAATGGGGGGTGTCATAAACACTTCGGGGGGAATGAATAGAAAGATAGATTCACAAAATGTTAAGAAAAAGACCACCCACGAAAATGCCGGATGACCAGATTTTTTTAAGATTGCATCGACCAGTTTCATTTGTATTTATTCCCCCACAGATTGACGTAATTTTACTTGATTGTAAAGAAATGTCTGGTATTTTACAATCATAATTTATCAGGGATTACGTATGAAAAAGCAAATGACATCCAATCGTGGCGAACGTATCGCAGCCAAGGTGCAAACACTGGTTGCAGAAATTTTACGCGACAATTATGGCGATGATCCGATTGTTTCGGGGGTATCGCTGGTTGGATCTGTGGCCCACGGCGGGTTACAGTTTGTGAAACTGTTTTATTATTCCCGTCATGATGATTTGGCCGGGGTTCAACGGCGGATGGATGATATTACGCGAACCGTACGGTTTGAATTGGCGCGCCGTATTGATCAGAAATACGTTCCTGATATTCGATTCGTTTATGATGATACCTTGGAACGGGCATCACGAATCGATGAATTATTGGAAAATCTATAATTTCCTTGAAAAATCACCTTGCGGTGGGGGAAATACTGGTGTATCATTGCCGCATGATGAATCAAAAAAATATTCGAAATTTTTCAATTGTCGCCCACATTGATCATGGGAAATCAACCTTGTCAGATCGCTTGATTGAATATACCGGCGGTCTGCAATCGCGTGAGATGAAGGCCCAAGTCCTGGATTCTATGGATATTGAACGGGAACGGGGCATTACGATCAAGGCCCAGACCGTCCGGTTAAACTATACCGCACGTGACGGCCAAACATATCAATTAAACTTGATGGATACACCGGGACATGTGGATTTTTCGTACGAAGTGTCGCGGTCATTGGCTTCATGCGAAGGGGCATTGGTGCTGGTGGATGCAACCCAAGGGGTCCAGGCCCAGACACTGGCGAATGCGTATTTGGCATTGGATAATGATTTGGAAATGTTGCCGGTGCTGAATAAAATCGATCTGCCGTCCAGTGATGTGGTCGCAACGCGTGAACAAATTGCAGATGTGATCGGATTGGATGCATCGAATGCCTTGTGTGTGTCGGGCAAGACCGGGGATGGCGTGCCAGAATTACTGGAAGAAATTGTGACCAAGCTGCCTGGGCCACGTGGTGATGAAAATGCGCCAACGCGGGCCTTGCTGGTGGATTCTTGGTATGATTCCTATTTAGGGGTTGTGATCTTGGTACGCGTGGTGGATGGAAAATTATCCCGCGGTCAGAAAATTCGGTTTATGGCCACTGGTGCCGAATATACGGTGGATAAAATCGGTTACTTTACACCAAAAATGGTCGATGTTGATGCGTTAAATACTGGTGAAATTGGATTTATTATTACCGGGATGAAGACAATCCATGACTGTAAGGTTGGGGATACCATTACCGATGCCCGTGTGGCGGCGGCCGATGCGTTACCGGGTTTTAAGCCGTCTGTGCCGGTTGTCTTTTCATCTTTCTTTCCAGTAGAGGCGGATGATTACCCCGCCTTTCGCGAAGGCGCAGAAAAATTGGCTTTGAACGATGCGTCGTTTGTCTTTACAACAGAAAAATCCAGTGCACTGGGCTTTGGGTTGCGGTGTGGATTTTTGGGTCTGTTGCATATGGAAATTATTAGCGAACGGTTAACCCGCGAATTTGGGCTGAATCTGATTAATACCGTCCCCAGCGTGTTGTATCGTCTGCATTTACGTGGCGGCGATGTTATGGATTTGGAAAATCCGGCCGATATGCCTGATCCGACGCGAATTGAAATGATCGAAGAACCATGGGTTCGTGCGACCATTATGATGCCAGAGAAATACATGGGCGGCATTATGGGATTATGTGCAGAACGGCGCGGTGTCCAAGAAAATATTTCTTATGTGGGGAATCGGGCGGTTTTGGTATACAAATTACCATTGGCAGAAATTGTCTTTGATTTTTATGATCGGGTTAAATCACTGTCATCGGGGTATGCATCATTCGATTATGTGTTACAGGGATACGAACCATCTGATTTGGTCAAGGTATCGATTCTTGTTAACGAAGAGAATGTCGAACCGCTATCATTCATGTGCCATCGCAGCGCGGCGGAAAAACGGGGACGTCAAATTGTGGAACGGCTGAAAGATCTGATCCCGCGGCACCAGTTTAAGATTCCATTACAGGCGGCGATTGGGGGCAAAATTATTGCGCGGGAAACCATTGCGGCCTATCGCAAGGATGTAACAGCCAAGTGTTATGGTGGTGACATCACGCGCAAGCGCAAGCTGCTGGAAAAACAAAAGGAAGGGAAAAAGCGTCTGCGGTCATTTGGGAATGTTGAAATCCCGCAGAGTGCGTTTATTAATGCCTTGAAAGTATCATAGAACAAAAATTATAGGAATGAATTATGTTTGATAGAATAAAATATTTTTTTCGGGTGTCTTCTGCTGAATTTGCCACGGCTAGCAAGCAGTATCATGATTTACAAGGGGCGTATAAAATAGCGAATAATGATTTTTTATCTATTCGTCGCGATATAACCGCCGATGTATCATTTGAAAATTGCACACATTTGCCCCAGGCATGTATTGTTAAGGTCTATTCATCCAAGATGTTAAATTATGGGATGGATGATGGCGATGATATTCCGGTAATAATTCGTCAATGCCAGGCGTTTGAGAAAGAAGATGCGCCATGTAAGAATACAGATTGTCCCCATGCGGCCAAGAATGCCCAGTACTTTATTGCAAAGCAAAAACGTGATCAGGTGCAACAAAAACTAAATCATTTTTGGCGGGACAAAGCCGCACGGGTTAAGTAACGCGAACAGCATACAGGGGGGCGAAATTATGGCACATCAATTTTTCTTTGCAGAATACATTCTGGATAATTTGCCCGCCCCACGCATTGGATTTGATGTGGTCCAAGATATTGCCGAACCGCGTCTGCGTTTATATGTAACCAGTCACGGTGTTAAAACATTCTTTGTACGCAAGCGTGTGATGGGGCGTGACAAAAGAATTATCATTGGTAATTATCCTGATATTGATATTCCCACCGCCCGGGCACGTGTGACAGATGTGATTAAGGGGGCGTCGAAAAAAGTTCCCCCCCATCGCAATAAAATCGAATTTCAAAAATTAGTTAATGCCTATATGGTGAAAAAGGTACGCCGTGGTGAAGATGCCCGTGCCAAGTTGCGCCGGGCCATTGATCGTCATTTGGGGGAATTGTTTACCAAGAATGTCCAAGATTTAACGGCGGGGGATATTGCGGCCACGCTGGATAAAATTGCTGGGCCGGCAATTTCTGGACGTATGCATGAATTAATGCAGAGTATGTTTAACCATGCCATCGAAGAAGGGTACATAACCAAAAATCCTATGCATGATGTGCCAAAAGTCGCCCAGCATCGACGGACGCGTCCATTGAATATTGCCGGTCTGCGACGTGTGGTATCGGTGATTGATAATATGGATATGCCATTTGTTCGGGCGGCGTTTTTAATGCTGGTTTATGGATTTGCACCAAAATCAAAAATTTTTTCAATGCAGTGGCGTGATCTGGATTTTAATCATTACATGTGGGGAACAATGCCGTTATCGGATCGGGCGGTGGTTTTGTTACAAGATCTGCCCCAGGATGGTCGCTGGGTTTTTCCAGGGCGGGGTGGATGTGCGCTGGCGGATCCACGAATGACATGGCGTCGTGTGGCAATGGCGGCGGGAATTCCTAATTTAACAATGGATGATGTGCATAAATTCTTGATGCGACAATTAAACTGGTCGTCGGATCATGAAGAGTTTCGCCAGAATATGAACATGTTGCTGGATAGTGTGTTGGGCTAGGCTAAACATAAATTGGGTTTGTCAACGTGTTATGATTTGTTATAATTTCTTGACACTATGGTCATAAAATGATAGATTGAAAACTATAACGCGCCAAATGGGGCGAAGAAGATTAACCAAAACAAAGGAAAAAAAATGACAACTTTTGAACAGGTAAAAAAGATTATTACAGAAAAATTGGGCGTTGATGCCGCTGTGGTAACAGAAGAAGCCTCGTTTACAACAGATCTGGGTGCAGATTCTTTGGATACAGTTGAACTGATTATGGAATTGGAAAAAGAATTCGATATCACGATTTCTGATGAAGAAGCTGCCAAATTGACAACTGTGAAAGCTGTTATGGACTTTATCGAAGCACACAAGAAATAATATCTTGGGATGCAATTTCAAATCCGCCGCAAATTTGCGGCGGATTTTTTTTCTGTATTTCTTTACATAAAAACGTTAAAATAGATTGAATATCGATGTATTTATAGACATAATACATGGGAATCTAAACCTTGAAAAGGATTACAGAATGAAAAGAGTTGTTATTACAGGTATGGGAATTGTATCGCCGGTTGGGACGGGGGTCGAATATGCCTGGAAAAATATTTTGGATGGAAAATCTGGGGTTCGTAAAATTGACACGTTTGATGCGTCTGATTGCGCAACCCAAATTGCAGGATTGCCGGTTGCCGGTGAAGAACCGGGGATGTTTAATCCAAACATTGCTGTTGACCCGCGCGAGCAGCGCAAGATGGACAAATCCATTTTATACGGTGTTGTTGCCGCCGACGAAGCGATCAAGGATGCACACCTGGATACATATGATGGTGATCGTGAACGCATTGGTGTGTCGATCGGAATGGGAATTGGTGGCTTGAACACGATTTATGACAATTGTGTTGAATTATATACAGGTGGCCCCCGCCGGATCAGTCCGTTTTTTATCCCCAAGGCAATTATTAATATGGTTGCCGGCCAGGTGTCGATTAAATATGGATTAAAGGGACCGAACTTGTCAGTGGTGTCGGCATGTGCGACCGGTGCGCATTGTATTGGTGAAGCAATGCGTATGATTCAACATGGTGATGCCGATATCATGGTTGCCGGCGGGGCAGAAGCGGCCGTTGGCAAAATTGGTGTGGCCGGGTTTAACGCGATGAAGGCTCTGTCGACCCGTAATGATGATCCGGCCGGTGCGTCACGTCCGTGGGACAAGGGGCGCGATGGCTTTATCATGGCCGAAGGTGCAGGTGTCTTGGTTCTTGAAGAATATGAACATGCCGTGGCCCGTGGGGCAAAGATTTATGCCGAAGTGGCAGGTTATGGTATGTCTGGTGACGCCTATCATATCACGGCCCCGGCCCCCAACGGCGAAGGCGGCGGGCGCGCCATGCGGGCGGCCTTGCGCGATGCAGGGGTTGAACCGGTGGATGTGGATTATATTAATGCACATGGAACGTCCACAGGCCTGGGGGATATGGGCGAATTGGCGGCGGTCAAAGAATTATTTGGTGATGCACCGGTGTCAATGTCGTCGACAAAATCTATGACGGGACATTTGCTGGGGGCGGCTGGCGCGGTAGAGGCGATATTCTGTGCCTTGGCCATCCGTGATGGGGTTGTCCCGGCGACCATCAATTTGCAAGATCCCGAAGATGGGGTTGGTGATTTCGATCTGGTGCCAAATGTTGCGAAAAAGCGCAAGGTTGATGTCGCACTTAGCAATTCTTTCGGATTTGGCGGCACCAACGCCAGCTTGGTCTTGAAAAAGGTTGCGTAAATTATCCCCTTTGATTTGTGGGATGAGATCGGGCCCGGAAAACTGGGGCCCGATTTATTTAACTGTTGACAAATAATATTTTTATGTTAATTTTTTAGAAAAAGGAAACAATAATGAAATCAACAAAAAAAATCAGTCGGGCGGAAATGAAAGAAAAATTAAAATTTGTGCCCCGGTCTTTGGCAATACGTCCGGCACTTGCCTTTATGTTTTTATGGCAGAGTTTGGTGCTCTGTTTGGTTCCAGTTATTTTTGAGCGGGATTCATATGGGGCCGAATTGCGCGAAAATTATAAAATTAAAAATGTTATTTCTGGTGAATCTTCTAATGAAGCCAAGGCATTTTATGCACTGGCCTTGTTGGGATTAGTTGGGGCGGGATTATTTGGCGCACATGCACGTCGTCGTGAAATCCGCGTTGTTGATGAAATGAACGAATTTTTAAGTCTGTGCAGAATGGGCAAAGGAATGGCCCCAGATAAATTTGTTGATGTCTATTTAGACAATATGAATAAAATGTTGAATTATTCCAGCGAAGCCAAACGGGCAGTTATGAGTCAAGTTATTGCCCAAGACGTTCGGCATTTTGATATGATGATTGATGCGGTTGATATTGCCAAAGGAAAAGATGATCGTTTAAGTCTGAGAAAGCATAACTTTGACAAAGATATCGCCCAATTTGTTATGCAGGCACGCCTGGGTAAATATCCCCAAGATGTTGAACGTGTTCTTAGCCGGTTCCAGCCGTACCATCTGCCGGCATCGATATTAAAGGCAATGCGTGATAATACAAAATAAAAAAATTCCCACATTTTGTGGGATTTTTTTAACGTGACGTATAATAACAAACATCCCCAATGCCGGTAATGTGGCCATTGGGCTTTTTTACGTGGCGATAGGTACCGCCATCATCTTGGCCGGTGGTGGATTCAGGGTCAAATCGCGTCTTAAAGCATGTTTCAGGACCAATCGCTTCGCCCAGTGAAAAAATATCTGCGTCAAATTCTGGACATGGATCGCAACGGTTGCGCGTGCTGTCTGGAAAGTAAAACCCGGTCAGACAATATGGGCATGTGGTTAAATTATTATGCACGACATAGCCGAACTTAAAGGTTAATTCATCGTCTGAATTTATGGAATCGTAATAAGAAATGCTGACCTGATTGTTGGGACATTCGACGCATTTTCCCCCCGATAGATAGGATGTACCGCCACAATAACTGGCCACCAGCTGGCATCCGTCCAGCGATATGGAAGCACCACCGCCCCCGTCGCCCGATGACGATGTATAGGTGATACAGGCATGTTCTGCATAGGGGATGTCGGGTGTGACGGTGTTTTTACATTGATATGTTAAACTATACGAATGGCGCAGTTGGGTAAATGTGGTACCCCGATCCATAATTTCCCACAAATTTCGGTGGCCCCATGTGTTGCTGTTATAATCATGCCCAGGGTGATGGCAGCGTAAAAAATTTTGTAAAGATGCACGATGGTTTCTCTCTCGTTGGGCAGAAATATAGGATTATAATGTCAGGAATACGAATTTATTTCAACAGAAAAATGGTTCTATCGATAGTACGTGGAATTGGGGATAAATAAAAAAACCGCCCAAGGCGGTTTTTTATCATGGTCGGAGTAACAGGATTCGAACCTACGACCTCTGCGACCCGAACGCAGCGCTCTACCAGACTGAGCTATACTCCGAGAACTGATACACAATTTTTATCGTTCGGCGCATATTATGAAACTTTTTTAGGAAAAAAGCAACCGTTTTTATTTCTTATTTTTACTTGTAATTTTTTGATCATCGCACCATATTATAATGGCGTATTTATGGAAAGGAATTTATATGTTTGCATTACGTTTTCTGAAAAAAGCCATTTTCAACGATTATGCGGATTATGTTGAAAATGGGGCACCGGTTGTGCCGGAAAATTTTAACTTTGCCTATGACGTGATTGATGTTATGGCCAATGAAACCCCGGACAAGCCGGCGATTTTATGGACAAATGATGCCGGGGAAAAGCGCACGTTTACATTTCGTGACTTGGGTCAATTATCTACGGCTGCGGCAAATTACCTGCGGTCACGTGGGGTGGGGCGGGGTGATACAGTGCTGCTGTTTATGCGGCGGCGTTGGGAATATTGGATCTTGATGATGGCGATGCATAAATTGGGCGCGATTCCCATTCCGTCAACGAATCAGTTAAAGGCCCATGATATTCTTTATCGTATTGAAACCGCCGATGTTAAAACAGTTATTGCCTTTGATGATGGTGTTGTTGTGGGGGAAATTCGTTCGGCAATTGGTGATCGTGATGTAACGGTGATTACGTGTGATGAACTGGATGCGGGGATTGATGCCGCGCCGCGCACCATGGAACGTGTGCCCAACAAAAATGATGACACCATGGTTTTATATTTCACCAGTGGAACCACCGATATGCCGAAAATGGTGGCGCATGATTATACCTATCCCTTGGGGCATATTAATACCGCCGTATTTTGGCAACGGTTAACCGACGGTGATATTCATTTTACATTGTCTGAATCTGGCTGGGCCAAATGTTCATGGGGAAAGATGTATGGCCAATGGTTGGCCGGGGCGACGGTTTTTGTTTATGACTTTGGCGGGTCTTGTCCGTCGTTTGAATTGTTGCGGGTGATTTCTGAAAATGCTGTTACATCTTTCTGTGCGCCGCCGACGGCGTATAAAATGTTAATCCGCGAAGACGCATCTATTCATAATATGTCGTCGATCGTCAAGGCTGATGTTGCCGGTGAAGCCTTGAATCCAGAGGTTTATGAACGCTTTTTAGATATGACCAATGTTAAATTACACGAAGGATTCGGTCAAACGGAAACATGTGTGATGCTCTTTACCAATCAATGGATGGAACCCAAACCCGGCAGTATGGGCCGTCCCGCGGCCGGATGGCATGTTGAATTGTTGGATGATCGGGGCCGCCCCGTCAATGATGGCGAAGTTGGAGAAATCTGTGTGAACCTGGGGGCGGGGCGTCCCGTGGGGTTATTCCGGGAATATTATAAAAATGAAAAAAAGACCGCAGCGGCGTTTCGTGATGGCTATTATCACACAGGTGATGTGGCGTACCGTGATGCCGATGGCTATTACTGGTTCGTGGGCCGTAATGATGATCTGATCAAAAGTGCCGGTTACCGTGTTAGTCCGTTTGAGGTCGAAAGTGTGTTGATGGAACATCCCGCCGTTCGTGAAGTGGCCGTGACAGGTGTCCCGGATACAACGCGCGGCATGGCGATCAAGGCGACCATCGTCTTGAACAAGTATTGTCAGCCGACCGATGCCTTAAAACGCCAATTGCAAGATCATGTGAAAAAGCGCACAGCGGCGTATAAAAATCCACGTATTATTGAATTTGTCGACAGTCTGCCCATGACCATCAGTGGCAAGATCAAGCGCGCCCTTATTCGGCGTCTGGATAGTGCCAAGGATACCATCATTGACGCCAAGGACACCATTATTGACACCACAAAAAGTGCGATTAATCGTGTCCGTGGGGACGAAAAGTAAAATCCCGCCGTTCGGCGGGATTTTTTATTAAAGTTCAAAGTTCAAATGGCTGCCCCCCTGTTATGCATGCGCATGACATCCCCCACAACCCACCCACAAAAATTTTCAATTTTTGCGGGGGCCGGGCCGGGAATGACAAGGAAGAGTAAGTTTTGTTATTACAAAATTAAGAACAATATCTCCTGGTCTATAACTTCGCGCAAAGCGCGGCAACCCATTTGAACTTTGCGCTCTGAACTTTGAACTTTTTTCCCTTGTAAAAAATCTTGCAATCCGATATTATTCCTGGGGTAGAGCGAAATTTTACTATGCCTAATCTAAACCACCCTTTGGATTAGGCATAGTTGGGAAAAATAAAACCCGCGGAAATCCGGCGTTTTTGGAAATAAAAAAATGCCTAATCCAAAGGGTGGTTTTTGGCAGGGGACGGGGGGGAAATGTATTTACCGCAAACAATCTTTGGGTTCTATACGTCGGTGTTTGCATCGCATCGTTTGGGACTTATTTTTTATTACATCACGCGTGGGATTTATGAAACGATAACACGTGTTTTACCCGCATTCTTGGCAAAGTTTGTTGTTGGTGCGTTAGAGACCAAGCCGATCGGCGAACTTAGCATGTCCGACGTCGTTCCCGTGTTGTCAATAATTGCCGGATGGATTGTGTTATATATCCTTTGCGATATTCTTTCACATTGGGCCGAAGCGGTTATATATCCCCGTACCAAGAAATCAGCCCATGTTAAATTGTATCAATATTTGATTGATAAATCGATGGCATTTTATAAAAACCATTCTGCCGGTTACCTGCAAGAACAGGCCAAGCACGTTATTAATGGGACGTGGAAATTGCTGTTTCGGTATCCGATCAAGACGTTGGCAATTATATTGGGTGTATTGATGAATTTTGGGATTTTGTTCCAACTCGATATACTGATTGGGATGATTATCGGGTCGGCGTTGGCATTGCGATTGCTGCATGGCTTGCGGCGGTTTCAGGGATTGGCCAAATCTTATGTAGATGTGGCGGATCATGCGTCGATCGTTGGGGCCCGCAATATTGATATTCTGTCGAATTTTTTAAATATGAAGATTTTTGGCAATCGCACCCACGACCAAAAATATATTGCAGATTATTTTGATCCATGGGTTCGGGCCAAAAGGCATTCGCTGATGCAGGAATTGTATTTCTTTATGTTGCCGGTAACGGTGGAATATATTGGGTTAATCCTGATTATCTTTATGATGGCACATTTTTATATAAATGGGCAAATGTCATTGGCCGATGTCGCATTCGGGATCAGTGCGTTCTTTTCCCTGCGGTCATGCATTGTGAATTTGGTTTGGGAATTGCCAGAATTTTTAGAATTATATTATTCGGCCGACCAAGCGTTCAAGAAATTAACCGTTACATCGCCGACATTGTGTAACGTCCAATCGGGACGACGTGTTTGTCGGTATGATTCCCAAATCGCCTTTAACAATGTTTCATTTAGATACGATGACGAATGGGTTTTGCGGGATATTAATTTATGTATTCAAAAAGGCGAAAAGGTGGGCATTGTTGGTCCATCGGGATCGGGCAAGACGACGTTGGTCAATCTTTTGATGCATTTATATGATGTAACGTGTGGGGCAATTGAAATCGACGGGACGGATATTCGCCAATTTTCGTCACATTCGTTAAAAGATGTCATTTCATTCGTTCCCCAAGAATCAATTCTGTTTAATCGAACACTGGCGGATAATATTTCATATGGTGTACCGGGGGCAACGCGGTCACGCATTATTGCCGCGGCCAAGGCTGCGGCTGCCCATGATTTTATTATGCAAACCGACCATGGGTATGAAACAGTTGTTGGGGATCGTGGGGTGAAATTGTCCGGCGGGCAACGCCAACGGATAACGATTGCCCATGCGATTTTGAAAAATTCACCCATTTTATTATTGGACGAGCCGACGTCCGCTCTCGATTCCGAGACCGAAGACAAGATTCAGCATTCTTTGATGGGATTAATGAAAAATCGTACGACTATTGCGATTGCACACCGTTTGTCCACCCTGCAACAGATGGATCGGATTATCGTTATGGATCATGGCCGAATAATAGAGCAGGGAACGCACCAGGACCTGATGCGTCGGCGCGGCTTGTATTATGAACTTTGGTCACGGCAATATAGTGGATTTATGTAAACATTTGTGAAATAGCGCGGTCAGAACGTGGTTGCATGTTGAAAAAGATTTCTCTATAATACCCGCACGATGACGCGAAAGAGAATGTTGTTTTCCAGATTACGGACCTTACATGCGGTAATTGCGCTGGGGGGGATAATTTGTCTGTATGTGATGTATATCTTTTTATGGACGTCGCCGGTGCGGACGATGACGACCGTGGTTATTGACGATGGGGCGACGGTGTCGGGGGTGGCGACGCGGTTAAAATCATCGGACTTGATTGATTCGGTTGGTGTGTTCAAAACAGCGGTTAAATTGCATGGTGGTCGGGTTCAACGCGGCATGTACGACATTCCCCGCGGGGCGTCGGCGTTTCGCATTGCACACATGATGGCGCGGGGCGATGTGGCGTCCGTTAATATTGTTATTCCCGAAGGATTAACCGTGTGGCAAATAAAAAATTTACTGCTGGGGTCGGCGGCATTGACCGGACCTGTTGATTGCAGTGATTCAGAAAATCCGGTATGTGATTTACATGATGGGGATTTGTTTCCAGATACGTATCGTGTGGCCCGTGGGACGCGGCGACTGGCGGTGCTGGAATTAATGCGTAAAAAGATGGTGCGGATTCATGATAATTGGTTGGCAACAGGACGGCGTGCGCCGGCGGTGCTGCACAGCTGGAATGATATTGTGACGTTGGCATCCATTGTCCAAAAAGAAACGCCGCGGGCCGCCGAAATGCCCGTTGTCGCCAGTGTGTATCTTAACCGATTAAAGAAGAAAATGCGGCTTCAGGCTGATCCGACCGTCGTCTATGCCTTGACGGGTGGATTGGGTGATATGGGGGGACGGGCATTGCTGCGTGGGCATCTAAAAGTGGATAGTCCCTATAATACCTATGTTCATTATGGGTTGCCGCCGGCCCCCATTGCCAATGTTGGACGAAATGCGATCACCGCAGTTTTGAATCCCGCCGATACAAATTATCTGTATTTTGTTGCCGATGGCAGTGGGGGGCACCGCTTTGCCGATACCTATGAAATTCATCAAAAAAATCACGCTGACTGGCGCGCGATAAAAAAAATTAAAAATAAAAAATAAAAAACCGTCATTCATTAAATTATTTAATAATTTAATTTGTTAATATTTAATTTTCATGGTAATAAAAAATCCCAGAAAACCAACAGGTTCCGGGAAAATAATAGGAATAAATCCGAATCGCGTACGCGCGTTATTATATCATGAAAGCGTTAAATGTGCAAAAATCTTTGCCCTTGTGGGGATGTTTATGACATGTCAAAATGCATACAACTGGGAAAGAAATCCAGCAAGTGAAATACAAAAGGAAAGGATAAAGCATGAAAAAGATAGCTTTGACATCACTGTTGGCGGTTATGACCGCCGGGGCAGCCAGTGCGGCGAATATAATTGATAATAATCCGTTATATCGTCCGGATGCCGGTCGGTTCTATAGCGTGACCGAATTGGGATCACATTCCGAAGATGTAGATTCATGGGGACTGCGTGAAGAATTGGGGTACAGTGTATCTGATCGTTTGATGATGACGGTGGCGACGTCGGTGGCCGAACGCGATGGTTTTTCTGGAATGTCGTGGGATGATTTGTCGGTTGGGCTGAATTATCGTGTATTAAATATGGGCAACTGGAAAGGGGATGTATTTGGTGAATATACCTTGAATCCGGTTTGGGGTGATCATCGTTCATTCTTGGATGAAGACGATACATCATACAAATGGACGGCGGGTGTTCGCGCCGGTTATGTCACAGGTGATTGGACACTGGCAGGACATGTGGCATTTGACTATTTGAATTCTGAATCATTTAACTGGGACGACGATGGCATTCACAGATTGCGTGTTGGCGTTAATGGTCAATTGGTTCTGAATCCGTCGTGGAATCTGACCGCTGGCGTTGAATACACCGGTATCTTGGATGATAAAATCGGCGGGGTTGATGTTGATGATGCAGGCCGTTGGACCAGCATTGTTGGCGTAAACTATAACCTGGATGCGACCAAATTTGTTGGCGTTTACGCGACCAGCGAAATGGCACACAACACAGGTGATTGGAAATTCAAGGACGGATTTGGCTTTGGCATGAAATTCGGTATTGATTTCTAAATAAAATCATTGTTTATAAATCCTTTTTAAGCAACATCCCGGGTTACCCCGGGATTTATTTTGGGATATCTTGCTTGTTGTATAGAATCTGGGGGCGTGTACAATTAGTCCTGTGAAGAAATTAATTGCTATTTTATGTATGATGGGTGTTGGTCATGCCCACGCCAACCGCCTGGACGTCAGTCGGATTTCACGCAATGGTGAATTTTCCGCAGGCTTTGGTGCCGCCTTTGTTACCGGTGAAAATCGCGATCAGACCCATCGCACTGATTTCGGGGCCGGGCGCATTCATGAATTGGCCTTGGATTTATCCTATACCTTTACCGATCGGGCCGGTGTATCGTTCAGCACCGATAACGATTATTCCGATGCCCAGGTTGGTGTAAAATGGAAAGTTTTGCGCGATCGCGCCTTGCGCTTGGATATTTTTGCAGATTATGGATTTGCATGGACCAAGAATGCACGAACACATGATCGATTTGGCCACAATAATGTCGATGCCGCAGTGCGAATCCATGGATTGATTGGCGATTGTTGGCAATGGGCGGCCAAGGTGACCGGACAATATGTCTGGATCGATTCTGGTAATTTCTGGAATATTAATTTGAATGCCGAAGTCATGCGCTATCTGCATCCGAATTGGGCAATCAAAGGGGCGGCGTCTTATGACATGGTGCAAATATCGCGCCCCAAAACGATTTACAAGCCGTCGGCCACCATTGGCATCGTTTATAATATGTCGCCTGTGGCGGCGGTGCATCCATATGTCAAATATCATTTTTCATCATATGGCGGGGATAATACAGTGGGGGCACACGATAATTATTGGAAATTTGCCGTCGCATTTTCTGTCGAATTTTAATCGAGTATAGACATAAATAAAATACGTATTTGTACACAATTATGTTTTGTCGTGTAATGCGGGTAAAAAATCCCCATGTTTTCACGGGTTTCAAAAGAATTCTTTATCGTTTATTCGGAGTTTTTTCTTGACATTTCTGGGGCGCGTGGTTATAGTATGTTCGCTTTCCGTGTAAACAAGGAAAGAAAAAAACACAGAAATCTGGGACATTTGACAGATTTATAATCAACGGCATGCCGTTGAAATAAGTCTGGTGTACCGGTTTCGTATAGGCAAAAATATTAAGGAAAAACAAAGAGATTTTGAATGCCAACAGTAAACCAACTGATTCGGAAGCCACGTAAAAAGGTCGTCGTGAAATCGACAGCACCTGATATGATGGAAAGTCCCCAGAAGCGCGGCGTTTGCACGCGTGTTTACACAACAACACCGAAAAAGCCTAACTCGGCGCAACGTAAAGTAGCCCGTGTTAAATTGGCCAATGGTCATGAAGTAACGGCTTATATTCCGGGCGAAGGTCATAACTTGCAGGAACATAGCGTTGTTATGATTCGTGGGGGGCGTGTAAAGGACTTGCCGGGGGTAAAATATCATATTATCCGTGGTGTTTTGGATACCAAGGGTGTCGACAGCAGAAAGCAGGGTCGCTCGCTCTATGGGGCCAAAGTGAAAAAATAATAATCGCATACCGGTTTCACCGGGATGAGTAATTTGTGGCCCAGCCGCAGGTGAAGAACAAAAGGAAAAACAAAATGTCAAGACGTAAAAGCGCAGCGAAACGCGAAATTTTGCCAGATTCCAAGTATAACAATCTGGTTGTTGCAAAATGTATTAATATGGTTATGTGGGACGGCAAGAAAGAAGTTGCTGAAAACATCGTTTACGATGCGTTAGATATGCTGAAAAAAGTTGCAAAAGATGGCGATGAATTGGCCGCATTTTTAGAAGCGGTTGACGCGTTAAAGCCTTCGGTCGAAGTCAAAGGGCGTCGCGTTGGTGGTGCCACATATCAGGTTCCGGTCGAAGTTCGTCCGGTACGTCAGCAGACATTGGCATTGCGTTGGTTGGTGATGTTTGCTCGTAAACGTGGTGAGCGTAACATGGCTAACCGTCTGTTTGGTGAATTGCGTGATGCATTAGCAGGCCAGGGCGGTGCGTTTAAGAAAAAGATCGATACGCACAAGATGGCAGACGCGAACAAGGCGTTTGCACACTTCCGCTGGTAATAATATTAATCGTAAAAGACAATTTAAGAGTAAGGAACACACATGTCTGTTGGAAAAACCGCACCTTTGCATATGTACCGCAATATCGGCATTATGGCCCATATTGACGCAGGTAAAACCACCACATCGGAACGCATTTTGTTTTATACCGGTAAAACGTATAAAATCGGCGAAGTGCACGATGGTGGTGCAACAATGGACTGGATGGAACAGGAACAGGAACGCGGTATTACAATTACGTCTGCGGCGACAACCTGCTTCTGGCGTGATCATCGTATCAATTTGATTGATACCCCGGGGCACGTAGACTTTACAATGGAAGTGGAACGTTCCTTGCGCGTCTTGGACGGCGCGGTTGCGGTGTTTGAATCTGTGTCGGGGGTTCAGCCCCAGACTGAAACCGTTTGGCGTCAAGCTGATCGGTACAGTGTGCCGCGTATTTGCTTTGTTAATAAAATGGACCGTATTGGTGGTAATTTCTTCCGCTGTGTTGATATGATCCGTGAACGTCTGGGGGCCAATCCTTTGGTGGTCAATTTCCCGATTGGTGCAGAAAACGATTTCCGTGGTGTTGTTGACGTTGTTGAAATGCACGGGATTGTTTGGGAAGACGATATGGGTAAAGAACCGCATATCGTTGATATTCCCGAAGATTTGCGTGCCAAGGCCGAAGAATTACATAATCACTTGATCGAAGAAGTGGTGACCTTGGATGATGAGATCATGGAAGCATACATGGAAGGCAAAATCCCGGATGTCGAAACCATCAAAAAATTAATCCGCAAGGGGACAATTAACCAGAACTTTAACCCGGTTATGTGCGGTTCTTCGTTCAAGAACAAGGGTGTACAACCGTTGTTGGACGCGATTGTTGACTATTTGCCAAGTCCGTTGGATATTCCGGCGATCAAGGGAACCAAGATGGATGGCGAAACCGCCGATGAACGTCATGCGTCACCGGACGAACCGTTCAGTGCATTGGCGTTTAAGGTTGCCAATGACCCGTTTGTTGGAAACTTGATGTTCATCCGTATTTATTCTGGTAAATTACAGTCTGGTTCATATATCTATAATGCGAACCGTGACAAGCGTGAACGCGTCGGTCGTATGTTGTTGATGCATTCAAATAACCGCGAAGAAATCAAAGAAGCGTCTGCGGGTGATATTGTTACCTTGGTCGGTATGAAAGAAACAATCACGGGTGATACCCTGTGTGACGAAGCCAAGCCGATTTTGTTGGAAAACATTCACGTTCCAGAACCAGTGATCAGCATTGCTGTTGAACCAAAAACCAAGGCAGATATTGAAAAAATGTCGCTGGGGTTACAGGCATTGGCCAAAGAAGATCCGTCGTTCCGCGTCTCGGTTGATGAAGAATCGGGTCAGACGATTTTGGCGGGTGTTGGTGAATTGCACTTGGAAATTTTGGTGGATCGTTTGTTGCGTGAATTCAAGGTGGATGTTGCAGTGGGTGAACCGCGCATCGCGTATCGTGAAACATTCCGCAAACCGATCACCGAAGAATACACCCATAAAAAGCAGTCTGGTGGTTCGGGTCAATACGCCCAGGTTAAGATTGAATTCCAACCGTTGGAACCGGGCGAAGGTTATGAATTCGAAAACAAGATTGTCGGTGGTGCTATTCCGAAAGAATACATCCCTGGGGTTGAAAAAGGTTTGAAGATAGCCCAACAGACAGGTGTTCTGATTGGCTATCCGACGGTGGATTTCAAGGCAACGTTGGTCGATGGTAAGTTCCACGAAGTAGACTCTAACGTTCTGTGCTTTGAAATTGCGGCGCGTGCTTGCTTCCGCGAAGCGATGAAGAAGGCCTCGCCGAAATTGCTGGAACCGATTATGAAACTTTCGGTCACAACACCGGAAGAATACGTCGGGGACATCATCGGGGACCTGAACAGTCGCCGCGGACAAATTAACGGCATCGAAACCCAGTTTGGAAATCAACAGATTTCGGCGTTCGTTCCGTTGGCTAACTTGTTCGGATATGTCAAAACATTGCGTTCACTGTCCCAGGGTCGCGCCAATCCGTACATGGAATTGTCGCACTATGCCGAAGTGCCGTCAAATGTTGCAGACGAAGTTATTAAAAAGTTAACCAAGTAAGAATTTATGGCTTGTGTTTTCAGATTTTTCGGTTATCTTATATCCGATTAAATCTGAATCCACGGTCAGAAATAATAATTAACAAAAACCAAAAGCCAAAGGAGAAGACCATGGCAAAAGAAAAGTATGTAAGAACCAAGCCGCATGTCAATATCGGTACAATTGGTCACGTTGACCACGGTAAAACGACATTGACGGCTGCGATCGTTCATTACAACGGTATCGGTTCGGACAAGGGTAAGGCTGTTGATCAAATCGACAACGCGCCCGAAGAAAAGAGCCGCGGTATTACAATTAACACATCGCACGTTGAATATGAAACCGAAGGTCGTCACTACGCCCACGTTGACTGCCCGGGACACGCCGACTATGTTAAAAACATGATTACCGGTGCGGCCCAGATGGATGGTGCCATCTTGGTTGTGGCGGCAACTGACGGTCCGATGCCCCAGACACGTGAACACATCTTGTTGGCGCGCCAGGTGGGTATTCCGAAAATCGTTGTTTACTTGAACAAGTGCGATTTGGCCAATGATCCGGAATTGCAGGAATTGGTTGAAATGGAAATCCGCGAATTGCTGTCGGCGAATGACTTTGACGGCGACAACACACCGATTATTCACGGTTCGGCGATTTCCGCATTGGAAGAAAAGGCTGACGGTCTGGGTAAAGAATCTATCGAAGCCCTGTTAAAGGCGTGCGATGAATTCATCCCGATGCCGGAACGTCCGGTTGACAAACCGTTCTTGATGCCGATCGAAGACGTATTCTCGATCACTGGTCGTGGTACCGTTGTGACGGGTCGTGTCGAAGCTGGTGTGATCAAGGTTGGCGACGAATGTGAAATCGTTGGTCTGCGTCCGACCCAGAAAACAACCGTTACGGGTGTTGAAATGTTCCGCAAATTGCTGGATCAAGGTGAAGCCGGGGACAACGTTGGTTTGTTGTTGCGTGGGACCAAGAAAGAAGATGTGGAACGTGGTCAGATTATCTGCAAACCGGGTTCTATCACTCCGCACACAGATTTCGAAGCCGAAGTTTATATTCTGAACAAAGAAGAAGGCGGCCGTCATACACCGTTCTTTAACAACTATCGTCCGCAGTTCTTCTTTAGCACAACAGACGTAACTGGTACAATCACATTGCCGGCGGATAAAGAAATGGTTCTGCCGGGGGACAACGTTCGTCTCACGGTGCAATTGATTGCCCCGATCGCTATGGACGAAGGTCGTCGCTTTGCTATCCGTGAAGGCGGACGCACAGTTGGCGCGGGTGTTGTATCTAAAATTATTAAATAACTAACGAATCTTGGGTCGGTGTAATTGGCTTAAAAGTGTCAGTGATTACCGGCCCAGATAAAAATAAGGAAAACGAACAATGGTACCTGCATCTAAGATTCGCATCAAATTAACGGCGTTTGATCACCGCATACTGATGGAATCTGTCGAAGAAATAGTTAAAACTGCAAAGCGCACTGGCGCGGATGTCGTTGGACCCGTTCGCTTGCCGACATTGATTCAAAAGTTTACAGTCAACCGTTCGCCTCACGTGGACAAAAAGTCTCGCGAACAGTTCGAAATCCGCAATCACAAAGCGGTTGTCGATATTGTTAATCCAACCCCTCAGACAGTTGATGCCTTGATGAAGTTGGATTTGGCAAGTGGTGTGGATGTGAAGATTAAATTGTAAGGATGATTTTCCGCGGTCTGGCCTATCGGCCAGATTTGCGGGGATCTATAAACGACAAAGGCATTATAAAATGAAACGTAGCGGATTAATTACAACAAAAATTGGTATGACACGTCTGTATGACGATAATGGCGCGGCGCATGGCGTAACGGTTTTATCTGTCGGTGACTGTACGGTCATCGGGAATCGCAGTGTCGAAAAGCACGGTTATGTAGCAAATGTATTAGGAATGCGTGAAGCCAAGGCAAAACACGTCGCAAAACCACAGATGGTAGCCGCCGAAAAGGCAGGGGTTAAACCATATCGCAAGGTTGTTGAATTCCGTGTTTCTGATGATTGTGTTATTCCTGTGGGGACAACACTGTCTTCTAGCCATTTTGTCGCCGGTCAATTTGTTGATGTCCAAGCGACAAGCAAAGGTAAAGGTTTCCAGGGGGCAATGAAACGCCATAACTTTGGCGGTAAAGAAGCCACCCACGGCGTTCTGAAAGCCCACCGTTCCATTGGTGGTACTGGGATGCGCGAATGGCCCGGCCGTGTTCTGAAAGGTAAAAAGATGGCTGGTCAGATGGGGAACGAAACCGTTTCTGTCCAGAATTTGAAAGTATTCGGTGTTGACACGACAGAAAATCTGATTTTCGTCGAAGGCGCAGTTCCGGGTGCAAATGGCACATTTGTCTTGGTGACAGACGCGATTAAGAAAGAACAGAAAGATTTGCCGGTTCCGACCATGGCGGCGGCTGCGCCCCAGGCAGAAGTGGCATCAGAAGAAACGAAAACCGAAACAGAAGCTGTTGCGGAATAATCGATAAACAAGTGACAGCAAGAGTAAGGTGATTAAAATGCAATTAGACATTATAAATTTTGATGGCAAGTCGGTCGGCAAGGCAGAATTGCAAGACGGCATCTTTGGTATCGAACCGCGTGCAGATATTCTGCACCGTGTCGTGACATGGCAGCGTGCAAACGCCCGTGCGGGCACACATGCGGTGAAAACCGTGTCTGATGTCGCCGGCAGCAGCAAGAAAGCTTTCAAACAGAAAAAGACGGGTAATGCCCGCCAAGGTGAAAGAACAAATGTTCACATGCGCGGCGGTGGTGTCGTTCATGGACCGGTTGTTCGTGATCATGGTATTGATTTGCCGAAAAAGATCCGTGCCTTGGGGCTGAAAATGGCCTTGTCATCAAAGGCAAAAGAAGGCAGCCTGGTCATCATTGATTCTGAAAAATTGTCTGCGGCGAAAACAAACGCGTTCGCAAAACAGTTAAAGAAACTGGGGATGACATCTGCGTTGTTTGTAGGGGCCACAGAACTGGACGCGAATTTCAAAAAATCCGCGGCAAACATTCCGAATATTGACGCATTGCCGACAATTGGTTTGAATGTTTTGGATATTCTGAAACATGATAAATTGGTTTTGACGGCAGACGCAGTCAAGGCGGTCGAAGCAAGATTGGCGTAATAAAAAAGGGTCAATAAAATGGCAGAAAAAAAAGTAAATACAGAGAAAAAAATCGTTGCGACCGCTGGTACTTATGATATACTGCGTCGTCCGATTATCTCGGAAAAGGCGGCAAAACTGTCTGAAGCTAACGGTATTGCATTCGAAGTGGCAATGGATGCCACCAAAGAAGATGTTGCGCGTGCGATTCAGGCGTTGTATAATGTAAAACCGACCAAGGTGAACATTGTCGTCGCCAAAGGAAAGGTAAAAACTTTCCGCGGTCGCAGTACGGGGACACAACGTACTGTGAAAAAGGCATACGTTTCATTGCCGGCAGATGCAACATTGGATTTGTCTGCAAACGTATAACAAAAATGGTCAAGACAGAGAATCCGAATTCATGGGATGTTAGTGTCTTGACAGAAACAAAGGTAAGAAAAAAATGGCATTAAAGCATTACAAGCCGATAACGCCGGGAACACGTGGTCTGACCCAAATTGATCGCAGTGAATTGCACCGTGGTGCACCGGAAAAGGCGTTAACTGTTGGCTTAAAGTCCAAGGGTGGACGTAATAATTTTGGGCACGTTACAGTTATGCACCAAGGTGGTGGGCACAAACGTAAATATCGTTTGATTGATTTTGATCGTAAAAAGACGGATATGCCTGCAAAGGTTATTCGTTTGGAATATGACCCGAACCGTACCGCATTTATCGCATTGATTGAATATACGGACGGAATGCGTTCTTATATTTTGGCTCCGCGTGACTTAAAGGCTGGTGATACTGTTATCTCTGGTACACGTGAAGATATTAAGCCGGGTAATGCAATGCCCCTGAAGAATATGCCGATTGGGACCATCGTTCATAACGTTGAACTGAAACCGGGTGCCGGCGGCCAGTTGGCCCGCAGTGCGGGTTGCTATGCCCAGTTAATGGGTAAAGATGGTGTTTACGCCCAGATTAAAATGAACAGCGGTGAACTGCGCAAGGTTCATTCTGACTGTCGTGCCACAGTAGGCAGCGTTTCCAACCCGGATCAACGCAACGTCAACTTGGGTAAGGCAGGGCGTGCCCGTTGGTTGGGTATTCGTCCGTCCGTCCGCGGTATGGCGATGAACCCGAACGACCATCCGATGGGTGGTGGTAATGGTCACTCTAAGGGTCACGAACCGGTATCACGTACCGGCATCCCGGCCAAGGGTTATCGTACACGTAGCAATAAACGTACTGCAAAGATGATTATCCGCAGCAGACATTTGGCAAAGAAGAAATAATATAAGGCGTCGGCGTATTTAACGCCGACCCCCCAGAAAAACGGAGTTTTTTATGTCTCGTTCAGTTTGGAAAGGTCCTTATGTTCACCCGTCCGTCTTGAAAAAGACCGCTGCGGCGAATGAAAAGAATGACCACAAGCCAATTAAGACTTGGTCCCGTGGCAGCACGATTGTGCCGCCGATGGTTGGATTAACGTTCGATGTTCACAATGGTAATAAATTTATCCCGGTTGCAATTACCGAAGATATGATTGGCCATAAATTGGGTGAATTTGCCCCGACACGTACGTTCAAGGGTCACGCCGCGAATAAAAAGGCCGCGGCCGGAAAGAAATAATTCTGATTATAAACATATAAGGTAGATAGTTATGACAACGACAAGATATGGAATCAAAGATAATCAGGTTCGCGCGTTCAACAAGTTTATCCGCGTCAGCCCCCAGAAACTTGGTCTGGTGTGCGATATGGTTCGTGGTATGCCGGTTGACCGTGCCGTTGATGTCTTGAAATTTTCGAAAAAGCGTGTGGCGGGTGAAGTCTTAAAGACATTGTTATCTGCGGTTGCAAACGCGGAACACAATAAAAAGCTGCCGGTTGATAGCCTGTACATCAAAGAAATTTGGTGCGGCAAGGCTTTGACCATGAAGCGTATTATGGCGGGACCGCGCGGCAGTGCACGTCCAATCCTGAAACCGTTTTCCAATTTGACAATCATTTTGGAATCAGGTGTGGCACCGTCAAAAAAGACAGCAAAAAAAGAAGAAAAAAACAAATAAGGGTAAATGGCACGGTGGTACGGAATGAAAATTCCTGAATAAAGTGGAAACACTTCAAGAACACCGGCATTAAACTAAGGAAAAGTAAAATGGGACAGAAAGTATCGCCGATTTCATTACGCGAATTTATCAACAAGATTACTGATTCTCGTTGGATCGCAGGCAAAAAAGACTATGCGGCGTTGTTGGCGGAAGATAACAAAATCCGCAAGTTTGTTGAAAAGAAACTGAAAAAAGCAGGTTTGGCCAAGGTTGTTATTGAACGCTTTGCCAAAAAAGTGGTTGTTACCATCCACACATCTCGTCCGGGGATGATTATCGGTAAGAATGGTGCCGATATTGAATCGTTGCGCAATGATATTAAAAAGTTGGTTAAGAACGACCAAGTCGTTGTTAACATCTATGAAGTGCGCCGTCCGGATCTGAATGCGCAATTGGTTGCGCAAAACATTGCCCAGCAAATCGAAGGTCGTGTTTCCTTTAAGCGGGCGATGAAAAAGGCCGTACAGAACGCCCAAAAGGCGGGTGCCCAGGGGATTAAGGTCATGTGCTCTGGTCGTTTGAATGGGGCCGAAATTGCCCGCAGCGAACAAATCCGCGAAGGACGTATTCCGCTGCATACGCTGCGTGCTGATATCGATTATGCATCGATTCAAGCAAAAACGACATATGGTGTTATCGGTGTAAAGGTATGGATTTACACTGGTGATGTTGTCAACAAGGAAAAGTTGGCGTCGGAAATGGCCAGACCGTCTGAATACGCCGGCAGCAGCGAAAGAAAAAGCAAATAAGTCTAAAAAAATCAAATAGATTAGAATTTAAGGATTTGTATCATGTTAATGCCAAAGAAAACAAAATTTCGCAAACAGCACAAAGGCCGCATTCATGGGGCAACCAAAGGCGGCAGCGAATTGGCGTTCGGATCTTTTGGTCTGAAAGCTATGTCGCCGGAACGTGTGACCGCGCGTCAAATCGAAGCAGCGCGTCGCGCCATTACCCGTCACATGAAGCGTATGGGTAAATTGTGGATTCGTATTTTCCCTGATGTTCCGGTTACCAAGAAACCTGCCGAAGTCCGTATGGGTAAAGGTAAGGGGGCCGTCGAATACTGGATTTGCCGTGTAAAGCCGGGCCGCATCATGTTTGAACTGGACGGTGTTAAACCCGAAGTTGCGTATGAAGCGTTCGCATTGGCGGCTGCAAAATTGCCGGTCAAGACCAAGGTTGTTGAACGTAAAATGAATTAATGTTGGTGTCCCCCGGGACACCCGCGCAAAAAAGGTAGCATAAGATGGCAGAAAAGAAAGTTAAAAACACAGCGGAAAACGAAGCCTTGACCAAAGAAGCGTTGCAGAGCAAGCTGGTTGATTTGAAAAAAGAACAAATGAATCAGCGTTTTGCCCACGTGGCGGGTCAATTGCCCAAGACACATGTCATTCGGCAGACACGTCGCGAAATCGCACGCGTCAAGACAAAGTTAAACGCTGCAAAATAAGAAAATACTTGATTTTTTCTTAATGGCTGGTAAATTTGTACCTGGCGATTAAGATGGAATTCAAGTGCAGAAAACACTAACAGGGCGTTTTTTGCCGGATTTCCGGGAAAAAAGCCAGCAAGAGTAAGGACAAAGGTTATGCCAAGACGTATACTGCAAGGAACAGTGAAGAGTACAGCGAACGACAAAACTGTCGTTGTCGAAGTGGAACGCCGCTTTCGTCATCCGTTGTATGGTAAGTTCGTGAAGCAGAACAAAAAGTACAAGGCGCACGATGAAAACAACGAATACAAGGTTGGGGATATCGTTGCGATTGAAGAACATCGTCCGATTTCCAAGACAAAATCTTGGGTAGTCAAGGGACGCGTTGGCGTTTCGAAAGACGGTGCCGTCGAAGTGACGGAATAAACAAGGGTCGGGTTCTTTGAGGTTTGCCCCAATTGATCTAGCGGGGTAGGCAGTCGGGACCTATAACAAAGCCACGGGGGATTGCCCCGTGTGCAGGGACAAGGATTGTAGTTATGATTCAGAATGAAACAGTTATGACAGTCGCAGACAACTCTGGTGCGCGCAAAGCGATGTGCATCAAGGTTTTGGGTGGTTCGCATCGTCGTTATGCCACCGTTGGCGATAAAATTGTGGTCGCAATTAAAGAAGCGATTCCACGTGGTAAGGTTGCAAAGGGTACGGTGCAGCGTGCGATTATCGTCCGCACCAAATTCCCCGTCAAACGTGCGGATGGATCGATTATCCGTTTTGACGATAATGCGGTTGTCTTGATTAACAAGAACAACTTTGAACCGATTGGCACGCGTATTTTTGGGCCGATTGCCCGTGAAGTTCGCCGCAAATATGACGTTCAGAAGATCGTGTCTTTGGCACCAGAAGTTATATAATAATTGGCGGAACGAGAGGTTAAAAAATGAAAATTAAGAAAGGCGATGAAGTCGTAGTCATTTCGGGAAAATACAAAGGCGTCAAAGGTAAAGTCCTGGAAGCGCGTCCGTCCGAATCACGCGTTGTTGTCGAAGGTGTCAACCGTCGTAAATGGCACATTAAACCGACCCAGGAACAACCCGGTCATATTATTGACCGCGAAGCACCAGTGCACGTTTCAAATGTTGCCCTGATTGACCCGAAAACCCAGAAGGCGACACGTGCCGGGTTCAAAATGGACCAAGGTAAAAAGGTTCGCATCGCAAAGAAATCTGGGGCGGAAATATAAGATTACCGGGACCCGCTGTTACGGGGCCAAAACGTTAAGGATTAAGAAATGCAAAGCAGATTGCGTGAAATTTATGAAAAGAACATTGTGCCGGAATTGATCAAAGAATTCGGCTATACAAATCAATTCGCCGTGCCGAAATTAAGCAAGATTGTCTTGAATATGGGTGTTGGTGAAGCGGTTTCGGATAAAAAGAAATTGGATGCGGCGGCAAATGACCTGACGGCGATTGCGGCACAAAAGTCTGTTATCACATGTGCCAAGAAATCGATTGCGACATATCGTCTGCGTGCGGGTCAGCCGATCGGGACCAAAGTAACCCTGCGCGGGAAAAGAATGTATGATTTCTTGGACAAGCTGATCACAGTTGCCTTGCCGCGCGTCAAGGATTTCCGTGGGTTATCAAAATCTAAATTTGATGGTCGTGGAAATTATGCCTTTGGGGTCAAGGAACATTTGATCTTCCCGGAAATTTCGGTTGATAAAATCGATTCTATTCGCGGGATGGACATCGTTATCGCAACAACGGCGAAAACAGATGACGAAGCACGCGCACTGCTGACGAAAATCGGATTGCCGCTGGTCTTGAAATAAGTTTAAGAGTAAGGAAAAAAAATGGCTAAATTAGCATTGATTAACAAACAGAAAAAACGGGAAAAGCTGGTTGCGAAGTACGCTAAAAAGTATGATGCGCAAAAGGCGAAAATGTCCGTTAACGCCACACCCGAAGAACGTCAGGAAGCCATGTTGAAGATGGCAAAACTGCCGCGGAATGCAAATCGTACACGTTTGCATAATCGTTGTTCTATTACGGGACGTGCACGTGGGTTTTCACGTATGTTTGGCCTGTGCCGTCAACAGTTGCGTACGTTGGCGTCCGAAGGTAAATTGCCAGGTGTTCGTAAGTCCAGCTGGTAAAGAATTTAACAAAAACACAAGCTGTGGACAATGCAGCTGATACAGAAAAAACTGTATAAGGAGTAAAATATGTCATTATCACATCCGATTGGAGATATGTTGACCCGCATTCGCAATGGTCAAAATGCTGGTAAAGAATTCGTCACGATGCCGAATAGCAAGTTGCGTGCGGCGGTTTTGGCGGTATTGAAAGAAGAAGGTTTTATTACTGATTTTCGTCAGGAAAAAATCGATGATCATCGTTCAAACCTGGTTGTTGAATTAAAGTACGTTGGTGGTAACGGGGCGATCCAGGAAATTTCTGTGGTTTCTAAACCGGGCCGTCGTGTTTATTCCGGCAGTGCCAAAATGCCAAAGATTTTGAATGGCTTGGGCGTGGCGATTGTGTCCACACCGGCTGGTGTTATGACAGACCACAAGGCTCGCTTGATGAATGTTGGCGGCGAAATATTGTGCAAGGTAATTTAATTGCGGTTCGGCAATCAGAAGAAATAAGGATTTAATATGTCTCGTGCAGGAAAATATCCAGTTCAGCTGAAAGACGGTGTTACCGTCACGGTTGTTGATAATGCCTTGGTGGTCAAAGGCCCCAAGGGTGAATTGAAAATTGCGTTGGATTCTAAAAACGCCGGTTTGGTCGATGTAAAAATCGAAGATGGCCATGTGGTTGTTACCCCCAAAAATGATCAGGACAAAGCATCGCGTGCGATGTGGGGAACAATGAACCGCAATATCAAGGCTGCGGTGATTGGTGTCTCAGAAGGCTTTGCCAAAGAAATGTATATGAAGGGTGTTGGTTACAAAGCATCGGTCAAAGGTAAAGAATTGGTCTTGGTTGCGGGTTATTCGCATGATGTGGTTATGCCGATTCCCGAAGGCTTGACTGTTGAAATGGGTGCGACACCGGTTGAATTCACCATCAAGGGTGCAGACAAGTGTCTGGTGGGTCAATTTGCAGACAAGATTCACAAGGTTCGCAAGGCTGATCCGTACAAGGGCAAAGGGATCTTCTATAAGAATGAAAAAGTCCGTCGTAAAGAAGGCAAAAAGAAATAATTAGGACAGGTCTGATGGTCTTGGAAAATAATGTTTTTGTTAAAGTTCTGCCGGATGTTTTGGCTGCTATGATGCTGGGCATCGCGGTGGGATGGGGTGTTGCATCTTTGTGGAATTCAAAATTCAAAAAGAATTTGAAAGAAATGGGTGAACACCGCAACAAAAACATCCAAGATCGTCAGAAATAAGATTTAACAAGGTCATTCCCGCTGTTACGGGAATATGAAAAAAGGAAACAAAATGTTAAAACATTTGTCTAGTGAAGAAAGACGCACACTGGCCAATCGTGGTGCGTTGAAACGTAAGAACCCGGAAAAAATCCGCTTGTCGGTTCATCGTTCGGGACGTCACATTGAAATTCAGGCCATTGATGATACACGCGGTCATACGATTTGTGCTGCCTCGTCTAAGGAAAAAGATTTTAAGGGCAAGGGCTGGAACGTGGCTGGTGCCGAAATGGTTGGCAAGGTGTTTGCCGAACGGGCATCTAAGGCGAAAATTACAGATAATTGCTATTTCGATCGCGGCGGCTATCGTTATCATGGTCGGGTTAAGGCCCTGTGCGAAGCAATCCGCGCCGGCGGCGTTAGAATCTAAACTGGAATATACGGAGTTTATAAATGGCACGTTTTGATAATAAGAATTTGCAGGCGGAAAGCAATTTGGTCGATAAATTGGTTTCGATCAATCGCGTTTCCAAAACAGTAAAGGGCGGACGTAACATGTCTTTCTCGGCCTTGGTTGTGGTCGGTGACAAGGCAGGCAAGGTTGGATTTGGTAAGGGTAAGGCCCTGGAAGTACAATCTGCCGTTCAAAAGGCAACCAAAGCAGCCAAAGCCAAAATGGTGCGGGTCCCGCTGAAAGAAGGTCGGACATTGCATCATGACGTTGCGGCGAAATACGGGGCCAGCAAGCTGGTTGTCCGCAGTGCGGTTCCTGGTACGGGGATTATTGCGGGTGGTGCGTTGCGTGCCGTGTTTGAATGCTTGGGCGTCCAAGACGTTGTGGTAAAGTCCCAGGGATCGAATAATCCGAATAACATGATTCGTGCGGCATTCTTGGCATTTGCAAAAATGAATTCGCCGAAAACAGTGGCGGCACGTCGCGGTAAAACAGTGGCTGAAATCATCGCGGGTCGTGATGGTAAAAAGGCCGATGCCGCAGATAATGGCGAAGACAAATAATAATATGTGCCGGGCATTTCTGGCACATAAAGACGGAGTGTTTGAATTATGGCAAAAGTAATTGTAAAACAAGTGAAAAGCATCATCGGGCGTCCGGAATCACAATGCAAAGTGATCAAAGCATTGGGACTGGGGCGTATTGGTCAGACCAAAGAACTGGGCGATACACCGGCGGTACGTGGCATGATTGCCAAGGTTTCGCATCTGGTCGAAGTTGTGGAATAATTAAGTTAAACCGAGTATGGGGCGCATGCCCCATGCGATTTAAGAACCCATCAGGGTTCATAGGGGAACAAGATACATGGTCTAAATCGCACGACAGGGGATTTAATTTTTGGCTGATTGGCAAAAGTTATATATGTTTTGCGATTTTATTGGATTTTGGAACCCCTATATAGGAATAAAAAGGATATAAAATGAAACTGAATGCATTAATGGATAATTTGGGCGCACGCAGCAATGTTAAACGCGTGGGGCGTGGTATGGGATCTGGCATGGGTAAAACATCTGGCCGTGGTCACAAAGGGCAAAAGGCGCGCAGCGGTTCCCGCAAGCAGGCGACGTTCCAAGGGGGACAGATGCCAATTTTACGTCGTTTCCCGAAATTTGGTTTCAATAATCCGTTTGCCAAAGACTATGCAACCATCAATTTGGGCGATATTGAAAAGTTTATTGCGTCTGGCAAAATTGATGCGAAATCGCCGATCACGATTGATACATTATTGAATGCTAAAATCATTAACCGTCGGATGTCGGGCTTGAAAGTTTTGGCCAAGGGTGAAATTAAATCCAAAGTTGAAATTGTGGCGGATAAATGGTCCAAGGCTGCCGAAGCAGCTGTTGTGAAAGCGGGTGGTTCGATCAAGGCAAAATAATAAGGCAAAATAATGACGATATTACGGGGGATTTCCTTGGCAAATTATATGCGTGCCCTGTGGGGGAATGCATGGTATGTGTCCTATGAAACAAAATGTAAGATTTTGGATGGTCAGGTAACATTGGAAAAAATGATGTTACCAGACTATATCCCCGAACATTATCAGATGCAGATGCAACGAATTTGGATACTGACTGCATTAAATATAATTAAGCAAGAAAGTAAAGAATCTCATTCATTGCGTCAATGGCATCGTGTCTTGGAAGCGAATTTGAACGCATGCCGGGTTAATAAATCGATCAAGGCAAAATAAGATGAGTTTGACACGTGATTATATTCGTTCCCAGGTGGCACATATGAATCATGTGATGCATTCTGGTACCGCAGATGTCATTGTGATGGCAGATCGACCGGACTTGGCCGTGGCAATGATTGATGACTTGCCGGGATATTTGCCGGCCGAATATCAAGCACGGGTCTTTAATCTGTTGGTGATGGCATATATCAATGCCTTGAATAAAAAAGCACAACAGCCGATGAAAATGGCAAAAAAACATGTGTTTTTAGCCAGGGCCTTAGATTGTGCCAAGTCCAGAGAGAGATAAGCAGATGAATTTCATTAAGAAAATCTTTACAGGGATGAGTGATTTGCAACGGCGCATTATGTTTACATTGGGGGCGTTGATTGTCTATCGCATTGGTTCATTTATTCCGTTGCCGGGTGTTAATGCGTCGGCGGTTTTGCATTTGTTTACCGGCGAAGGCAGTGGCATGATGGACATGTTCAACATGTTTTCTGGCGGATCGCTGTCACGTATGTCGGTTTTGGCGTTGAATATTTTCCCGTATATCTCGGCTTCTATCGTGTTACAGTTGTTGACCGCGACCAGCAAGTCGCTGGGCGAGTTGCGCAAAGAAGGGGAATCGGGACGCGTTAAGATCAATCAGTATACACGTTATCTGGCGGTATTCTTGGCGATTGTCCAGGGATGGGCCGTGGTGCGTGGTCTGGAAATGATGGCACCGGTTAATGGAATCCCGGCGGTGGTTAATCCCGGCTTTGCATTTGAATTATCGGCCATCGTGGCGTTGGTTGGTGGAACTGTATTTGTTATGTGGTTGGCAGAACAAATTACCGCACGTGGTATCGGCCAGGGCGCATCGCTGTTGATTTTTGCAGGAATTGTCGCAGAAATCCCAGGCGGGCTGGCCAAGGTTATCTCGCTGGGGTCGGTGGGACAGATGTCACCGGCAATGATTGCCTTGATTGCAGCGTTTGTGGTTGGTATTGTGGCCTTGATTGCGTTCTTTGAACAGGCACAACGTCGGATTCAAATTCTGTATCCGCGTCAAGTTATGGCCAACGGTGTGATGAACACCAATGCGTCCTATTTGCCGATCAAGGTGAACATGTCTGGGGTTATGGGACCGGTTTTCGCGGCCAGTATCATGATGTTACCAGCATTTGTGCAACGCTTTGTCCAGAGCGAAAGTTTGGTTGTCCAAAACATTATGTCGTTCTTTACATATGGGACATGGACATATTTGGCCTTGTATACTTTATTAATCGCGTTCTTTGCGTATTTCCAGACCGCGGTTATATTCAATTCTGAAGAAACCAGCAATAATTTGAAAAATGCTGGGGGGTATATTCCGGGTGTCCGTCCGGGTGAACAGACTGTTCATTACTTGGACGGGGTGGTATCACGTACGACGGCGATTGGGGTTGCGTACCTGATTGTGGTCTGTGTGTTACCGATCATCCTGAACACGCATATGGGGATGCCGTTGGTTATCGGCGGAACCAGCGTATTGATTGTCGCAGGGGTTGTCTTGGATACCATGAACCAGGTGCAATCTTATCTGGTGGCCAAGCAATACAGCGGCGTTATCAAGACGGCGCACAAAAAGGGACGTTTCCGCGGGTAATTCTGCGTTCCCGGCAACATGAAAATGTTGTGGTAAACTAAAAATTGACTTTTGTCGTATTCCGTGTAAAATAGGCGACGGCAAGATTAATAAAAAAGGAAAACAAAAGATGGCACGTATAGCAGGTGTGAACATTCCGACAGAAAAACGCATCGAAATTGCGTTACAGTATATCCATGGGATTGGTCCGGCCAAGGCCGCCCAGATTTGCAAGGCCTTGAAATTGAAAGATGGGCTGCGCACCAAGGATCTAACTGACGAGGATGTTGTTAAAATTTCGAATTATATCGAACAGAATTTTAAGGTCGAAGGTGATGTTCGTCGTGAAGTTGCGATGAATATCAAGCGTTTACAAGACCTAAAGGCGTATCGTGGGATTCGTCACCGTAACCGCTTGCCGGTTCGCGGTCAGCGTACCCAGACAAACGCACGTACCCGCAAGGGCAAGCGCGTGGTTGTCGCCGGTTCCGCCACCAAGGGTAAGTAAAATTCAATATAACGCCGCATCTGTGGGCGTTGGACTTTGGTCATGTGTTATGTACACTCCCGTCGTCCATCATCCCACATCTGCAACGTTCTCTTGAGTTTTGAAAAAGGTAGAGATTAACACCATAGTTAATTGAAGACATCGAATAAAGGTAAAAAATAATGGCAGTTACAAAAGCAAAAAAGAAAGTCGTTAAAAAAGTATCTCATGGGATTGCCCATGTGGTTGCGACAAACAATAACACACGTATTACAATCACAGATCAATCTGGTGCGGTTTTAACATGGGCGACCGCCGGGGCGAATAATTTTAAGGGTGCAAAAAAATCGACACCGTACGCCGCAACTGTTGTTGCAGATTCTGTGGGCAAGAAAGTCGCAGAAATGGGTATGAAGACAGTAGACGTTCTGATGCGTGGTATCGGCCAGGGTCGGGAATCTGCGGTTCGTGGTTTATCAAACGCAGGGTTGATCGTGCAATCTATTACGGATACGACACGTATTCCGCACAATGGATGCCGCCCAAAGAAAGTACGTCGCGTGTAAAGAAAAAATGCCCCAACGGGGCATTTTTTGTGTTCAGAGTGCCAGGGTTCAGATAGGTGACGTAAAACACTTATAACTGCAATGTTCTTATTATTATCCACCCAATTGGGTGGATTTTTATTCTGCCGACGTTATACCCGCATGTGTTATATTTTGGAGTTCAAATGGGGGCACTGCTAACATTCCCCAAAAAAATGCTCCAGAAGGATATGATAAGCCCAGCTGCGGATTTCGATTTACATGGCAGCAATTGGGATTTTGCCTGGGTACTTATTCTGGGCGTTTATATGTGGGTTTGGGATCGTTAAGGCAGGTCACAAAATTATAGATAATTACAATAATGCGTTGGGTGAACGTGATGAACGGATTATGTTCATGTGGGCGAGAATCAAAGAATTGAGAGCTCACTTAAAACAGCAGAAACACAATGAAGGTCGATAAAAAATCTCGCCGATGGGCGGGATTTTTTATGGGTGTTCAGATTTCATCAGAGCAGGGGTCAGATAGGTGACGTAAAACACTTATAACTGCAATGTTCTTTTTTTTTATTATCCACCCAATTGGGTGGATTTTTTTAGTGTGCAGAATTCAGATGGGCGGTTGGGGGCAGCATTAGCGGCCGGGGATATAGGCGTGGAGCGCGCGGGCCCACCCATGCGTCAATTTTTTAATACAAATGCGTATCAACCGGCAACCGTGTTACATGGGCCAGACAATGGTTAGTCGTGGCATGGCACAGGACTTTTTTATGGGGATAAAGCAAAATTATTGCCCACAAAGGGCACGTTTTTTATTGCTCTTTTAATTTTTTTATATAAAATTTCATTTGATGCGATGTGTTGTCGCATTGGGGCGTGAGAACCCCGTACAGGCGTCAGAGATGATGATAAATCCCAACCATTTGGTTGGGGTACGGTTAATACATAAAATAATAAACCGTGCAATTCCTGTAATTGTTCTCAAACCCCAACCACCATGATTGTCTTGGTGGTTTTGTTTTATGGATATGAGGTACCAGGAATGTCGGGATTTATATTAAGAATTGTTTGTTGTTTTATACCATCGCGGGCGATGCGTCATTGTATCCGGCATAGGTTTAGAGGCGGTGACCAGGTTACGTCGTCTGGGGGTGCGGTATCATCTGGGAATCATATATTTCGCATTGCGCCCGATGGCACCCGGTACGAAGTGGCCAAAATTCCAGGATGTACAATTTTATTCAAGGGCACAAATAATAACGTTTATTTACATGAACCGATTGGCTTAGGCTTGCGCATAAATGTTTCAAGTAATACGAATATAACGATTTACCCAGTACATGCATGTGGGGCCTTGTTAAATATATTTCGTGGGGAATTTGGGTGTGATTGTCCGGTAAATGTGATTATTCATAAAAATTTTTCTTCGACCGGTGTGGTTCATATTGAATTGGCGCACGGTGGCGGTGGGGATGTTGTTATCGGCGAAGATTGCATGTTTGCCTATAACATTACTATTCGTAATGGGGATTACCATACAATTGTTGATAGTCAATCAGGCCAGGTTTTGAACCACAACTGTGATGTGCGTATTGGCAATCACGTTTGGGTCGCCACAGATGTCTTGATTTCAAAGGGGGCGGTAATTCCGGATAATTCGGTGGTTGCCGCGCGCAGTGTGGTCACGCATCAGTTTGATGCCCCCAATATTGTTATTGCAGGCGTACCGGCCCGTATGGTTAAACAAGGCATTAATTGGGATCGGTGCTGTGTGGCAGATTTTATCAGGAAAAATAAATAGCGTGCATGCGGGTTTATACCGTTATATCTGGTCCAGGTCGGTAATAACACGTACCCCATTGGCGGTCCATGCGGCGATGCGGCCATCGATATCCATGATATTCTTGGCCCCCAGGTAAATAACCGGCGTTACCCCGTGCGCGGTGGCGGCGCGTATGGCGGCGGCCACAGGGGACGGTTTTTGCAGCCCAGTGGCAAACCAATCATCGTCGTCTGCGATCCAGAATTCTGGGTTGGTGTGGGCCCCGATGGCCATGTCGGCGCACAAAATGACATTATTTTCCAGTGTAAAGTCACGATTGCTGGATCGGATATGGTTGATAACATCGGTCAATTCTGAATCAGGGGCGGGGGTATCGACCACAATTGGGGCCGACGATGCCGGGGCCGGTGAATCAAAATCAATGCTGGTAAATGTTGGCAATGCCGCCGGGACAAAGCTATCTGATGGGGTGGGGGTGGAATCTTCGAACCCAAAATCCATTGGCAATGGTAATCCGTCTGGATCCATTTGGTTGTCTGTGGGGGCGGTGACGTTGGTATCCGACGGGGTATGCGCCGCATCAGGACGTTGAAATTCAAACGGCGGATTATTGCGTGCCCGGATAAAGGCCGCATGCAGTTCGTTGGGTAATCCCACAGGTAATTCTGGGGACGGTTCTGGCTGGGGCGATTGATCGGTTGGGGCTGCTGGGGTGTCGGTCTCGGTGGGGGCGGACTTTTGTTGCGCCGGGATCAGCTTTTTAATCAATGCCGGTATCTTGGGCTTTGGAATCTGGATCAGCGGTTTTCCCGTACGCACAATCAGCATGGTTGTCGCCACATACATCGGTAACGCCGCCAGCATTAAAATCCCAAACACAAATCCTGGGAAACCACGCAAATGCGCGTGCATTAAAATATGCCAGTGCGTCCATGAAAACATGTTGAATTCAAATAAAACACGTAATATTACCCACATGATCGTCACATAGCATGCCGTCCAAATAACAGCATATCGATGCGATGTATAAAATTTGATCAGGCTTTTAATCATAATAATAAATATAAACAAAAAAGTAAATTTGTCAATATAAATTAACATAAAAAGTATTTTTATTGTATAAAAATTTGTGATATAATACTAGGGATAGTAAAGGGAGTATTTTATGCATAAACTGCTAAAAATCTTTGGCGCGTCCGCATCCAGCCTGGGCGCAATTGCGATTGTGACGGCGGCATGTGCGGCAGATCCGGCACGTGGAACGTCGAATACTGGGCGCATGGGGCGCGTTGGGGTTATGCCGACGTCGTCATCTGCGCGTATGCCGACAATGCCGACCTTGCCAGGGATGAGCATTGGCAACATTTCAACCAGCAATCCGGGAAACAATGCGGTAAAACCCAATACCAAGTGTGCCGATGGTGGTGTGGCAGATTCTGAATATACAATCGAAAATTGTATGAATGATTTATTGGGCTGTGTTAATGGTGGTGCATTGCCAGGCGGTTTGAATGATTTGTTTAACGAAGATTTACGTAACGCGATCATGAATGGAATGGGGTTGTGTTCGATCCAGGTGGATCGTTGCGTTAACGATGTGCGTAAAAATTGTACATCTGTTTATGCGTCGTCGGCCGATGTTTGGACGGACTTTAATTCCCGCCGGATTCAGCCGGAATATTACAACTTTGTTTTGCGCAAGACAGGTTTAACACCGAACCAGGCAGAAAATACATGCTTGTTACTGGATAGAAATACGTTTGGTACGTCTTTTGCCGCGGTTTCCAATTCGGGTAGCGTAACGACCGAATATGGCCAAGTTGTTGGGGCGTATAATACCATGGGTGGTGATTTGCAAAAGCAAAATCCCCAAGGTGTGGCGGTTAATTCAGACAATGATACCGTAGATGGGTCGCGTGGGCATTATGCCCGTTGGGATGCAACAACGGCAACATGTTTGGTGCGTGTGGCGGCCTATAACAAAGATAAACAAATTTCGAACACATGGTTGTTTGGCGCGTTGGGCAATGATGAACCAGCCGAAGTATGGCAGAGTGCCGGCGACACATTTTCTTGTAACAAAGATTTGTTCGGATTTTCATTGATGAACAAGACACGTAGTGCCGCGGTTGTTGGCGTAGGTGGTGGTGCGGTTGTTGGGGCCGGTATTGGGGCCTGGGCCGGACATGGTGATCGTGAATTTAATTGCAGTGATGATAAGCAATTAAAGAGCTTTACAAACCAGCTGCGTAAAAGTAGCAAGATGGCCATTTTGAATAAGTATTTGAATGACAGCATTTCCTTGGTTGGTGGTGATATCACCAGCAGCCAGTGCCAGGATATTTTAGATCTGTATCAGAGATATTTTGATATCAAGGAAGCGGTTGATGCCTGTCATCGCGGTAATGGATATACTGTTACAGATACCATAGAAGTTACAGTGGCAAATGGAACCACAACATCGACCAGCACGGATACCCGTGTAACAGATGGTGCGGGTAATCCGACATGTCGATTCCATTCCTTGAATCGTGCATTAATTCGGGGCGGGGCGGCCATGTGTGATGCCGCAGACGGCAGTGATGATTGTGTCGATGTGGCCACAATGCGGCGTCAGCTGTCGGAACTGGAAGGTGTTTGGAAAGAATTCGATCTTGAAAATGGTGATGATTCCAATATGTTGGAATCGACATTGACGGGTGCCGGGATTGGTGCCGGTGCGGGTGGATTGGCCACTGCGATTACGGCCTTTGTTGAACGCAACAACATCAGCTGCCATGTGGGTGATGGTCTGGCCAAGGTATCGATGGGTAAATCATACAAGATCGACAGTTTGAAAGATTTCTATGTGAAATGGAATCTAAAACTGCCGGATACGGCGGCCCCGATTGTGGCAATCACAGATTGTGATTCATGGCACAATGCGTGCGCTAAATTGACCGATTTGAATCAATGCGCGTCCGCCAGAATCAGCTATAAGAATGCCAGTGGGGCGACAACGATTGTTGATGCGGCCTGTGTCGCATCCGGCAGCCAGTGTGTCGAAAACAAACCGGTGGCAAAGTCAAATGGCATTTGTCAATAAAGACACCAAAAAAATCCCCACATATGTGGGGATTTTTTTAATAAAGTTTAATACCATTATTTCGGGCCACGCATTGACGAAACAGGTCAACCTGGTTAAATGTATCGGCGAATTCTGCGATTCCTAGGTTCATGGTTTCGATGGGAAATTGATATCTGTCACCACATGTCCATTTGTTGCACATCGGGATCAGACGCCGTGTCTTGCGATCGCGCCAGATGACATTGCCAACAATCGCGGTTCCGTCTGGATCGGCAACAGGGCCTATTAAACCTTTGCTGTATCCGGGGTAATTTTGGGCATCAATAGGCATGATGGCAAATCCAACCAAATCTTTGCCCTGGGCCCATGGTTCAGATTCAGTGACGAGTTTCATTTTAATGACATAGGGGGTAACATCATCCAACAGATCATTAAGTTCATAATCCATATATTCTTTATTGTGATTCCAGCGATTTGAATCATAGTTAAAGATTAAAGCGTTTTGATAATAATAGTTGCCAACAAGTCTATATAACTTTTGCATGTCCATATGGCCATGTGGTGCAAAGCCCATGTATTCGTCGACAATATATAACATATGATAATAGGGGGTGCGTGTCATCGGATAATCTCGTTAATTTTTTGTAAGATGATGGCGGTTGGCTGGCATATGTCTTTGGTTTTATCTTTGACATAGATGCCCATTCTGGCCCATGGGGCTAATTGCTGGCTGATGTGATAATAATTATTTTGTTGGGTGTTTGTTAATATTTCTGTTTGGTGGACAATAATTTTGCCCCCCATGTGTAACAGGTGTCCCAGATGACACAGTGTGTCTTTGATGATATTGGTGTCATGAATGTATTCAAAGATATTGGATAGATTGATGATGTCGTATTTGTTTGGGCATTGTGTATGCAAAAGCTGGATATCTGTATTGATAAAATGAAAAGAATTAATATTCATCTGTTGCAATTTCTGGTATTCATTCGGGGTCGGCAGAAAGTTTTTATAATATAATGCCGGTTGAATACCGTTTGAAAAAATATAAGAACGATCGTATTTTTTTATAAATTTTTGGGCCAGTGAACCCAGCTGCGGCATAATTGTATCGGTCATATGGGGTAATTCGGTGACGCATGGGGCATTGAATAAATTGAATATCAATTGTGAATATTGTGATAAATCCAATGAACGAATGGCGGCGCATTTGATATCTGTGATTAATTTTGCGCAATAAGAAATGTCAAATGTGTCAACGTGCGTGGCCCCGAATAGTTGATAGAACAAGGGATGATCCCCGCTGGCCGCGACGGTTAAAACCCGCTGGGCATGGGGGTTGACAATTGTGTTGACCCAACGCAGGTCTTCGTTCGTCATAACATATGCCGGTGCGGTTCGATAGAAATGATGTCTTGGTGACTGTTTCATACCTTAAATTGTAATTCAAAAATAAAATTTGTCAACATGTATTATGAAATTGTAAAAAAGTATTTTCTTTAATTATTGAAATGTGATAAAATGTCAAAAATAAATGGGGAAAAAGATGAAAGCTCTTGTATTATTTTCGGCATTTTTAATGGGATTTACTGGGGTTGCAGACGCAGCTGCACCGGTTCAACGGCGTGGTGCGGGGGCATCTGGGGCGGCAAATAATGTGTCGTCATCGGATACTGGGGCGGCCCCTGTGGCGGCACGTGCGGCGTCACGGACGCGCGTATCTGCACCGGCAACGGGCGGCGGGACGTCTGCGGTTTCGGCACGGGCGGCGGTGCGGTCAAATGCACCGGCGGGAAATAATTCTGGGGCAACAACGTCAACGGTTTCGGCACGCAGTGCAAGCCGCACAAATACCGCAAATACCAATGCTGGATCGGCCAAGGCACCGACCGTGTCGGCCCGTGCCGCATCCACACAAAAGGTTATTCAAAGTGGGGTCAAGATTAACACAGCGACCGAAAATGTAGTGGTCAGCACGGATTGTCGCCAAAAATACGAAGGCTGTATGGATTCTTTCTGTATGATTGATAATGCCAGTGGTGGCCGCTGTATGTGCAGTGATAAGAACGAAGATTATAGTGCGATTTTGGCAGAAATTGAAAAATTGGATCGTCAATCGTATCAGATGGTAACCCTGGGGGTGGAACGGATTAATATGGGTTCTGATGCAGATGCGGCGATTAAAATGGCAAACCAGGCCGCCAAAGAGGTTGAAAACAGCATTGAAATTAAAGACATAACAACCCCCCAGAAATCCAAAGGCTACAAGGCTCATACATCGGCGTGGACGAAATCACTGTTCGAAGACGATGATGATTTCGATATATTTGATTTGAATGATTCCAAGAATGATATTGCGAATTTAACAGGCGATGCCCTGCACAAGGCGGCGGCAGATTTATGCGTGGCCCAGATGCCAGAGTGTAAGGCGGAAATCAATATGCTGCAGTTAATGTATGGTCAAAAGATCAAAGGTGACTGTGCGGCGTATGAAAATTCGTTAAAGACGATGCGTGATGCGTCGGCTCAAAAACTGCAAACGGCGGAAACAGAACTGCGTGCGGCGGCATTGGAATCGTATCGTTCTGCGAATGCATATGATTTGGGTGAATGTACATTAAAGTTCAAAGAATGTATGCAAGATAAAGCCGAATGCGGTACTGATTTTTCAGGATGTATCGGGATGAGTGCGATGATGAGCCTAAAAGGCGAGAGCTTAAACCAATACCAGATTTCTGGTATGGCGGCCAATATTGGTATTTCTTCATACACGTACAGTGATTTGGCGGCAAAATCTGTTGTCTGTAAAACGATCTTGAATTCATGTACAGATGTCAAAGACCAAGTGTTTGATGCGTTCTTGCGCATGATTGCACCCCAGATTAAATCGGCGGAATTGATCGCAGAATCGAATTTGCGTAACAGCTGTCTGTCCATGATTACGAAATGTATTAACGATCACTGTAAATCTTCGGTTGGTTCCGATGATGCCGCCACAATGGCGGCATGTGCGACCGACCCGAATATTGCCCGTGGTGCCTGCAAGGTTCAGATTGATCAGTGCGAAACAGCAATCCCAGGAATTATGAATTTTGTTGACGATAAATTGGCGTCGTTGCGGGTTGATGAATGTGCCAATGATATGAGAAATTGTTTGCAATCACCAAATCGTTGTGGTCCGGATTATTCGGCATGTTTCAATATGGATCTGGATGATTTGAAACAAATGTGTCCGGTTGCCAAGCTGGTGGGATGCCAAAAGGCAGATGGTACAAGTGGACGTATACAAGCCAGCTATGATGATGCAGAGATTAATTCGTTCTTGCGTGGGATATTTAACGAAATCGATAACAAGATGGCAACACAATGTGAAAAATTTGCCGATAATCGGATGATTGATATCTGTGGTGATATCGATTATTGTGAATTAACCACCGCAGTTGGCGCATCCAGCCTGGATGGTCGTCATGATGGTAACGATTACATCATTGATGGATTGGTTGATTTTAATGCTGTCAAGATCAAAAAGACTAATAAGAAAACGGGTGATGCAACCGCGACCAATGGAACCACCGAAGATGTGGGGGATGCATTGGACGATTATCAATATAATTATAAGTTCTCGTACACAGTCCCAGCGACGGTTGAAGCGGGAGTCAAGGATCGAATTGAAGGTATGATCAATGCCATGCAAAGAGAGTTAGATGGCAAACTTAGCATGATATTAAACGATCGCAATGTTGACGAGTGTGTCAATGGGCGCGATGTCCGTAATATCAGCCTGGGGGACAAGCAACGCAGCACAGGCAGATACCCCAGCTTGCTGTTGCCATATGAATATGTGATTGCTGAATCTATCTTAGAGCAGGCACGTCAAAACTATGACAAAAAATTCAATGAATTATATGCTGCAGCGGTCGCAAATCAAAGCAGCGAAACCAAAGCGGTAATGTGTGCGGCGATGGCGATGAATGCAGATGATACCGAAGAAGTAACAGACAAAGACGGAAACACGACAACAGTTAGCGCGGTGGATCAATTGTTGTCTACTTTGGATGGCGCAGGCGAGACAAAGAGTGCAACAGAAATTAAGATTACTGGGGTTGGTATGTCAAACATGGCCAAGAGTCAGGCATCGGGCAAGGGTGAATGGATCTTGACCGATGAAGAATCTGGGGCCCAGATCGGATCTGTGAACAAATCGGCATTGTTCGATGCGGCCAAGAATGAATGTACCATCACGACCGTGACCAAGGAATGTAAAAACCTGGAAACTTTGATGAAGACGACAACGACGAAAAAGCGCGGTGGTTTGTTCAGAAAGAAGAAAAAGGTCGTATCGACCGAGTATCAAGGGGTGGTCTGTAAAGAATTTTCAGAACCCCAGACCCAAACCCAGGTTATCAAGATGTAGGAAAAATCCCGCCCCGGCGGGATTTTTTTGTTATGATCCGGGCCCCCAGATCCATAATATACGTATTTTTTCGCCTCGTTTTATGAAAACGTGATCGCCCGTGCGATGGTATGGCCCGTGGCACGATCTGAGGTTCAATATGGATTTATTATTATTTATCGGATTGTTCGCAAAAGGGTAAACATTTGGATTGCACAACAAGTTCGTACGTGATATAACATCAATTGAATTTATCTTACTTTTTCGTTTCATTTATACCATATTTTCAATGTTTATTTAATGCAAAAAAAGGAGTGGACAGGCTATGTCAATGAGAATATTTTTTGATATGGATGGTGTTTTGGCAGATTTTTATCAGGGAACAGTTGATTTGCCACCGGTGTCGGTTGACTTAAATCTTCAGACCAAACAAATGGACGATGCTGGTCGCGCGGCCAAGCGGGCCCGGTGGCGCATGATTGAGCAGCGGCCACATTTCTGGCGTGATTTGCCGGTTATGTCGGGTATTGATGACTTATTGCGTACGGCGGCCCAGCGCGGCGAACTGTACGTCTTGACCAAGGTGCCGGGGGCCAAAAATTTTGTTGGGTCCGATGCGTATGTTGATTTTATCGACCGGGAAAAACGCGCATGGATTGCGCGTCATATGCTGCATTATTTTGACGATACGCATGTTATTGTTGTCCGTGGTGCCAAAGAAGATTTGATTCATCCCACATCAAATGATTTATTGATTGATGATCGGGCGGGTAATATTGCCGATTGGTGTGCGGCGGGGGGACGGGAGATTGTCTTTGAAAATCCCTGCGACACGATAAAACAATTGACTTTGGGGGATTTCTGATATAAAATTCCCACGCCTAAATGGTGAAAATAATAAACTAAGCCAAAAAAGGAAACTTTTATGATTGAAAAAAACTGGATGACTTTGATTAAGCCAAAGAAATTGACAATCAAGGTTGATGAACATAATCCGAACATTGCCACATTAATTGCAGATCCGCTGGAAAAGGGTTTTGGGTTGACATTGGGAACCGCGTTGCGTCGTGTTCTGTTGTCTTCGTTACAGGGATGTGCCCCAATTTCTATCAAGATCGATGGGGTTCAGCATGAATTTTCAAGTCTGGCCGGCATTCGCGAAGATGTGACGGATATCATCTTGAACCTAAAAGGTGTTTATTTCAAGGCCCTAACCGAAGGTCAACATAAAGCCACGATCAAGGTCAAAGGACCGGCGGTCGTTACCGCAGGCATGATCGAAACGTCTGGCGGTGTCGAAGTAATGAACAAAGACGTAGAAATTTGCACCCTGGACAAAGGGGCGAACCTGGATATGGAAATCACATTATCTACGGGGCGTGGCTATGTTCCGGCGTCGGCGCATGCCGATGGGTTGCCGTTGGGTGTTATTCCGGTGGATTCAATCTTTTCGCCGATTTTGAACGTGGCCAGCGATGTTACCGCGACCCGCGTTGGACAATCAACAGATTACGATAAATTAGAATTGACGGTAAAAACAAATGGTTCTGTATCGCCCGAAGATGCCATTGCATATGCCGCGCGTATCTTGACCGACCAATTGGTTGTCTTTATTAACTTTGAAGATCCGGCGCAAATCAATGCCCCGGCCGAAGAAGAAAAAGCCAAAGATGCGTTGCCGTTCGACCCGAAATTGTTAAAGCATGTTGATGAACTGGAATTGTCGGTTCGCGCCAATAACTGTCTGAAAAATGACAAAATTAACTGGTTGGGCGAATTGGTTCAAAAGACTGAAGCCGATATGTTAAAAACGCCGAACTTTGGCCGCAAGTCTTTGAACGAAATCAAAGTTCAATTAGAAGCCATGGGGCTGGGCCTGGGGATGGAAGTACCGGGTTGGCCGCCAGAAAATATCGCGGAATTGGCCAAGAAGTACGAAGACCCCTACAAATAAATTAAATTTTATGGACGCTTGTCACGGTTGCTGGTTCTCATGTAGGTCGACTACACTACGAACCGGCAACCGTTTCCAATCATCTCATAAAATTTAATTTCTTACCAGAACGTGTCATATGGTGTTTTGTTGGCTTGATGTGGGTAATTACACCACGCCACCGTTAAAATCGCCATTCGGCACATTCTGACAATTTTTATTAAATTCTGTGGCATCATTTGTCGCACATAATTTAATTTCTTATTTTCCCCGCCTATGTGGGGAATGGACTTTTTCCTTGCTTTTTGGGGAAAATTGTATAAAATCAACGCGGTGCATTTCTGAAAAAAGTAAGTTTTTTTAGGGTGCCATCTTGTGAAAATCCCCGGATCCCGGGGCAGAAAGTAATAAAAAGGAGTAATCATGAGACACGCAAAAGCAGGTCGCACATTTAATCGCGATACCAATGCACGCAAGGCGTTATTTATCGGCTTGGCGAAAAATTTAATTGAAAAAGAACAGATCAAGACAACATTGCCCAAGGCCAAAGACCTGCGCGGTGTGGTCGAAAAACTGATTACACGGGCCAAGGTTGACACTGTGGCCAATCGTCGCTTGACGGCATCGGAACTGGGGAATGGATCGGATGCAACGGTGAAAAAACTGTTTACTGTTTTGGGGCCCCGTTATGTCAAGCGTCCGGGTGGTTATACCCGCGTATTAAAGGCTGGGTTCCGGTATGGGGATGCGGCACCGATGGCGATCATTGAATTGGTTGATCGTGACGAAAGTGCGAAAAAGGTTGTAAAACCGGCGGCAACGGATGCGGCGGCGGATCAAGCCCCGGCAACCACCCCGGCAGAAAAAGCGCCACGCGCCCCGTCGACCAAAGTTGCCAAAGAAGCGACCAAGGCGGCCAAAGCGACCGGTGCCAAAAAAGAAGTTGCGGTAAGACGCCGCGCCACTGGCAAATAAAAAAATTTCCCGCAAATTGCGGGATTTTTTTTATCCCATCATTGGGCGATACCCAAGGGATAATTTTAATAACAAAGGCCTTGCCCTGGGGATTATTTTTTTGTTACACTGTATAATAATAAAGTGGAATGAGAAGAATACTGCCTTTTTTTGTATGCGGTTTGATGTGTATCGGTGTTGCGCACGCCGCGATACGCAGTGGCAATACCGCAACGCGGTCTGGGGCAACCACTAATACAGCGACGCGTTCATCAAATACATCAGACACGGCGGCACGGTCGACCACGACGGTGTCGGGTGCGCGGTCGGCCGTGGTCACACCGGTGGTATCATCGCGATCTGGGGGCGGGGTGGTTTCATCGGGACGCAGCGCATTAACCCCCAGTGCGGTTGTTTCGCGTCCCAATCGGTCGGCCAGCACAAACATAGTGACATCCCCGGTTAGTGCGCGGTCATCGGCACGCAGTGCGATTAGTACGGTATCCCAGGGACGCAGTGCGGCGCGTTCTGGGGTAATGGTGCAATCGGGCATTGCACGCAGTGCCCGTGCCACCACCAGCACCGCGGGGGGTGGGCGGATTGCCCGCGCCGCCACATCAGATACCGCCAGCAGCACCAATACATTTGGGGCGGGATATAACGCATGTCGTGACGCGTATTTTACGTGTATGGATCAATTCTGTGCCAAACAGAATGAAAATTATCGGCGATGCGTCTGTTCGGCCCGACTGGAAGATGTTATTAACCATCAACGCGTTCTGGAACAGACCGGCGAACAATTGCAAGATTTCAAGGATTTGAATATAGATGTTATCACCAAGAGTGCAGCCGAGGTAAAGGCCATGTTAAGCGGAACGGCAGGTGAAGAAACACTGGCCGGGGCCAAGGACCAATCGGCCAATGCGGCGGCCTTGGACGGGATCAGTGATGTTTTGAATAAAACCAAAAAGAAATCTTTGGACACCCAAGGCCAGTTGGACATTGCAGGCGATATAAATGCGATTTGGTCGACAACAGATTTGGCCGCCGGGGCAGAATTGGCCAATTTAACCGGCGAACCGTTGTATAATGCGGTTCATGCACAATGTGCCGATTTGGTTAAAGAAATTTGTCAGCCAACGTCAACATTTAACATGGTGGTTTCGGCATATGGGATGTATATTGAAAATGACTGTACAACATTGGCAAATGCATTGGATAAACAAACAATCGAAGCGTCTGGGAACGTCCGTGCCACCGAACGGGAAATGAACCAGGCCCGTTTGGAAAATTATAACACCCACAATTCGTCATCTATTAACGATTGTATTGCCAATGTGCGCACAGATATTACGGGCAACATGGCATGTGGCGAGAATTATGTCCACTGTTTAGATATTACGGGCTTATATTTGAATCGTGAAACCGGTGAACCGATATACAGTACTGATTTTTATCAACTGGAAACGCAATTGTCTTTGGCCGGTGATGTGTTGACCAACGAAGATAATTTATCCTTGGTGACAGAGTTACAGCGTAAAAAATCTTTTGCAGAAAAAAGTTTAGATTCATGTCGTGATGTTGCAGACCAGGTTTGGGACGAGTTTTTGCGCCAGGCCATCACTGAAATTTATCAAGGTCAGCATCAACGTGTTCGCCAGGTCAAGGATGAGTGTTTAAGTGTTGTGAATCAGTGTTATGATGAACAAAGCAATCAGTTGAAAGATTTTAGTAATGTCCGAAAACAGGCCTTACTTGGGGCACGAATGGAATTGTCCGAAGAAATGTGCAAGGTAAAATTGGACGCGTGCAGCAATCTGTACGGTGGTGGATTGGGTGGTATGGCATTGCTGGCGACAACAATGTCGGGAATTACCGATCAAAAGATTGCCAAAAATTGTAAAGAAACACTGGAAGAATTTGCCAAAGATTTGTGCGCAGTCCCCAGTAATGATACATTGCATCATTACCCATATGCATGTCGTACCTATTCCCCGGGCGAGCAGCAGATGTCGGTCATCAAGGGATGTAATTCTATTTTATCAGCAGAATCATACCAAGATCCAAACGCGACCGAGACGGTTGATCCCAACCCCTATATCTGCGATGCGGATCGTATTTATTACCAATGTAAATCGGGCTATTATTTGGCGTATGATGAAGGGGGGTATAGTAAGAAGCTTGACGATGGCGCATTTTTTAAGCCGGACAATACCCCGAAAAAGGGTAATATGTGTGTTCCATGTCCTGGTAAATGTAATTGTCCGGGTGGGGTGCAACCTTGGGCTGAATATAATAAAGATAACGACAACGGTGGTGAATGTGTTACTGCGGGGACAATGCGGCCGGACTGTGGTACGACCAATCAATATATCGGCAGTGTGTATCAAAAACTGGTGCGGTATGCGTTACAGGTATGCATCCGTCCCACATATACCCAGAGTGGGGTTGACGTCTTGCCGACTGTTGTGTTGCAAGATGTGAATGTGGTGATGGCCGGAATCCAGGCAGAAATGTCCAAAGAACTGGCCGCGGAATGTGAACGTTTGGGCGGACGGTGGGTTAATTTGCCATACCAAGAAGATACCACCAGCAATACGTCCAAAGCGGCAACCCCGGCGGCGGGTGACACACCCAACACTACGGAACCAGTTGGTGAATTATTTCAGTTGTTTTATTCTGAAACAGGGGCCAGTGTTCGCTGGGGCTATTGTCAAGATCCGAATGCGGGTAAAGGTAATATGTAAGTGTGGCCTTGCGGCTGGATAAAAAATCTGATAAGATATAGCCAGAGAGTAGGGATTATTAAACATGAAAAAATTTGGTGCTTTCTTTGCGATGTTATGTTTGGGGACCGCAACAACGGGTCATGCGGCCATTACGATCCCATGGTGGGACCAGGCGTATATTTGTCGGCCAAATCCAACCAAATGCTATGTTTCCATGGGGGCTGGGTTTGATGATACATTGTGGGATGCGGCAGATAACTGTTGGGGAATGAAATTAATTTGTCCTGATGCATTAACGGCTGGTGGTTCTGGGCCGGTTCCATTGGGACGGGCAGACATCGTTGCCATGCGCGGCATCAATCGGGATTTTGATCCATCGGTGTTAAATGGGGACTGTTTTGGTGTTCGCCGGACCAGTACCGATGGTGCCCATGTTTCCATTGATGGTAAAATGATTCCTGTGTGGTGCAATGGGGTTTTGGATCGTGTTGACGAAGTTGTTGCCACCGGTGAAATCACGTTGGGGGAACAACCCAAATGTGCGGATTTGGCACCCAATGGTTGGGTTGCGGTTCAAAATTCGCGTTGTTTTGGCAAATTTTATGACCCATCTGAATATTTTATAGAGTGTGATGGTCACACAGATTTACCGTCGCGTATTGTGGTCTTAAATGGGGCAGATTACACAACAGGATCAACATCGGCCATGCCCGATGGCGCATCGGTTAGCAAGCTGTTTGATAAAATGATCAGCGTTTCAAAAAAGCAGCGTGACGCGCATTTTGCCCAATAAAATCGTTCACATAAAATAACACCCGGCGCATACCATGTTGTCGGGTTCTTTTTATTTATGATAAATGAAAATGAATTAAGAATCATTAAAAAGGCGTGATTATCTATGGGGCATCAATCCAAGAAATTGTGATAATACCCAAAGGAAATTTTTATGAACACCAAATTTGTTTCAGAAATAACATTTGTGCACATCCCAACGCAAAAGGGGCGCATCATGTCCCCATCTGGCAATCTGGCCGATGGCGTGTGGTATTTATAAAAATCGATCATAATAAAAAATCCCGCATATCGCGGGATTTTTTATTATTGCGCATTGGCGTCGCCGGCGTTTGCGGTTGGGCGATTGCGTTCAACGAATGTAATGCGTCCCTTGTCCAGGTCATATGGGGTCATTTCAACCCGCACCTTTTCCCCGACATTAACCCAGATGCGTGCCTTGCGCATTTTGCCACACACCGTTGCCAAAATTTCATGGCCGTTTTCCAATTTTACCCGAAACATCGTGTTGGGTAATTTATCTTCGACTGTGCCATTAAAAACAATTACATCATCTTTTGCCATACATATCACCTGTGAATTAGCTGTAAATTATAAAATTTATATTATTGCCTTAATGTAAAAAAAGCAAGAATTTTTTATCGACTTGCATCGTGGGGGGATATTTGATAAAATTATTTGAAAAAGAATATGTAGGTGGGTTTATATGAAATTAAAGTATTTACTGGTTGTGACCTGTTTATTTCCAATGACTGTTTGGGGGGCATCCCGTGGGGATGCGCGTGTGGGAATGTCCCGTGCCCCGGCGTCACGGGCCCCAACGGTGTCAACAAACCTGGGGACGGGGACCGGGAATTCAACAACAACAGGTGCGGCGTCGGGTGTAATTACCACATCCACCGGATTAACATTGACGCCGAATTCTGGGGCGGTTACAACAACGGCGGCCGCGGCCGATGGTGAATCTGGGACGGGTGCAACGGCGACAAACGCGGTTCCGATGATGGGTGGGTGCCGTGATGCCTATCGGCAATGTATGGATGAATTTTGTTTATTGGATGAATCCGAAGGCTATCGTTGCGCGTGCAGTGATAATATTAACAAGTCCAAAGAATTGATCAAAGAAATCCAAGATATTCAAGAAAAAGCCGATGTGCTATTCCTTGAAGGGGTCGAAAAAGAAAAATTAGGAACGCGTGAACGCCGCCTGGTTTTTGGCGAGAGCGAGGCCGCAAAAAAAAGCAGCCGCATGTCCAATATTGATTTTAATGCATGGTTGAACGTTTCGTCGGGGACTGAACTGGACCAGGATGATGATTTAGGGGATAATTTGTACGCGATGGCGTCCGAATATTGTGCGAATCGCTTGGCGGCGTGTGGTGATGATGCAGATATGGAAGAAATGCTTTATGCACGTCAAATTGTCGCCGATTGTAAGACGTTCAGTGCCTATTTAACCGATGAAAAATATAACGTTAATCAGAATTTGCGCACCGCAGAGGCCGCTGTCCGTGCCGCCCGGTTGGAAATGCTGGATTCAACGAACAAGTACAACAGTGGGGAATGCTTGCTGGCGTACCGTGCATGTATCGCAGACAAGGGCGGATGTGGGGCAAATTTTGAAAATTGTTTAGATGCAAAATTGTTGGCGCGTCGTGCGGATGCCTGTGAACAGATTTTGGATCAATGTACGGCAACGCGGGATTATGTGCTGCAGAATTGGGCCGAAGAATCCAAAATGATTCTGGCCGATGCCGCCAAATATGCCGATAGAAACCAACGGGCAACATGTCTGGCGCGAATTCAAGATTGTTTAGAGGTTAGCTGCTCGACCAGTACGGATTCGGCATGTTTGACCGATGTGAATGTTGCGGCAGGTGTTTGCCCGGTCATTGGCGAATGTGATCAATTAATCCCAGGAATCAAAGACGTTATTGGGGACAAGTTGGGCTTTTTACGTTTGAAATTCTGTGAAAATGATGTGGATAAATGCCTGCAAGATAAATGTGGGGTTAATTATGATGCGCCCGAATGCATGGGTAAAAAGACCGCAGATATCGTGGCCATGTGTCCCCAGAGCATGTTCCCATCGTGCAAGGGTGAAACACAATATGATGTTATTGTATCGGCCGCATTATTACAGATGGATTATCAGATGTTACAAGGATGCTTGAATTATTTCAGCGAGCAGCTGGGCCGGGCCTGTGGGACAGATATGTCTTGTTTGCCGTCGGATGATACGGTTATGGCATTAAGTGAAATGCCAAAAGATGAAGAAGATATTGCCGCACTGCGTGTAAAGGTGCGTGAAAATTCAAAAAAAGCCGTAGATGAATTTTTTGAACAATTCCAAAGCGATAAAACGGTTGCCGCATGCAGCGACAGTACATCGGGTGATAAGCGCGGCAGAAAAAATAAAAATAGTCTGGGTGACAATGTCTTTAATACTGCAAAATTCATTGCAGAAATTAATGCCGAAAATCGGGCGATGCGTGAATTGGAAACCAAGATGGCTGAATTATCGCGCAAGCAAGATTTAGCCGCGGCGGAACAAAACTGTAAAAATGCGTATAAACCAGAAGATCCTAAACAGTTCGAAAAGATGGGTAAAAAGAACTATTCTTATATCCGCAGCGTGCATTTCGAACCCGCATTACGTAATTGTCACGTTTGCCGCATGCAACAGGTATGCGAAACCGGCGGGATCAGCAAAGGTGCCGGTGGATTGCGTGGTTTGGCCGGCGGATTGGCCGCGGGGGCATCAATGGGGACCACGGTATCACCGGGATGGGGTACGGCAATTGGTGGCGTAGTTGGTGCGGTTGGTGGTCTGTTTGCGGGACGCAGTGCCAGCGGCACAGAAGAATATTGCCAAGAAATAGAATCTTGTGAAGATATTAATATGTAGGGGTGTTTACCCATGGGGGAATATCATAAATGAAAATGCGGTTCATATGTTCTTTACTGGTATTGGTGTCATTGATTGACGGTGGGGCCACCTGGGCGGCGACGTCCAAGGCCAAATCACAAAGATCTGTGATGCAATCTGGAACCGGTATCCGTGAACGGGTGCCGGTATCCGGCCTTTATGATCAGGCCTGTTATGATGCCTATTATGGATGTATGGATCAATTCTGCTTGTTGGATGACGTATCAAACAAGGGCAGTTGCGTTTGCAGTAATGATAATGAAAAGTTCGAAAAAGAATTGGTTGCAATACGCCAAAAACTGGACGAAGCCGACAGGATCAAGAATATAGAGGTTGAAAAAATCAATGCCGGGGCCAAGGCAGATATTATCTTTAATGGAAAACGTCGCTATGACGAAAATGGCAATGTGATCGAAGTTGACCAGGCCGCCGAATTAATCGCCCAAGAAAGCAAGACCCAGGCCCAACGGGCCCAGGAACGCCGGGAAAAACTGGATGCCTTGTTTAATAAAAGCATTTATGATGACGATGACGAAGATGTGATGGATTTAATCGCCACAAAAAAAGGATCAGAATTATTTTCTTTGTTAGAACAGATTTGTATTGAACGCATTCCAGAAACATGTGACAGGGATGTTCAATTGCTGCGCCAGGTGTATGCCAGACAAATTGTTGCCGATTGCAAACAATTTGAAAATTATGTCGAAGACCAACGTAATGCCGCCGATCTGGCCATGGCAAATGCCGATGCCGCGGTTCGTGAAGCATTAAAGAACAGTTTTGATAATGCAAACAAGCTGAACCTGGGCGAATGTATGGTCGCCTTCAAGGAATGTATGACCACAGAAGATACCTGTGGGTCAGATTGGTCAAATTGTGTATCGATTATTGCATCTGAAAACATGCAGAATAATGCCGCCAAAAGTGTCGCAGGCGAAAAGGTTGAAACCATAGAGACGTTTGATATCACTACATCGACCATGGATCGTTTACAGGCCAAGCGTGATATTTGTGAAGGGATATTAGACAGTTGTATGGCCGTACGTAACGAAGTGTGGCCCAAATTCCTGCGTGATGTTGCACCCACTATTAAATCTGCGGAATTGGCCGCAGAATCAAAAATGCGTCAGTCTTGTTTGGTAGATATCTCTGACTGTATCCGCAATGCCTGTCGTGATAATATTGCCAACAAAAATGTCGATAGCATGGATGCCTGTTTGGCACGGCCAGATATGGTGCGCAGTTTTTGTAAACTTGAAATTGATAAATGCGAACGGATGGAACCACAAATCTGGGGATATGTGACAGATAAATTGGCCGCGATGCGGGTTGATGCCTGTACCCAAGAAGTCAAAGATTGCATTACCGATGAAAACAGATGCGGTAAAGATTTCCAGAACTGTATCGGTATGGATTTTGAATATATCCACGATATTTGCCCGATAGACAAGTTGGTGGTGTGCAAGCAGACCAATCCGAATTTTTCAATGGATGATTTAGATTCAATGTTAATGGGGCTGTATCTGAATATTGATAATGCGGCATTGGCCCAGTGTCAAAAGCTGGTTGATGATAAAATGCTTGAAATTTGTGGCAGTACGGATGATTGTAACCGCTTTGCCGCAGATAATGATATCGGGACACACTCTTTGCGTTCCCAAAAAGATGGGGATAAATATCGTGTTACGGGTATGATTTCGTTTGGCAGTATCAAGATGGGCGATGCCGCCGGCACGGTTTATGATAATGTCAATGGGGAACCGGTCTTGTTGGGGCCTGGGCAATTGGGGGTTCAAGGATATATTGATGAAATTATCTCGCGCAATTCAACGGTTGAAAATATGACTGGGATCGTATCGGCAATCGAAGAAGAATTGAACAACATTGCGGGAACGATCAACCGCACCATTGAAATGATTGCCCAAGATCCCCAGATCCAGTTCTGTATCACAGGACGCAATCTGGATCAAATTACAGGCGTCAAGACGGATGATCGCGGCAGAAAAGTTCAAAATAACATGACATCGGCACGCTTTCCCAATCTGTTAAACCAGACCAAGATGCAGATTGCGATTGCCGCCTTGCGCAAGGCCCAGGATAATTATAATGAAAAATTCAATCATGAAATTGCAGAGGCAACGCGCAACGCATCCGCAGACATTGCCCAATATATGTGTCAGAAAATTGCCATGACCGGTTCTGATGGTGGTGGATTGACCGGGGTGGATACACCGTTGGCCCCGCCATATGCCATCAGTTATGAAGTCGGCGAAGGTCTGGACAGAGAAGATCTGGTTTCTGGGGGAATGGGGCAATCATCCTTTACCAGCAAGTACGGCAGCGGCATGAACAAGGAAGTAACGTCGATCTTTAACCGTGAAACCAGAAATTGCCATGTCTGTACCGTCATCACAGACCAGAGTTGCAAGATCAAAGGGGGAAATTGGTTCCGCAAAAAGAATACAACATGTGATGTGGAAACCAGAGATCCGATTTGTGAAGACATTCCGATGTAGTCGCCATAGCCAGGATGGGAAACCGCCTGGCTATTTTTTTGCGATATGATTCCTGGATATTTTTGATTTTGCGTGTGGTATAATTGATATACACAACCAAATGGGGGAAAGATATGAAAAAATCAATGATGATGGCGTTGGGCGGACTGGTCTTGGTTACGTCGGCGCATGCAGAATTTCAACCGGCACCAAAAATGCGTGGGGGCTTTGTCGATACGGCAGAAACAATTTTCACCATAGACCAGGTTAACGGTATGCGTGATGATGCCTATGTTGTGGTCCAAGGAAACATTATTCGCCGTCAAGGGGACGAGAAATATATTCTGCGTGACCAGAGTGGCACCATAACCATTGAAATAGATGATGATGACTGGAATGGCGTGACAGTGACACCGGATGATGTTGTTAAAATTTATGGCGAAGTTGATCGTGGATTAACCAAGTCTGAAATTGATGTCGAACGGATTGAAATCGTCAAATAAAAAATCCCGCCATTGGCGGGAATTTTTTTGCTAAATCAATAGATGATTCAAATGACAAAATAAATTATTTGGGATAGATAAAATTTGTGCTATAATATACGCCAGAGAGAAAACGTTGATACCCCCAGGCGGTGCAAATGCACCGCCTGATTTTTGTTATCGCATGCTCATTTGGCTTGATTGCAAACTTCTGCGGAATGCACTGTTTTCTGTTAAATAATACAGAAAATCCCCCATGCCACGCATAACCGCCATTTGGGACGATGAATATTTATGTACGCAAATGGGTGGGCCCATGGTTATCACATTATTGCGTGTGTCTTGGATTAATATATTACCAATAAATGTATGGCCATTTTGCGTATATGATGCGTTTGGGGTGATTTGGGCCCACCCGGTATAGGCAGTATCATCCACCACCATTCCCAAAACCGCCATCACACGGTGGTGGGTCATCCATTTCAAGGATTCCAGTTTTTCAATTGCACGATGGACTTGTTTTGTGGTGATCGATTGATTGGTTAATGGTTGCGTGGCGTATGTGCGGCAATTCCAATGACCGGTCTGGACATTATAAAAAATCGTATGCGAGAATGTTTCGCCAATCAGACACCGGGACGTGACGTCATTAAACAGACGGGGAAAATGAATCTTGATTTTTTGCATGGGTTTTAATTTTATATCTAAAATAACACTAAAAATAAAAAATGTCAATATTTTAACCCGCCGAAGCTGGCGGGTTTGGATCGGATACTTTGGCGTATTTTGGGGATTTAGATGCCGACGCGATGGCTAAATTTCATCATAAAGATTGATTCATTTCCGAATTCATCTGTATTGTTGGGATGAATGCGGTATATCATTCCAAAGGCTCCATCGGTAAATTTCCCCAGTGGGCGGCGATATTCCGCCATCAGACGCAGTTCGCGGTGACGCGGGCTTAGGTTAAGATCTGCAACATGCGTATCAACAACATTCAATTCATATTTGCCGTCGGCGTTTTGAACAACGTCATATTCGGCATGGGCATATTGCATATGACCACGTGTTACCCCCAATGGGCGGGCCAGTGTTAATGTCACCGGGCCAACATCTGCGCCGATGGCAAATGAATTTGAGTCAATAGAGCTAAGCCCCATGATAAAATCCCCATTGGCATCGCCAGTTGTACGGGCAAATGTTGATCGCGCATACAGGGTGAGATCCGACCCCAGATCATATTGCGCCGTCGCGTTAATGTACATGGTATCGCCGCCGCCCAGGCTTAACAATCCGCCGGTCTGGGCCCCCAAAATGGTATTCGATTCACGTAACACACCAGTCATCAGGTCTAAACGCAAATTGTCACGCGTGTGCGATACACTGATTTGTCCCCCATGGGCCAGGCCCAATTGGCCCGGTTCAAAGTTGGCCGCCACGGTTGGATCGTTTTCCAACAGGCCTTCGTCTGTGATCGCACCCGAAAATGCCCGTGCCCCAAATGTCCAATTGCCATAATTATATGCCGCATCTGATGTCAAGACATTTGATGCCAGGTTCAAGACAGGATTTGTTCGGTCATCAAAACGCGCCGCCCCATCGGTGAAATTACGCTGGAACCCGGCCCCCAGGTGTACGTTCCCATGGGCGTAATCCAGCCGCATTGTATCCAACCCATTTAGGTTATCATCGCCCCGTCGATCAGACATGCCAATGGCAAATTCCATATTACCGATTTGTGTTCGGGCAATACGGTTTTGATCATCACGGACCCGCATTTCCCCCAATACGTCGCCCATATATAATCCGCGGGCATCGGTGGTGCCGATGGCAAATTCGTTCTGCCAGATACGTGGCATGGACATATCGCCATCTACACTTTCCAGGATATCAAAGAAGGGTGCACTGATTGTGGCGGTACGCGGTGCAAACGCCGAAGATGCCCGAAATACCGTATTGCTGGCGGCGCGCCAATAGGCATTTCCATTGGCCGATACAATTCGGTTGGCCGATCCGTCATAGAAATAAATCTTGGTGTTGGGTTTTGTGGCGCGTTCCAAATTAATCAGACCATAACCAAAGACTTCGCGGAATGCATCCAAATATGTTTTTGTTCCGTTGGTTACTGCCGCCTGGTATTCATTGGGCAACAGGTACATCGACTGTAAATGGGCGATCAAATCATCACGCGTCATTGCGGTTCCATTGGTTGTTGTGGCCAAAAAGGGACCATCTGCTGTCAATGCCATCAACACAAAAATCTGGTCTGTGTTCATGTAATCAAACGCCGATCGCAATGCGCCCGCCGCACCGGCCATCGATGATACCGCCATTTCATCGGTAATTCCCGCCGCTGCAAAGCACCACGGGTCAATTGCCCCGGTTCCGGTCCCAGCAACCCCACAAATACGGGCCTTGTAGTATTTATCATCATCTGGGTCGGATGGCGTTCCATTCATATCGCGCCATTGGGATATGGCAATTTTATTTGATGTTGAATACCCAGACACATTTGATTGGTCATTGGTACCCGATCCCGTCAGGCCAACCGCCACCACAGATGCAAACAAATGGGATAATTTATTACCAAACACCAATGGGGCGGCATTTTCAAAAGATGCGGTTAATGTTGGGCCAGAATAATTCTGATCCGTTTCAAATGCCCCGGTGGAAAAGATGGTCAATGGTGTTGAATCCGCAGACCAAATGCCGCCAAAGAATGCCTGGGCGGCATCAGATGGGGATGTATAGGATGTGCCACTGTGATCTGCATTGGGATTTTGATAATATTCATTGACCAGATTCAAGAAAGATGTTTGATAATTGTTTGATGCCCCCGATAAAATCGTGTCGATGGTGGCGGCATCGCGACTGTGCAATTTACCGATAACATTGCCATTGGCAATAACACCCACGCGTGAACGACCACCGGCCAAGTCTGTGGATAATGTCTTGGCACGCAACAAGGCGGTATAATTCATGTAATCAATTTCACCCCGTTTTAACTTTTGCGTCATAATCCCCGCAGTTGCCAGGTTAAAGGCCATATCAATGGTATTTGACCCATTAACAGAGGCCATATACATCATACCGTTTGCGCCCATATATCCATTCAAGACCGTTGGGGTTTCGCCCGTGGCAACGTTTTCTGTGGCAACAAATGTTGTCCCCGTATGAACCAGCGTGTATGTTTTCCCATTAAATGTGATGGTTTCTGGTTTATTCCCTGGGCCGGTATAGGTTCCATTGATCGCATCCGCCGCGGCCACGTCAATCATACCCGTGCCATCGCCCGAACGAAAGATGGTCATTTGACCGTTGGGAATAAAGCCGATGTAATCGGCATTGGCGTAACCACTGGGGTTTCCGCCCAAGATCTTGGCCAATTGATTATCCAAATTCGATGCATTTGCATTATTGATCGCTGTGCCAAATCCGGTTAAGTCAAATGCCCCCACTAAATCGCCGTCTTCGACCGTATAAGAATTCGTTAATTCTGCACCGTCACCACCCAGAATGATTTTGTTGTTGAAATATTTACTGGATAAATTACCGATTTCGGGGGCCAGATTAAGCTGATTACCACTGATACTGGTCCAGGCCAATAATTTATCGTCCAAGGAATTTTTTTCGGCACTGATGGCACCGGCCGGCTTTGGCGTGGCATTAATCCCGTTTGCTGTTACCAAGGCGACATTAACCGGGCGTCCACCGCCAACAATTTCGCCTTTGATATTAATTTTTCCCAACACAGAATTCGGTACCGGCGCATTAGATTCATAGCGTAATGTCCGCGCCCCCAAATATCCACGGGCCAGTGGTGAATATCCATGCATCATCAACAGGTAATTTTGAGCAGGATTTTGCGTTGTCCCGTTCGTCATCAACTTAAAATTCCGGGAATAAATATTATCAATCGATGGACTATACACATTCAGATTGTTGATGTAATCGTCCAATTCCGATTGCTTGTCCGGCATTGCCGGCCCATAGGGCAGGGTGAATTTTTCCTTGGCAATGGGCACAATCGGATCTGGATCGCCCCCTGGGCGTGAACCACCGCCACTTGGATTATTGTTGTCATTACCTGGATCAAACACATCCGTCAGCAGCAGCAGCCCCCCAACGACAACGGCGGCCCCCGCCGCCGCCAATGCAATTGTTTGGGTTGACGACAGGCCGCTAAACAGCCCCCCGCTATTTTCAACGGGGCGATTGTTGTTGTTATATTTTTTAATCTGGCGATCACATTTTGATGCATCTGCGCCATACATCTGCAGAATTTGGGCCGCCCGCAAGTCATTATTCATCAATGCCGTACATACCAAGGATAGGCCCGTGCTATCCACATAATTGACATCTGCGCCATTATTGATCAGGATTTGCACCTGTTGAATATCGGCATTTTTTGCCGCCGCCAATAATTGGGCCGCCACGGTAAAATCACTGGCCCCGAATGCCGCCATGGGCAACATAATCAAGGCCGCGAATAAAACTTTTATGCGTTTCATGGATGTATTCTCTCTACTTAATATATACCATATATAATAAATCTTAACATAAAGCATTTTTATATGTCCAGAAAATATTTATAAAAAGAATTTTTGCGCCGCTTATTTTTTTGATGTGATCTGTGGACTAATAAAAAATCCCGCATTTGCGGGATTGGTTTAATACCAACGAACAGTTCGTGTGCGTTTAATATAAATCTTGATTGTATCTGCTGGCGCAGGCTGGGCCGGTGTTGGGACCGATGACATTACTGTTTTTGCAGGCGCGGTTGGCCGTGGTGCCGGTTTTTTTTGGGCTGGTGTTACGCGCCGCGGCTTTGGCTTTGGCATGGGGGCGATTTTTTCAGCCTGGCAATCCAATAGATTTGATGTGGCGATATCCAATTCTTGCTGTAAAGAATCTGCACGCAGACGGGCCGCATCAAACATTTGCATCCAATAGGCGCGATCATCATCAATTTCTGATGGGGTTAATGTTGTCTGGGTGGGCGATTCCACGTTTTGATCCAATTTATCCGATTTATCTGAATTGTCCGATGCGCGGCATCCCTTGAATTGTGTCGCGAACAGGTAAATAATCACCCCCGCATAGGTCAGCAAGGCAATCCGACTGGCCAAAATGCCGCCCAGCAAATCAAAAAAATGACGTGCGCCTTGGGTTATATTCTGGGCCGTGCTGGGGCGATCAATGTCTGGTAATTGTGTGTTGTTTATATTGCGTGTCATGTTAAATATCCTGGGTTTATTTAGTATATAATATAAACAAAAATATAAATTTGTCAATAAAAAAGTTAAATAAAGAAATGTTTTTCCTTTGCGTTAGGTGTTGATATTTGATATAGTTGCGGATAAGAGAGAATGAATATAAAACCTGTGATTTTTATAGCCTTGGGGATAATGGCGACCGGTTCTGTGGGGGCGGCGACATGTTCGCGGGCGAATTTGACACGCTGCTTGGATTCTGTGTGTGCCATTAATATAGGCAGCAATCCATCCGCCCGGTGTCAATATTGTGGAACGCCCGATGCGGGTACGCCACCGACCAAGGGGGGGATGCGCAGTGTGTCTGTGGGACAATCATCAAATTATACCATATCAGACAAAGAATTAAAAAACGCGCCGACGGATCCTGTGACGCGCTATGCATGGGCCCAGACACAGTGTTTGGCCAAATTAACGGCGTGTACGGCAGATGATGTGGCGGATAATTATGACAAGTTGATATCGCAATCATGTACGGCGGCGGGCGTGGCGGCACAATATAGCCAATTGGCCGTGGCGGCCAAGGTTGTTAAAGACCAGGCCACGTGTGAAACACAAATGCAGGCATGTATTATTCAGGAAAAACGTTGTGGGGGCAACTATGCCGGGTGTGTCGATGGGGTGGTATTTGATCGAAATCTGTCGGAATGCGCGGTGTCGGATGCGACGGGTTGCGATGAATTTATGCAAGGGATTCGGACGACATTATTGGCCAATCGTGATACTGCGATCCAGAATGCCGAAACGGTTTTGAACCAAATTGCGGCATCGTATCAGAAAAAACGCACCGAAGAATGGGCGGTGGTACAAAGTGATTGTCAAGGTACCAAAGGGCGCGATCGTTGTGTAGAGCAGGTGTGCAGCACTAATATGCCGCATCAGTGTGCAGATGGTTATGCCGCCGAACGGGCATCGGCGGTGTTGATGTGTAAATACATGGAATTGGCATGTAATACGGTCAGAAAATAGGACAGGGATTTATTAATCAATCATGACACAGGGCATAAAAGATCTTTGGAATAAAAAAATCCGGGCCGGGGTGGTGGTTGCGCTGGGGCTGGTGATTGGTGTGATGCCGGCGTTTTCGGCCAATGTAACTGCGCGGGGTGGTGCGACGCGTCCGGCGGTATCGCGTGGGGCGGCATCAGCGACGGTGCGAAATACTGTGGCCCCGGCAACAACACCGGCGGCGGACATCGTCACAGAACAGGTGGTAGAAACGACGGTTGTAACCGAACCAGAGCCCCAGCCCATGATTATCGAAGATCGATCGGCCATGTTCGAAGAAGCGATGTCGGCGGTCGGTCAAGGAACAAAAAGTGCAGACGAAGACGCCCTGGGGACGGCCATTCGTCGCCAGCGGGCCAGTCTGGATGCAGCCGATGCGATCCAGGCCGCGGAACAGACCCAGGTATTGGGTGGGGCAATTCTCTGTGACCAGAAATTGCGGGCGTGTATGGCGAAAAAGTGTTCGGATAATAAATTTTCGGGCTGTGCCGGTGATGGCGATACTATATGGTCGGATAAATTAAATTCTTGCCGGCGGGAAACAGAATGTACGGCCAAAGAATTTAATCTGTTTGTTGATGAAATTCGGGCCGATCGTGATCATTATGCGCGTTTGGCAAATTATCAAAATATTTACGATTGTGGAAATAATTATAACAAATGTATTATCAGCACGTGCGGCATCCAAATGACCCAGTGTTTGGGCAAAACCGCCGCGGATAAAGCCATTGCCAAATGTAATTCTGATTTGAAAGAATGCACGACGCGTGTCGATAATGGCTTGGCTGCTCGTACAGGTGAAGTATTGGCGAATTTGCGTGTTGATGCCGAAAAACAGATTCAACAAGATGAAAAACGTTTGACCGCTTTGCGGGATCAAATGGCCACGAAATGCCAGGGGATGGGGGCCATGTTTGATGAACGGACATTTGATTGTGTCTTTACCGTGAATTTTTATGCCGACAAAGAAACCAAGCCTTTTGCATCGCGCAAGCGGTATGCAGGTATGTCCTTTGACTGTAACCAAGATTGGTTTGGTGTTAATATTACAACATTCAAAGAAAACGCCTATCGACGCACGCGGGAACAAGAATCTGCCACGATGCAGTTTATGGGGGGCGGGTTGGGTATTGCCGCCGGTGGTTTTGCATCTGGGGCCATTAATCGCGCCATGGATAGTCAAAAGGCGTCCAAGGCTGTAAAGAAAGCCGAAGCAGAAAAAGAAGCAGAAAGCAAAGAAAATGCCGCGGCAAACAAATCTATGGCAGATCAGGTTATCAAAAACAATGAAACCGTGGACAAGGCAGTTAGTGATCTGGAGACCCAGGCGCAAAAAGATGCCGTTGCCAAGCAAAACAGTAAAGAAAACAGAGAATTAAACAAAGAAATAAGGAAAACGAATAAAATTCAACAAAGATTGGCGCAACAAATTGATGCACAGGCAAAAGATGCGAGGGGTATTGATGATGAACTGGTTATAGATAACAAAGTTGTTGATACGTCGAATGATTAGAGTCGGTGTATCGCGGCGGTCCGGCGGGAATTGATGATATCCAGATCGGATTTGGGGTACCAGGCAATATTTGATCGCCTTAAGACAAAAGCCGTGGCCGAATGGAACGCAAAATTGGACGAACCATATGATCGTGATGTAACGGGAAAGTGTAATTTAGTACCTTATACATGCCGGGCGGGCCAAACGCGACGTCAATGTGTGCCAAAGGCGTGTCAAGAAATCGGCTTGACCAGTGATATGGTTCTGGGGCAGATGGCAGACAAGGAATACGTGGACAGTAAATGTGCGCAGTATAAATAGGGAAAACAAATGAAAAAAATAGGGATGTTTTTTCTGACGTTATTTGGGGCAATGCCTGCGATGGCGGTCACGGGAACGGTTATGGATGCCGATGGCAATACATTACCGGGGGCCACCATCCAAAGCGTTGCCAATCCCAATATTGGCGTCATCACAGATGCCGATGGAAAATTTGATACCGGAACCACGATGTCCCCGGGAACCCAGGTCAAGATTTCATTTGTCGGATCAGAGCCCAAGACAGTATCATTGTCCGAAAATATGACGGTGAAATTAGAATCTTCGAACGAGCTGGCGGCGGCCCAGGCATGTGGCTGTCCGGCGGATCAGGCCAAGGGGCAAAAAACAATGCGTTCAATGAACGCCGATGACGGGTCATGCACGTGCGAGATAACAGAATGTCTGGATGGTTGGACATTAACCGGTTCTGGGGAATCGGCCCAATGTACACAATCCCAGAATCCGGCCCCCAATGACAACCAGACCGCCCCAGGAAATCAAAATAATTCGTCCCAAGACAATTCTGAGAATCAGGGTACAAATGATAAACCAAAATTAACACCGGCACAATCGGCGGCCAAGATCGACGAATTAAAAGCCAATGAACGCAATATGAAGGACAAGGAACAGTCCGGCGTTAACAAATTAATGGAGGGCGCATCAATGGGGATTTCGGCAGAAAGCCTGGGGACTTGGATGTCTGGCGCGGCCGAGCAGCGTGTTGATGCCCAATCAGAAAATGATATGAAAAATTATCTGGCGACATTCCGGTGCACCTATGGTGGTTCGGCCATTCATCGCGGGGGCGAAGTGAATATTGAATTGCCGGGGGGCAATGATTTAATACCACTATACGCCGAATATATTGAATTGGCCAAATCTTTGTCGGAACGCAAAGCCGCCTTGGGCATGCGGCCTGGTATTGAATCCCAGATCATTTTGGACAAGGCGGATTTTGGTCTGTATGATGATGAATCCTTGGCCGGGATCAGTGTGTTTGGATCGCTGGCGCGGGCATTGATGGATCCCAACAGCGAAGAAGGTCAAAAATGGGCCCAGCAAAAAAGTGATACCAAGGACAAGACCAAAAAGGCGGCGATGGCGACGCTGGGGACACTGGGGGCCAGTGCCATATTAAACCTAAGCATTAATTCTGGTGATAAAAAGAAAGAAAAAAGTGACGAAATTAATGCCAAATATGAAAAGATTTTGGCCGGATTAAATGATGGTTTGAATACTTTGCCGGATTCTGCACAGCCGGCATGTGCCCCGAACAGCCGGGGCCAGGCGGGAAATTGCGTCTGTAATGCGGCCAATGCGGTCTATAACGTGAATTTTAACAATTGCAATGTCTGTGCCCCGGGCGAGATTAAAAGTGGTCAATCGTGCATTAATCCCAATGAACCCACGACCAACGCCACATCCAACACGTCCGACAAGGAAAAGTCTGGGACTGGGGGATTGTTAAACCAGGTTACCGGTTCTGATGGTGTCTTGAAAAAGATTGTCGGTGGCGGGGATAAGGCCGGTGCCACAGATACAGCTGCACCCCAGGTGGCTGTCTTGCCCGCGTCCAAGTTATTCGATGTCGGCAGTTCGGCTTTGCGTTCCGACAGTGCCAATGTGATTGAAAACTTTGCGCGTTCGGTAAAAGCCCAAGCAGCAGCGTATGAAGATTTACTAAAATATTGTATCAATGTCGCCGGACATACCGACAAAACCGGCAGCGATACCGTCAACAAAAAATTGTCTTTGGAACGTGCCAATGCTGTTAAAAATGTTCTGGTAAGTGGGGGGATCCCCGCCGATATGATCAATGTCAATGGCGTTGGGTCCAAGGAATGCGGGGTGGACGGATCCTATGCGCCATGCCGCAAAGTAGAAATGTCTTTGTCCATGGGCGCATGTACAGGAAATTAAATAGATCCCGCATCATGCGGGATTTTTTATGCGGGGTTGCGGCAAAATAATATCTACACTTTTTATGCCGCGTGGATTATAATGCGGCCCATGAAGCTGGAATCAAACGGGATTTTATTAGATCTGCGCCCTTTGACAGAACGGGACGCCATCGCACGCATCTTTTCTGATGAATATGGGGTGATGTGTGGCGTGATGCGAGCGGCATTGATTATGAAAAAAAATCGACCCTTGGTTGGGCAATTGGGGGCCGTGGCGTGGAATGCGCGCCTGGATTCCCAGCTGGGGACGTTTCATTGGGATGCGATGCGCAATCTGGCGGCACCGATCATGATGGATGCGTATAAATTACAACTGATGACGGCTGCATTTGGGTTGATTGTGGCGTTGTTGCCAGAACGGGAACAATACAATACCTTGTATCAAGAAACAATGGCCATGTTAACCGCCTTGGCCGATGCCAAAACCACGTCTGATGCATTGGATATCTATCAGGGGTGGGAGGTGGCATTGCTGCGCGATTTGGGTTATGCCTTGGATCTGGGGGCGTGTTCTGGGTGCGGCCGCCATGATGATTTATGTTATCTATCGCCACGTACCGGCCGTGCAGTTTGCGCGACATGCGGTGCCCCGTATGCCACACGTTTGTATCATTTACCATTAAGCATTCATGTAACCGGACGTTTTATTGATTCAATATGTGAAGGGTTGGGGATTGCGGTACCGGTTGCGCGTCGAATTTTATCACGACAATAAAATGGAAATATTTTCACTTGCGCTTTGATTGCCGATTGACTATGATTTAATCGTTCAACAAAAGAAGGAGAAAATCATGACTTGGACAATATTGGTTCTGGTCCTGGCGTTTGCCTTGTATTTGTTCGGCGGCATGCTGATCAAGACAGATGGTAAAAAGCCAGCGGCGGGGGCAAAATTGGCGCAGCAGATTGTACGTGTTGTTGCCGTTATCTTGATGGCGGGTTGCGTATGCCGCCTGTGGACACCATATTACCTGACATCCGTGAATCCCGCGATCGTCCAGGACATGGTTGTCGGCATGCAGGAACAGCAGAATGCAGAAAAGAACAAAGTTATTCGTAAATATGTTCGCAATAACTTAAAAGAAATGATTGGCGAAGCACCAATTTGGGGTAACCAAGACGCCCAGAACACGATTTTCTTGTTCTCGGATTATAGCTGCCCGTATTGCCGTCGTGTTCATTCGGAATTGGCACGTGTTATGGCTGATCGTGACGACGTTCGCGTTGTTTTGAAAAACTTTTCTATCCATGGTCCGTTGTCCGATGCCCCGGCCAAGGCGGTTATCGCGGCAAAATTGCAAGGTCATGACAAGGCAGCAGCCTTGGATCAATTGCTGATGGATCGTGAATATTACACCCAGGCAGACTTGAAAGATCAATCCAAGATCGCCGACAAGGTTCATACCAACGTTATGAAACTGGCCAAGGAAGCAGGGCTGGATACCAAAAAATTGGAATCGGATATGAAGGGTGCCGAAGTGGCGCGTGAAATGGCGAACATTCGTGATCTGGCGTCTCGCTTTGATATCAGTGGGACCCCGTACCTGATCATTGGTGACCAGGCGTTCCCGGGTGCAATTCCATATGCCAAGATTATTGAGGCATTAAACTAAAACACCAAATCCCGCGTATGCGGGATTTTTTTTGCGTTGTTTTTTTTGCCGGCCGGCATCAAGGTGCGGCGTGATTGGTGGGGTGGGGCATACAAATATGGCACATTCGCCCCAAAAAACACATCCGAAATCATGATGAACAGATATTAAAACCGATCTTAAAAACGCGTTCAGAACCGTATCGATTTCACAATATTCTAAAAATCTATATAAAAATGTTAAATGGGGTATATCGAATATCCATCAAAAACCGTGCGAACCCCGCGTAAAATGCCGTGTTCTTGTCTTGGTGGGTGCGCGTTAAAAAAATCGCATTTTGGGCAAAAAATTCACTTGTGAAAAAAGTCTGAATCCCGTATAATCTGTGACATAGAACAGATTTTACCTATGCCTAATCCAAAGGGACGGTTTTTTGGCATAGGTTTATAATCTTAAAAATCCCGGATTTCTGCACTTTATATATCCCCCCAACCTATGCCAAAAAACCGTCGGGTTTTTAATGGTGGCCATGCTGTGCCTGGGGCGGGCCTATGCGGCCGAAATGGTGAATGTAGAATACATTCATAA
>CATNBF010000002.1 GCA_950096895.1 uncultured bacterium | reverse complement strand
AACTGGATTTATTCTGGCGACGACCTACTCTTCCGTGGCTTAAGCCAAAGTACCATCGGCGATACGGGGTTTCCCTGTCTGGTTCGGGATGGAACAGAGGGTGGCTCCCGCTCAATAATCACCAGAATAAATCCAGCGAACATCATAATACAAGTTCAAGAATCACTTGTCAACGTTCTCTTCAAGCATTCGTCTGACAAAAGTCAAACGATAAGATAAAAAGTCAATGGTTCGATTAGTACTGTTAAGCTAAACCCCTCACAGGGCTTACACATACAGCCTATCAATGTCCTAGTCTAGAACTGAACTCATGGGGATATCTTATCTTGCGACCAGCTTCCCGCTTAGATGCTTTCAGCGGTTATCTGTTCCGAACATAGCTACCCTGCGGTGCCGCTGGCGCGACAACAGGTACACCAGAGGTTCGTTCGACCCGGTCCTCTCGTACTAAGGTCAAGTTCGCTCAAATATCCAACGCCCACAGTAGATAGGGACCTAACTGTCTCACGACGTTATTAACCCAACTCACGTACCGCTTTAAATGGCGAACAGCCATACCCTTGGGACCTGCTCCAGCCCCAGGATGCGATGAGTCGACATCGAGGTGCCAAACACTACCGTCGCTATGGACGCTTGGGTAGCATCAGCCTGTTATCCCTAGAGTAGCTTTTATCCGTGTGCGATGGCCCTTCCATGCGGGGCCACCGGGTCACTATGACCGACTTTCGTCTCTGCTCGGAGTGTCCTCCTTGCAGTCAGGCTTGCTTTTGCCATTGCACTCACCGGCTGATTTCCGACCAGCCTGAGCAAACCTTCGCGCGCCTCCGGTACGATTTGGGAGGCGACCACCCCAGTCAAACTGCCCATCACGCACTGTCCCCCGCCCTGGTTCAAGAACGCGGGTTAGACACTAAAACACATCAGGGTGGTATTTCACCAACCGCTCCATGCGAACCAAAATCCGCACTTCAAAGCGTCCCACCTATCCTACGCAAATGTATCCTAGTGCCAGTACGAAACTGCAGTAAAGCTTCATAGGGTCTTTCCGTCTAGCTGCGGGTACCCGGCATTTTCACCGAGAATTCAATTTCGCTGAGTCTATGTTGGAGACAGTGTGGAGATCGTTACGCCATTCATGCGGGTCGGAACTTACCCGACAAGGAATTTCGCTACCTTAGGACCGTTAGAGTTACGGCCGCCGTTTACTGGGGCTTCACATCAGTGCTTGCACACCTCAGCTTAACCTTCCAGCACTGGGCAGGCGTCAGTCCCTATACATCATCTTGTACGATTTAGCAGAGACCTGGGTTTTAAGTAAACAGTCGCCCCCACCTGGTTTGTGTCACCTGATTAAAGTTGCCTTGAAACAGGTCATCCTTATCCCGAAGTTACGGATGCATTTTGCCTAGTTCCTTCAACATAGTTCTCTCAACCGCCTTAGTCTACTCGACTCGAGCACCTGTGTTGGTTCTGGGTACGATCTATACGCTGGGGCTATTTCCTGGGACCGCTTCACTGCATTGCCAATCCAATAAGGCAAAACAATTTACGCAATCCGTCACTCTCCAGCAGGTCACGGAATATTAACCGTGTTCCCATCGACTACGCCTTTCGGCCTCGCCTTAGGGGTCGACTCACCCTACCCTGATTAACATTGGATAGGAACCCTTGCTCTTACGGCGTCAAGGTTTCTCACCTTGATTAGCTGCTACTCATGCCAACATTCGCGCTTCTGATACCTCCACGGTGGCTCGCGCCTTCCGCTTCACAGGCTTACAGAATGCTCCGCTACCGCACGTCTTGCGACGCACCCGCAACTTCGGTAAATGATTTTAGCCCCGTTACATTTTCGTTGCCGAAACTCTAATAGACCAGTGAGCTATTACGCTTTCTTTAAACGATGGCTGCTTCCAAGCCAACATCCTGGTTGTTTTGGAATTTCGACTCACTTTCCCACTTAATCATTATTTGGGGACCTTAGTTGGCGGTCTGGGCTGTTGCCCTCTCGTCCACCGACCTTAGCACCGATGGACTGTTTCCCTTGCTATTAATTTGTTGGTATTCAGAGTTTGATATGGGTTGGTAAGATTTTACTCCCCCTAGCCATTTCAGTGCTTTACCCCCAACAACGAACACAAGAGACACTACCTCTATAGTTTTCGCGGAGAACCAGCTATAACGGGGTTCGATTGGCTTTTCACCCCTAGACACAAGTCATCGCCCAATGTTGCCATATTGGTGCGTTCGGCCCTCCAGCGACTGTTACGCCGCCTTCAGCCTGCTCATACCTAGATCACCCCGCTTCGGGTCTATTACTGCATACTCAATTCGCCCTATTCAGACTCGGTTTCCCTACGCTTACACCTAACGGCTTAGGCTTGCATGCAATAATAACTCGTTGGCTCATTATACAAAAGGTACGCCATCACCGGAAAACCGGCTCTGACAGCTTGTAGGTATTCAGTTTCAGTGTCTATTTCACTCCCCCTTCGGGGTTCTTTTCACCTTTCCCTCACGGTACTTGTTCACTATCGGTCAATCAGGAGTATTTAGCCTTGGGGGAAGGTCCCCCCGTATTCAAACCGGATTTCACGTGTCCGGCTCTACTCTTGAACCAAGAAACTAGCTTTCGCATACAGGACTATCACCTATTATTGTTGTGCTTTCCATCACATTTTGCTAGCTAAAATCTCGGCTACTGGGCTGGTCCCGTTTCGCTCGCCACTACTAAGGGAATCGCTGTTGCTTTCTTTTCCTGCGGGTACTGAGATGTTTCACTTCTCCGCGTTTGCTTCAACAACCTATGTATTCAGTTGTTGATACGGCATAAAGCCGTGGGTTTCCCCATTCGGAAATTCCGGGGTCAAAGGATATTGACGCCTCACCCGGACTTATCGCAGTCTTTCACGTCCTTCATCGCCTCTGATTGCCAAGGCATCCACTAAACACCCTTTGTTACTTTTTATCTTATGCTTGAAGAGAAAGTCTTCAAACATTAAAAAGAACTTAATGAGTTTTTTAAGCATTTAAGTTGATTCTTGCTTCTTAATTGAATTATCACATATGTGATTACTCTAATTTAGAAAGATTTTTGAGATTATTACGATGTTCAACAAATCAATTTCTTGATTTGCGACATAAAAACCGATTCACAATATATTGCTATAAAAGCAGATTCCAGAGAATATTCATTGGAATATTTGGAATCAAAAACATTTTTGTGTTTTTGATTCTAACCTCATCTTAATAATGGTGGGTCAGGAAGAACTCGAATCTTCGACCTCCGCTGTATCAGAGCGGCATTCTAACCAACTGAACTACTGACCCAGCAGAAAAAACGCGCGTTCAAAAAGAGATATTCAGACAGTCGCATTCGGATTTGACCGTTTTCGTGGAAACGGTATTCTCTATAAAGGAGGTGATCCAGCCGCACCTTCCGGTACTGCTACCTTGTTATGACTTAACCCCAATCACCAACCCCACCGTAGGCGGCGTTCTCTTGCGTTAAACTACCGACTTCGGGTGAAATCGACTCTCATGGTTTGACAGGCGGTGTGTACAAGACCCGGGAACGTATTCACCGCTGCATTCTGATCAGCGATTACTAGCGATTCCAGCTTCATGCCCTCGAGTTGCAGAGGACAATCTGAACTGAGACGTCTTTTAAGGATTGGCTTTGCCTTGCGACATTGCGACCCATTGTTGACGCCATTGTAGTACGTTTGTAGCCCGACCCGTAAGAACCATGATGACTTGACGTCATCCACACCTTCCTCCCGCTTGACGCGGGCAGTCCCCTAAGAGTTCCCGGCATTACCCGCTGGCAACATAGGGCGTGGGTTGCGCTCGTTGCAGGACTTAACCTAACATCTCACGACACGAGCTGACGACAGCCATGCAGCATCTGTCTTTGGTCCAACCGAATTGAAGAAATCCATCTCTGGAAATCGCGACCAAGATGTCAAGGGTCGGTAAGGTTTCTCGCGTAGCATCGAATTAAACAACATACTCCACCGCTTGTGCGGGTCCCCGTCAATTCCTTTAAGTTTTAATCTTGCGATCGTACTCCCCAGGCGGCATGCTTAACGCGTTAGCTACGTCACTGATACCCCGAAGGGAACCAACAACAAGCATGCATCGTTTAGGGCGTGGACTACCAGAGTATCTAATTCTGTTTGCTACCCACGCTTTCGTCCCTCAGTGTCAGCAATGATCCAGAAGACTGCCTTCGCCATTGGTGTTCCATCTGATATCTACGGATTTCACCCCTACACCAGATATTCCATCTTCCTCTATCACGCTCCAGCTTGCCAGTATCAAAGGCAGTTCCGGGGTTGGGCCCCGGGATTTCACCCCTGACTTAACAAACCACCTACGGACGCTTTACGCCCAGTAAATCCGAACAACGCTTGCACCCTTCGTATTACCGCGGCTGCTGGCACGAAGTTAGCCGGTGCTTTTTCTGTCGCTACTGTCATCATCTTCACGACTAAAAGAACTTTACAACCCGAAGGCCTTCTTCATTCACGCGGCATGGCTGGGTCAGAGTTTCCTCCATTGCCCAATATTCTTAGCTGCTGCCTCCCGTAGGAGTCTGGACCGTGTCTCAGTTCCAGCGTGGCTGATCGTCCTCTCAGACCAGCTATGGATCATCGCCTTGGTAGGCCGTTACCCCACCAACAAGCTAATCCAACGCGGGCACATCCATCACCGATAAATCTTTCCCGTTTCCGGCGTATGCGGTATTAGCGTTCGTTTCCAAACGTTATTCCCCAGTGATGGGCAGTTTCCCACGCGTTACTCACTCGTGCGCCACTAGATCCACAGAGCAAGCTCTGCTTCACCCGTTCGACTTGCATGCCTAAGACCTGCCGCCAGCGTTCGTTCTGAGCCAGGATCAAACTCTCAAGTTCTAAAAAAACTTGGTGTTTAAGCCCTGTGCATAAAACAACACTGACATAATAATCAGTTCGTCTTTACATATATTTATTCGCAAGACAAGTTTTTAACGAGGTTTAATATGTAAACCTACTACCTGTCTAGGATATGCACATTTGACTTAGTCAAAGTTTGGATTGTTCCAAATTCAACTGTCTGCACATCCCTTCTTGAACAGATTCTTGATTTGCATCAAAAATCTTGATGAGCTGCTTTTATTCACAATGTTTGCGTATTTATCAGGTACCCTATTCTGGTCATCCCGTAAACCGCAGAATTTCAGGGGTTGAGTTCTTTTTCTTTTTTCGTTCCCAACTTGAAAGCTCGCACAGTATGTGTTTTATTTCGCAAAAAGTCAAGCGGTTTTTCAAAAATAATTTCAAAAAAATTTCATTTTCCCAAAAGTCAACAGGAAAAATCCCGGATTTCTGGGATTTTTCGTCTAAAATTTTTTTTAACATTATTTCCTGGGGCTGGGCAAAAATATCTAAAATCCGATTCGAAAGGCCATAAAAACCGATTCTGTTTTCTAAAATTCCCCCATAAAAAACCAAATTTACCCGAATCGAATCGGATTTTATCGACAAAAAAGACGATCCCAGCCCCAAAAATCACAAATTTCTGTTTTTATGTTGAATGATTTTATGATATGATTCGTATTATGAAATCAAGAACAGCTATATTTTCCGCCTTGGTATGTATATGCGGGGCGTTTGGTGGGCACGCATCTGAATGCATTGGTGACGGATGCGTATTTGAATATGAACCCAAGGTTATGATCGGTGAACCGACACCCTTGGGCGAACCGTCTTATAATGATCTATCGTTTGATCAGTATGATGCCGTCATAACTAACGCTGTACCCTATGCGATACAGATGCCGGTTATGCCACGGCCAATCGCATTGGTTCCGGTTGACCATAATAATGTGGCGGCTGCGCCCTGGGATGGAACCCAGGCGACTTTCATCCCGCGAAAGTTTGACAAGACCGTTGATTGGCGCGATGGCGCACCCATCTGGGATGAAGGGGTGGCGCATTATCGTGATCGGGATTTTAGTGATTGGTATTCCCCAATGGATATCTATTATTATTCTGACCAGGCTGATTTTGTCACACGCGACGCGGTTGAAAATCTGTTGACCCCCAATCGGCCGTCGGAAAACCTGTGGCTGGGGGATGATGATACGGACACAACGACAAGCAACGATTGCGAATCGCCGACGCCCGCCCCGCAACCGGCCCCATGTGACCCATGTGCAAAAAAGCCAGTTCCACAACCCAAGGCCCCGCGTCCGGCGGTTGCCACGGTTATTCAACCGGTACCGGTTCTGTTTGACGATGGATGCCCATTTGATACAGACGCCGAATGTGCCATTTGGCGGCGTAAACCCATGATCCGCGAAAGCGTTTCCCCACGCAGTCCGCGTATCCGCGATGATAAAATGGGTGCGTTTATTGATGCGGCCCTGTGTGATCCCAAGATCAAAGGTAATGACCCCTTGGCGGCCCCATTAATATCCCGCTATCGAATGTTAATGGATAATGCGCGCGCATGCTGTACCGATGGGATGGTCCATGCCCTGCGCCAGGCAGGGGCATCGAACGGCCTGATCTATAAATTTATGGCCGATGATGCAAATTTCTATAATCTGGGGGCACGGTGCTTGATGACCACAGACAAAGAATTTGATGAAAAATACCCCAATACGGCCACGGCGGCCGTGGCCGCAGACGTCCGCAATGGGTGTCTGTGTCGAAATCGTGAATGGTTTTATGCTATGCTGGCCCCGTTCCAGGCGGCCTATGACGCGGCCCCAGAATTTAAGCAGGCACGCTTTTGGTACACCTATACCGATGGGCTACAGCGAGAAATCACTGTTTCAGTGAATACGGACATCCAAAATGTGTTAAATCAATTGGCCCTGTGCCCTTAAATCAAATAACCGCCCAAATGGGCGGTTTCTTGTTATCGTAAAACGATTCGGATCGGGCCCAAAGGCACATTCCCCCCCACGACCATAAATAATAACGCCGACATAAAAACCCCATGACGCCCCGCGGGGCGAATTTTCCAAATATCATCGGCTAAGGCATATGTTGTAATCATACAAGATTGGGTTTTATCGACCCCAAACAATAAATAAGTGCTTGATGATCACAAAAGTCCCCCGGTACGGTCCAAGTACCTATGCCCGACCCATCATTCCCATGGGGATATATCCGATCTTTTCACATTCCCCGGTATTTTCCATCAGACATCCCCAACAATACCCATCAAATATATTAAATCATCACATTATCACTATTGATATGTATAGAATACCGCCCAGCCCCCCAGATACACCCAATGCAATATTTGCCGCATCATCATTATTTATGTTTTCATTGATGGTTCTGGAAAGAACACAGGCCATAGAATGTTTCCGCCCCTGGGGCCGCGCGCCATGAACATCTATTTGCTTTTTCTGCTCCTAAAAAAAAAGATGCGGCGAAACCAGATCCATGATATTTACAATAATATAATTGATACCGGGGCCACCATCATAAACTAAAATTCCCCATTCGATGGGTCAAATAATTCGTATGTGTTAATTTCGCCTGGCCCAGACATGTTGTGTTATCCCCCCCAGGCACCGCATCCAAAAAAATGTCGCACTATGACGCATGGATCGAATAATAGAACCGATTTAGATACATGGATTATTCACGCTTGCCGTTTGGGTCAGATGCGAATCGGGCCCAGATCATCCATTCAAAATTCTGCGCCCCGGGTTTATGATTTCGGCCATCATATTTCCAGATCCATCGGCGGTGTCCATTCCCCCCCACGATTGATCCGTCAAACATTACCCCCAATATCAAAATTCGATGATGAATTTGGACATTGCCGCTACCCATCCATGCCCCACGGAATTCCATGATTTTTTACAAAAAGAAATATAGCAAGATAAAATCCCAATCAGATTACATAAATCGATTATTTTGCATCTGATTTTCCCGGTTGCGTTCATCGATTTTGTTCATCACCTGAACATTCAAAGAATAGGCACAATCATTAACAGAATTACGGCTGTTCGTCATCCGATTACAATCATCAAACGTCGCCCCGGTTGCCCCCAGGGTATATTTGCCCGTATTGCCCCCGATAACCCCATACTGGCGCGAAAATTCCAGATCTTTGCCCAATTGCCGCTTGGCATCACCAATATTACCGGCCGCAACCGCATTCAAAACAATACGTATATTATTCTGGATACATGTTAATCCATCAGACGGCGTCGATTTCAACAAACAGTTTTCCGCCCCCGATAAAATAACATTGCGGTCATTGCCCCGTACACCGGCCCCGATGGTTCCTGTGGGACTTTCTGATGCACCGGCCGCCTGTAATGATGTGGTCAAAATCGCTTTTTCCAATTGGGTTTTCAAACGCCGAATCGTTGCATCCAGATATTCATACTGTTTATACATCTGTTGCGTGATAACTGTGGTCTTGGCGGCAATGACTTCGCGCATTAATTGCCGTTCTGATTCTGTACCAGGATTCATGTCAAAACCAATATTATACGCATGCGTTGTACACAGGGCCAATTCCGCCGCAATATGATCGTTGGCATCAACCCCGCATCCATTATCAACGGCCGCATAACCCAACATCGGCGTCATCCCCAATGCAGCAATTAAACCAATAAAAACGCGTTTTGTCTGTTTCATTTTATCGTATAGTTAAACCCATTCACGTCACAGTATGATTTATCAGGATCCATCACCTGATCCCCGCACATGCATCGCCCATTGACATAGCGGCCCTTGGCCCAATCTTCACATTCAAACACCGCCGCCAGCTGGGCCCCATAATCTTGCGTGGCGACCGGCGCACTGGACACAAAATCACGTGTTAACGCATTTCCAGACACACATACTTTTTCTGGCAGCTTTTTCATCAACGCCGCCTGTTGCAATGTTTCATATGTATCGGCATTAACCGCACAGTATTTAACCGCATCAGGAATAACCGACCGCGTATTGTTGCCAAACGCACTGACCCCGATGTTGGGGGCATCTTGCTCTATGATGCGGCGCAAGACATCGATATCAATGGATGCCTGCTTGCTACGGTTACGAAACAGAACCGAATTCTCTAACGCTTCGGATGCACAACCAACACGTACCTGGGCCCCGTTATCCCCGCTTTCGGGATAAAGCCAGTTCTGCTGCACCTCTGCATCATTGGCCAACATTTTAATCAGCTGGCATCCCCCATTCGACATGGGCACCACCTGGCCAACGGTACATGAAACACCCGCTTTGGTAACGCCACCGACCGGTTCCGATTGACCGTTAACGCAATTCAGATTGGTATAATGCATCACCTGGCCGTCGGCACATAAATACTGGGCCCATGCATTACATGTCCCGTTTAACATCATGTAAATATCGGTAATATCCACCCCCAGTGATTGCGCCATCACCAAGGCATCATAAATCTCGTCCAGGACATTTTCATATGGATCAAAGAAATCTGCCGCCTTGTCCTTGAACATCTTGACCCGTTTGGGGCCCGTACAATTGTCCCCATTGCGATCACATCCGGCATAGGCAAACGCATTTTCCATCGTCGCCTTTAACGATTTCATGGCCACCATGGCCCCATCAACCTTGTCCATGATTTGCCCAGAAATTTGTTGCCGGGCCAAGACATCGGCCGATATCCCATTCGATGCCGCATCCAGCTGCGCATTGCTTAACCCGCTATTATTTGCGGCGGCCTGGGCCGCGGTGGCGTCTGCAACCGCCTGGGCCGTAATTTTTTTCTGTTCTTCGATTGCCGCCTGTAATTGTTGGGTGGCGGCCGCATTCTGTTGGGCCATCTGGGATTGCATCTGCTGCATCTGGGCCTGCATCTGTTGTAACTGCTGCTGCGACTGGGCGGCGGCGGCCTGGGCCGCGGATGCCTGGGCGTTCATTGCCGCCTGGTTTGCCTTGGCCGTCGAACTGGCCACCAATTGGGCCGCAATCGATTGAATCAGATCATCCCCATATTGCTTGCACGCATCATTAGATTGAACACACCCCGCCACAATCGGGGTTGCCACATCCATCGATACACATCCGCCGGTGGCACACTTTGGCTGGGCACAGCGCAAGATCACCGAATTACAATTTCCAAAATTCGCCGATGCATTTCCCGTCGCCCCGCCCGGCGTTCGCGGATTCAACGCATTATTCCAATTGTTATTATTAATGGCCCCCATATTCGGGTTATATGCCGTTAAATTAGACCCTGATGTGGTTGCCACCGTGGCATGCACATCCACCCCCGGAACCAGGAATAACGCAAAAACCAAAAATCTTGTTAGATGTTTCATATTCTCTCTTGTGATTAATTTTATCATAATTTTTACCCAGGGCAAAGATAAAAATAACCCCCATCCTAAAGATAGCGCGATAAAAAAATACTCATTGAAAATATTCCACATAAAATGATAGAATTTATTCCGTGCCCGGCAAACGCGGCATGGCTTTTAAGAAGGGCCTTTTTTCAGGTTGGACACACCCGGACCATGGCGTCATGTAAAAACATCGATCCCAATCTGTGATTGGGGCGTGTCAAAATACGCATTATGCCAATATGATACACTATTTCCTGAAAAATAGCTTCTTAACCCCAATCTTCAAATGTTTTTTCCGCCATTTTTCCCCATGCGTTTTTATTCCCCACGCCATACACCAGACGCGGATATATGTTACAAATCGCCCCCGATTCAATGAACAAATTAAAATCCCGCCGGGGCGGGATTTTAATGGATTAATCCAAGGTTACGCTGACCACGTCGCCATAGTCACCTGCCTCGTCTGGGCCGATATAACAATGGATATGCTTACCCACAGATTCCATAAACTGGTCATAGGCTTGCTGTTGTTCCTTGCTCAGCTTACTATCCTGAATGGCCTTGGTCGCCTTGTTAATCGCCAGTCCGCCCACCACAGCTGTCACCGTCGATCCAACAACCGGCCCAATCCAACCATTTTTATTTTTTGCCTGTTCGCCATTCTTAAAGCTATCTGCTGCTTTACATCCTTCCCCTAATTTCTCTAACGATCCACGAACACTCGTTTTCACAGCAGCCAAACGGTTATCACCATTGTTAGATTGCAACCCATTGCCTTCACTGTTGCCTTCCTTTACTTTGACGGCATCAGCAAGTACGTTTAAGTTATTTGAAACTACTTTCGCATCTGCATCCAGCCCCAGTTCCTTGGCCGCTTTAATGGCACTTTCTGCAAACTCTTTGACCAACTTTGCATTTTGTTCATTACCAGACATATCTTGGCCGGTCTCTATCACAATGGCGTCCAATTGGTCTACTGCATTATTTACATATAATTCACAGCGATTTTTTACCATTTCAACATCTGTGGTCTTTTGACCCTTGTTACCGGTTAAGCCCCCCAAGATATTGCCTTTTTGGATTCCATCACCCAAGAACGCACCACCGACACCACCGCCCAGCGATCCCAAAACCGTCGCCCATGTGCGTGCACGTTTTTGACGATCTGCCATGTCTTCGGTCGCACTGGCCGCGACGTTGTTGGCAATTTCTTCCAGATCATCGGCGGGGATCCAGCTGCCACAGGCAAAGGTATCACCCACAGCAAAGTATGCGGTTGCCCAATCTTTACCCTTTAAGATCGCATCTTGGATCTGTTTATCATCAGATACCAGATTGACCCGCACCCGACAGAATGATCCATAAAGATCGTTACTGGTGGTAAACTGCTTTTCCGTCAGACCCTTGATCGAATAATCTTTGGGTGTTTTATTGCTCTTTAATTTTGCCCACAAATACGTACTGCCGTTATCGCGGTTGCCCATCAAGCCCCCTTGGTTCGCCGCCAAACAGGCATTTTGTTCTTTGGTTAATTTGGAATTATATTTTGCCTGGGCTTCTTTTTCTAAATCAAAGATCAATTCCTTGAATAACTCAGACGCTGCCTTGCTCTGAAGATAATTCGTATAAGAGATCTGGACATTGGTGTCATAGACAGAACCATCTGGCGACATTGTATTACACACACCTTGTTCGCCGGCCTTGTTCGTACACAAGTCATTGCCATATTCATCAACGGCATTAACTGTTTCTTTATTTACCGCCATCTTGGACGCTGCACCGGCATCGATCCAACCATCACGCACCGAACCTGCCGTCCCCCAGGAAGCATTTGTTTCATTATCTTTTAACTGCTCTGTCGTGATTTTCAAATGTTCTTCACACGAAGATGTATTTTTGACCGTATTCAGGCACAATCCCAAAACAACCGTGTAATCTAAAACACCACCAACTTTGTTCATAGATTTATTAAAGGTCTCATCTCCCGAACTGGTCAAATCAGAATATACATCTGTGCGGTTACGATAACAGTTCTCAAAATCGGCCCCACACAAGGTCCGCACGCAACTGTCCGCCACACTCAGACATGAACGGCGCAATCTCTCTATACCTGCGGCATTGTATGTTGATGTCAATCTGGCATTTAATGACGCCACGGCCCCGATGGGATCCCCTTCGGTTCCGGCACCAGATGTCCCGTTGGTTGCCTTGGGGAACAACGTGCTAAATACCCCATCTTGGATATAGGTATAAGAATTATTGTTCCAAACTGTCCGGGGGCTGTTTGCCGCATAGATACAATTTGCATCTGTATTTACAACCGCTTCACATCCCCTTTTAATTTCTTCATAGGTTGATGAGCTATTGACTGTCTTGCTGGCACTGTTCTGGCCGAACACCTTTGAATAACAGGCAACCCCACTGCCGCCGGCACAATACTGCATGGCACAGTTTTGGATGGTTTGTGAACACATATCCTTGGCATTGGTGTCGAAATCCTGGGCCATGACATCCAGTTTAGTCTTAATAGCCGAAGACATCCGTGTCGAATACGCATCGTTATAAACATCTTCTTGGTTCATTTCATCTTTTAATTGCGCATTGCTGGGGGCCTGGCCATCGGTCAAGAACGTCATATGACAATATTTGTTTGTCGCTACCGTTTCATAACAGGCATCTTTGATAAAACGATCAACATCTGATTGCGACAACACCGCCAGAGCATCTTGGCCCAATACTGTATTGGTCCCATTGGCAGAATCCGTGGCGGCATCCACCGCGACACGTGATGTACCCGCAATACATTTGAACGGATTGTTGCGGCATGTATTCAAGATACATTGATCAATCACCTTGTAACATGTCGAAACCGCATTAATCGCGGCCAATGACGCCCCATCGGCAATTAATTCACCAATGCGACTATCACTTGTGGGGGTCGCGGTCTTGGACGTTGATCCAAACAGTTCTTTAACCCCCTCAGATTGGCAGCGGGCCAACACATTGTCACAATAAACACGTTGTTTTTTGAATTCCTTGGTGGTGGTGCATAATTCGAAATCCGTCCCACAAACATTTTCTTTACGCACACAGGCGGTATACCGTTTGACACAATCAGGCGTGTTATACATATTGGCAATGGCCGCGCCTGTGATCATTTGGCCCAACATACTGCCATCTGTCGGATAGGTGTAATCAACCACTTCGCCATGTTCATTCTTGGATGCAATTGCCCCCAGACTGGTTGTGGCCGATGTTCCATATAACCGATTAATCGCATTGGCAGAACATTGGTTCAACACATTCAGACACTTAGGCATTTGGGCATGGAATAAAACACGCGTTGTGCATTCTTCAAAAGAAGACCCACAGACATCCCCGTCATTCAAACAAGATAAATAATCATCGATGCATTCCGTGTCGGTTGTTGTCGGCATTGATGGCGTCACAGTAATAGTTGACCCACGGGTCACAGACGTGGTCAGCGATGGCATCCGCGATGATGCACTTTTCATCACGCTGGGACGCGCACTGGTCACCGCATATCCCCCAGAGATAACCGTCATAACCGCCATAAATCCAATTGCTTTTTGCATGAAAAACATCGACTCACTCCATGATTTATTGCTTTATTATAACACAAAGCAGCGGATTGATAAAGGAAATAATTGTAATCGCGGCTAATTGATCGGTCGGATTTTCCCAAAATCCCATTTGACTATTAGGCCCTTAGGAATCCATATCGTCCAAGATCGCTTTTAACTCTTGCATATCGTCGGGCATGCGCACCTTGAAATGCAATGGCACACCGGTAACAGGATGCACGAAATCTAACACTTCGGCGTGTAACATCTGACCATCATGGGTTTTCAGAAATTCCAACAAATCGGCATTGCGCACCGATCCCAAACGGGTCGCCCCCCGGCCATAGACCGGATCACACAAAACCGGAAAACCGTGTGCCGATAAATGAACGCGAATCTGGTGCGTGCGACCGGTCATTAACGTGCACCGCATCAATGACACACCGGCCCGGGTCCAAACATCGGACACCGCCACAGATGTATGGGCCGGCTTGCCCCCGGATTTAACCATGCTCATTTTCTGACGATTACGGGATGAACGGGCAATGTTGCCGGTGATATCCGCCTCTGCCCAGGTGGGAATTCCCCACACAAAGGCCACATATTTTCGCGTTAAATCATGCGCCATAAATGTTTTCACCAACGCGCGATAGGCCGCATCAGACTTTGCAAATACCATCGCCCCGCTGGTATCTTTATCCAGACGATGCACCACACCCGGACGGGTTGCCCCCCCCAGTGTCGATAACGAACAATGGGCCAATATATTTTGAACCAATGTGCCATCCGTATTGCCCGCCGATGGATACATCACCACCCCCCGCGGCTTGTTAATAACAATAATGTCATCGTCTTCGTATAAAATATCCAGATCAAAATCATATGATGCCGTGGCCGTCGGCTGGGCCGGGCCAACATCCGGGACATCCACCACTAATACATCCCCCGTGCGCAAACGTTCCGACATCTTGACCGGCATCCCATCACGGGTAATGTGGAAACGTTGAATCTCGCTGCGCGAAAAATCGGGCATTTGGCCGGCTAAAAACTTATCCAGCCGCGTCCCGGCATCTGATTGTTCAACGATAAATGTCCGTGTGTCTTGTGTTGCCATATTAATAACTATCCCAATTTTTACCCCGGCTGCATTTACCCAGATCCACCGTCAATTCACGGTTACCTGTCACCGGACAAACCAAGATCCCGGTGGTTGCCTTTTGCACGGCATCGGCCGGGGCATTACGCCACGCAAACTGAATCACCGTGGGGGCATGCACGCACACCAAACGCAATTTGCCATCCACCTTGCCGGTGGGCGAAATCCATAAACGAACACTATCGGCTTCGCCATAACAGGGAAAGCCATCCAAATAATAAAGAATCAATCCGTTTGGCGTGGTCAACTTTTTATCCCCAATAATTTTGCCACTATATTGCCCCCACGGTAATCCGGTGACCGCCGCCCAATCCGTGCTGGTGGAAAACAGACTAACCCGCCGAACAACCGGGGTGGCATCTGCCCCCCACGCCGCCCCCGCCAGGCACATGAACACCGCGATTAATAATTGCCGTATCACCATGTTATTCCCCCGCCAATTCCACACTAATCCGCTTTACCCCCATAACCGGGGCCAAACGATAATCAAATTGAATGGTTGCCCCGCCTTCGATTAATGTGGCGGTTGGCATAAATTTTTGACGTCCCAAGACATGATCATGCGCATCACGCAACGTAATAATTAAATCCGGCACCCCATAAATATCAGATGTGTTATTGGTTATCGACCCACGAACCACCATCTGGGGCGCGGCATCGTCCCCATTCTGCCATGCAATTTCCGATACCTTTGGCGTTAATGGCCCAACTGTGGCGGCATCAATCCGTGACCGTGCAATAACCGCCGCCACAAAAATACCTGCGGCCAACAACGCGCATATCGCCGATATCATCACCAGCCATGCATTCACCCGTCCCATATTAACCACATTCCATGTATGCCCGCACAAGGCGCATCGTACCGCCCCATGCGCGGTTCGGGGAACCGTGTATTCTGTCTGGCAAAAATCGCATTTTATTTTCATCTCTTACCCTGTTATACCACATATTATTGTAAATTCAACCGGCGATATTTGATCCGAACCCGTTGGGCAATTTCATTGATCGCATTCATATAATCTGATACCGTCGCATTCTTGTTCGTTGCCACCGCCCCAAAGATTGATGTCGCGTCTGGGCCGCCGCGCTTTTCCCGAACCGCAACCAATGGCCCCATTCGCTGGGTCAATTCGGCCAATGTTAGATCTGATAAAAACGCCGTCCGCGATGCCACATCCCAATAATAAGATGGGTTAATGGAATCTTCGATACGTGTCTTGACCACCAGACGGGGGGTAATTGATCCGGTGAATGCCACACTGGCATACAAGGCATTAATGCGTCCACCGGTCATATCCAGATTTTGATTAATCTTTAACACCGCCGGATCTGCATCCGTGGCAATTGAAATCCCACCTAAGGTCAAATTCGTCACCCACAGATCTTCGGTTACAAAGCTTGAAAATTTACCCATATCATTCAGTGTCAACGTCCCCGTTACATCCATACTGCGTGAATCAGATGATAATGTCCCCGACACAGTGGCGGTGCGCGTCTGATAATGCCGATCCAATGTGGTACGATTTTGAAACATCACATTATTTGCCGAAATAACCCCGGCCCGTAAATACGCATCAAATCGACCCACAGACGCATCAAAAAATCGCGCATCAGATATATTATGCCCCCCCAGATTTAATCCCGACATCATGGTGGCATCATCACTGGTATCCGACGGAACCCGCCACAGGTATCGCGGCATACCGCGGGTCGGCATGGTTGTTTCAATAATCCCATTTAATGACCCAACCCCCAAATCAACTGCATCAACACGCCATGTTCCAAATGCCCCGAACGCCCGCGCGTCGTCGATAAAGCCCATGCTATCGCCCCCCAGGTTAATAATTTCCCGTGTTCGGGCGGGGGATATGTTCGGGGCATCATAGACAATAACCCCTTGCAGCGTGGCATCCGCCCCCCGATCGGCGGTCTTTAAGACGCGTAATTGATATTTATCCCCATATTGGGCCAGTATATTATCCGAAACGCCATAGGGCCCCAAATCCGCCATTTTAACCCGCGTAATGTTTTTCCCGACCGGTGCCAATAATGCCGCCTGGTTATCAATGATATAGCGTTCCAGTGCCCCTTGGATTGTTTCAATCTGGCGGGCCAAGGCAACATTTTCAGCGCGCCGAACCGCTGTCTGTTGATAACGAAAGATAAACGGAATGACCAAGGCTGCCAAGGCCACACTCATCATCAATTCAACCAGCATCCCCCCACGTTGGGCGTGGTCCCGGGTCAAAAGATCTTTATTCATAATTTCCCCCCGGTGTTATTGGTTGCGCCGCAACATCTTTCCAGCCCCCTGACATAATCACGCCAAATTCATCGGCATCAGGCATATCAGGCATGGGCGCGCGGGCCACCGCCAAATCGACAAACCGGGGCGGCGTCACCGATGGAAATGACCATGCCCCCAATCGTATCGGCGGATTTGTCGACATTAACAATTCCCCAGATACAGTTAATCCAAAATTCTCGTAAAATACCATTTCATCAACCGCCAAAAAAGGCGTCATAACAACACCGGCCTGGATGCCGGAAAACCCACTGATGGTGCGGGATGTATCCGCTTTTAGTGTCAGATCACGTGACACATTAACCGATGATGTAATCGACGCACGATCTGTGATCACCCGGCCAACGGTACCGAATTTATCCCCGTTTAGTTTCTGGGCCGTAATGCTGCGAAATCCGGTCACATCCCCGGTCACACGCATATTACCAACCGATACCGCGTTCCCATCCATGTTCGCCCCCGATACAAAGTACGCATTTGACGCCGTCACCAGATCAGATTCAATAAACATGGCGGCCGTATCCCCAATCCGTCCCGATGACGCCATCACGGTTCCCACATCAAATAAATCATGGCCGCCCATATTCAGATCACGCATCATTGTATTCAGATCATCGTTACCCGACGATACCCGATGTAAATAGCGCGTTTTATCATCACCCGACGCATTGCGTGAAACCCGATAAATAACCATTCCTGGGCGAAATTCTGGGGCCGTTACCGCCCACATATCGCCATAGGCCACCCCATCATCGGCCACAACCGCCGCCGCATCGCCAATATGACGGGCAATGCGCGCCGCGCGCAATCCATCACGATCTGGATCAATTCCCAAATAAACATCGGTCATTACCACCCCACCCATGTCATACTTGTCAACAAACCCAACCGATGCCAAATCAGACAGCTCGCCCAGCTCTTGATCCCCCAACCTAATTTGATCAACCCCGACCCAATTATCTTGATTACGACGCACAAAATTCAACACCCCATCACGCGTTGCCACAATTCGACGGGCCATGGCGATATCCTGAATCTCTTGGGCGGCGGCAGATACTTGGGAATAAACAAACGGGGTCATCATGGCAATAATTGCCATCACCATCAGCACTTCTATCATCGACGCCCCGCGTTGGGCATCCAAGATCTGTTTACTTGCAATCACTTTTTCCGTCCAGCATACATTGTTTCAAATCAATTCTTTTTTCCAAACGTGACCAATAAACATATTGGCACACAATATATTGGGCCAAAGACTTGGCATTATAAACCCCATCCAGTGCCGTTATAATAGACCGACAATCAACAGTGGCCCCATCATTATCATCGGCGCGGGAAATAATGCGAAAGGCCCCGTTGTCAATCGTATCAACCAAGACATCTGGCAAAAACGATGTCCCAGCCGGCCGAATATCCAAAACAATCGCGCCCGCCCCGCCGTTGATCAATTCATCAGACGTTTGATCACGCAATGTAATATTTGACGCGGCAATAATATCTGCTTCGATCCCGCTGCGGGTGTTGTATTCCAAGCTATCAGGATTAATGTAAACATCTTGACCACGGGACGCATTTAGATACGAAGATATTTCCAACGTATCGACCGTAAAATTCATATTTTCGGCAACCACATTGCCATTAATCGCCCATTTTTTGGGACCGGTAAAACTGGTTCGGCCCGCCGTCATAAAGAAATCATACACAGACGCCGCCCCTGTTGTAATTGACCCGGCATCACCAAACTTGGCAATTGTACGCACCGATAGTGAATCTGCCACCAGTCCCCCACGCGTCACCGCCAGTGCCGCCCCCCCATCACCCGCCTGGAACACGGTTTTGTCGGCGGTCATGGTTGTGATGTTATGACGAATCTTGCGGCCATTTTCAATACCGTTCAAACTTAATGTCGACCCTTGGAACGATTCAAATTCCCCATTATGGGCATACACCGCCCCCACATTGGCCACCGAAAAATCCGCCATATTCAAATCAATCAAAAAGGCATTATTGTCCAGATCTTGATCATCGCGACGAACAATATCTGAATAGGCATCATCCAGCGCAATCCCCAAACGGACGCCCCCATCCACAACCGCCGCGTAAAAGCCCAACCGCCGGGCCAATTCTGCGCGGCGAAATCCACTTAACCCGCCGCCAATGGCATCAATATACCCCCCGACATCGGTCGCATTCTTGTTGATCACCAGGATTAAATCCTGGCCCAGGGCAGTGCGCGCCACAAACCCCAATGGCAAGCCATAGGGTTCCAACGTATCGGCAAAATCATTGCCCGCCAACACCGTCTGACCATATGGTAAATTTCCCGCATTTTCCCGAATATAAATCCGGGCCGCAGTCGCCGCCGTTTCCATCTGGCGCGTCACAGCATACATTTGCGATGCCTGGTCACGGGATGCCACCTGGCGGGCAACAAAGGGCATAAACGCGAATATCAAAGATATCGCCAGCAAGGCTTGTAATAAAAAATTTCCGGATTGCCGGGCCACGGGATTATTCTCTCTTTTCTCTCTTGGTTACTTGGAAAGATAGCATTTGAAAAAAAATATTGCAATCGGTTTTCAGATACATTATGATTTCCCCGTTGAACATAAATGATGGAACAAAGCCATCGGGAACAATTACTTCCAATAAAAGAAAAAATATATGCAAAATAAAAAAAACCAATCGTCTGTCGGCATGATGATTCAACGGTGTCATAAATGGCGTCAGAAACGTAAACAATACATGGACCAGGCCCGTCAGACCGCCGACGAAATCGAACGCGAACGTCTGATGCAGGCGGCCGAACACTATGGTCGTATTGTCGCCGCCGAACAGGGAAAAATTGATTCCACCCGCGGCCCCAATGACAAAACACCAACAACGGCGATTGCCAATCCAGACATCACGTCGGACGACGCCATGGACGATGACGACAGTTTTTCTGACTTTGTCACCAACCTGAAATAATCACGTTTTTTAATTCTTGAAATCCGGGTTTGATTTGTTATCCTTGGTGTGCAAAGGAAAGTTTAAGCATGGATAACAATTACACCGTTTTGGCGCGTAAGTATCGCAGCCAGGATTTTCAATCTTTAATCGGCCAAGATGTTTTGGTCAAAACATTGACCACGGCCATCAATACATCACGTATTGCGCACGCCTATATATTCACTGGAATTCGCGGAACTGGGAAAACCAGTACGGCCCGCATTCTGGCCAAGGCGTTAAATTGTCTGTCGGCGGATCACGCCACGGCAACCCCATGTGGCACATGTGAAAATTGTCGTGCAATTGCGGCCGGGCAACATATTGATGTTATGGAAATTGACGCCGCATCACATACCGGTGTCGATAATATGCGTGATATCTTGGACGCGGCCCAATACCGTCCAACCAATGGCCGGTACAAGGTTTATATTATCGACGAAGTGCACATGTTATCAACATCGGCGTTTAACGCCTTGCTTAAAACACTTGAAGAACCACCGGCCCACGTTATCTTTATTTTGGCCACAACTGAAATCCGCAAGGTACCGGTCACTATTTTATCCCGGTGTCAAAGATTTGACCTGGTTCGGGTACCGGTAGAAACATTAAAAAAACATTTTATGTGGATCGCATCCCAGGAAAAAGTCGAACTGGATGACGCGGCCTGTGAATTATTGGCCCGCGCAGCCGATGGATCGGTGCGCGATGGATTGTCCCTGTTGGACCAGGCGATTGCCCAAACCGGCGGCGTTGTTACAGAATCTGCGGTGCTGGACATGCTAAAACGTGCTGATCGTGGCGTGGTGATGGATTTAATGCGAACCATGTTAACTGGAACGACGGCCGACGCATTGACCATGGTGGATAATATATATAACAATGGCGCAGATTTGGCAATGCTGCTGACCGATATGATGGAATGGACACATTGGGCCACCCGAATGCATCCGGCATTACACGCAGGCGACGCGGTGGCATTGCCCTATACCGCCGATATGCGCGAACAAATCCAAGATTTGAATAAATCCGTCTCGTTAAATACGCTGTCACGTATATGGCAGGTTATGGTGGCGTCTGTCCCAGAAATGGCGGCGGCTGGTAATCAAAAGCAATGCTTTGACATGTTAATTATTCGATTGATGCATATTGCTGATATGCCATCGATCCCCGAAATACTAAAGCAAAATGCCCCCGCCCCAACGCCGCGACCAACAACGCCGGCACCGGCCGCCGCCCAAACGGTGACCGCATCACAACCGGTGGCCCCCACCCCAATGCCGACCCCCGCAGATCCAATACCAGATCCCATACCCCAATCCGTAGTGGCACCATCGCCAGATGAAGAAAAGATATCAATTACATCGGCCACAGAATTGGGCGCGGCCTTGCAAGGGGCACGGGAAATATTACTTTATTCCTATTTTAGTAATAATATTGAAATTACCGCCTTTGCCGATGGAAAAATCAGCTATTACGATCGCAAAGGCGATGGTGATTTCGCCCAGAAATTGGCGGCATGGTTATTTGACAAGACGGGCCGGACATGGATGCTGGAACGTGAAATGGAATCACATCACACCCAAACCGTGGCAGAGCAAAAGCGTGCAGAACTGGAATCTGATCCATTGGTGGCCAATGCCATGAATCTGTTTGGAGATGCCGAAATCATCAGCGTGACGAAATAACAGACATAACCAAAGGAAAATCATCATGCGCACAGAATCTGGACGTTCATTGATCGAGATTATTGGTGTCTTGGCCGTTGCCGCCATTATGACGGCTGGGGCCATTGGCATGTATAAAACCATGCGCGACCGCAGCATGCGTACCATCGCGACAGCCGAACTGGACCAGGTGGCAAAAAATGTCCGCCTGATGATGGCCCCGCGCGGGGATTATTCGGGCGTATCGGTTGATTATTTGGTCAAGGCCGGGGCGTTACGCAACGATCGCGCCCCCATCGGCGGGGACGATTGGTCCATTACGGCATCTGATGATGGCACGATGTTTTCAATTAATTTAACCGGACTGTCCTATGGCGATTGTGCATACTTTACCACCGCCATTCCCACATGGGCATCAGGGTTACGCGTTAACGGATACAGTAATGCTGACGGCATGCCTGATTTCTGTATGTCATCGGGTGATAACATGATTTCATTTATGGTGGAATAAAATTCAAAATGCGTCAATTTGCCCTGATCTTAACAACGTTGGTATTGGCATCCTGTATCAAGTACCACAGCCCGGATCGCGCCACATGGGCAACCCACCTGCGTGGGGCCAGCATGTCGGACATGACCGACACCGCCCGTATTGCCAAGCGGCCGGTCTATTTGGGGGCGGGCGGCCAATTGATCACCAGCAATTCAGAGAAAAATCCCACCGCAGATTATGGGGATAAAACTGCCAATGATAACATGGCCGCACTGCAATATATGACACGTTTGGAATTTACCCTGTATGATGCATTACGCAAGCCGGGAATTTCTGTCCAACGGGCCGGAACAGATGTGGTTGTCATCTTGGTACGTGACGCCATTATGGAATTAAATGCCCCAGATATTTCGGCAACAGGGGACGACACACTAAATATCATTGCCAAGATCTTGCGCCAATATAATGCAACGTTTATTGAAATCGCCGGCTATACCGATGCGATGCGTGACGGGGATGCGGCGCGACGCATGTCACTGGATATGGCCGAACGGGTGGCGGTATACTTGGCCCAACATCGGATTAATACGGCCCGCATGTTTATCACAGGCCGGGGATCGGCCCGGCCCATCGCGGCCCAAGATGATATTGGCCGTTTGATGAACAGACGGGTGGAAATCCGCCTGGCCCCGGCCCGATAACAGATGAAAAAGTTTCATCTTTGCATTTCAAATTTTTATTGTTATACTCTTTACCAAGCATAATAAACCAAAGGAAGGATATCATGGCAAACAAAACAAACGCGGCCCAAACACCGGCCACAAAAAAGTATGTAAAATCCGGCATTATTGCGGCGATTGTAATTGCGATCGCGGCATTGGGGGTGATGACTGTATCGCGCATGCATAATGGTGGCGGGGCATCGGTCCAAGAATCATTAGATACAGTGACGGTTGATGCCGCCAATGGGGCCAACCTGCGTATCGCGGTTATTCGCATGGATGCCATCCAAGGGACGGCAAATGCGTTAACCGACCTGCGTAAACAAAAAGAAGGGTACGAAGAAAAACTGCGTGATGAATTGACCCGGGAACAAAAAGTTCTGGAAAAAGAAAAGACCGAAATTGAAAAGTCCCAAGATGTTTTATCACGTGAAGCCTTGCAACGTCGCGTCGCCGATTACCAGGGGCGCGTTGCAAAATTACAACGTGATTTAACCGAACGTGCGCAGAGCATTGAAATGGCCTTTCAAAAAGCCTTGAATGAAATCCAGACCAAACATTTGGATCCGTTAATCGAAGGTATCATTGCGAAAAAGAACCTGTCGCTGGTGATTGATGGCCGCTTTGCCCGGATGGGTGCAGGGGCGGAAAACCTGGATATCACAGACGAAGTAATTTCGGCCTTGAATAAAAAAGTATCCAAGGTAAAGATGGATAAACCCATGGGTTTCTAAAAATAAAAACCGGCAATGCCGGTTTTTTTTAACCATTCGTCAATCCCCAACCGATATTCCCAGATGACGCATGAAGAAATCTAAAAAAACAATTGGGGAACCACGAATGGCTATTGGGAATTATATCCTGGGCGGAACATAAAAACAATGTTTTTTTATGCCCCCATGTCCCATCATAATCATAATGGGGACATATCCCGTTGGATGCCGCCCCCACCAGCTAAGCCCCGTCGCAAAGCCCCACGGCATAGATCTAGCTTAGGCTGTGCAATCAGGGGCATTACACAAATGCGCCAACGGGCAATTACCGCATTTTGGGCGCAGTGCGGTGCACGTATACCGCCCATGCAGCACCATAACATGATTTACAATCGGGTGGTATTTTTTTGGAATTTTCTGTAACAGTTTTTCTTCTGTACGTTCCGGCGTATTTTCCGCCGCCCCAACCCAACCATATCGGTGCGCATTACGAAATACATGGGTATCTACACCGATGTTGGGCATCCCCCACAAAACGTTCATGATAACATTGGCCGTCTTTTGTCCAACACCGGGCAACGTCATCAGTTTTTCGCGATCATGATACGCGTCTGGGAATTTATAATCGGCATCATCCGCGCCCGATGTTTCCATCAATGCCGTCGCCAGACCCATGATACTTTTCGCCTTGTTATTAAAAAAGGATATCACACGGATATGTTCTTTTAATCCGTCAATCCCAAGGGCAATCATTTTGGCCGGCGTCGGCGCAATACGAAAGAGTTCGGGTGTTACCTCGTTCACTTTTTTATCTGTTGCCTGGGCCGATAAAATCACCGCCACGGCGAAATTAAATTCGTTGGTGAAATAAAGTTCGCTGCGGATATTCATATCCACCGTCGGCGGCACCAATGTAAAGTAATCGTCCGGCGTAATCATTTCTGAATCCCCAAATCGCGCAATTGTTTCATAATCTTTGCCTGATTTTCCATAATTTTTGTCATATAGGCCAATTGAACCGCCAGCGCACTTTCCGGATTATGAACAACCCGTTCGCCCTTGCAAAATCCATCGGCCATACAGCAACCATTTGAAAAATATTTACACTCTATTTCAGCTTTGACACAGTATGACTTTGCCATCACTTACTCCTTTATTAACGTAATGGCGAAATCGTACCCTTCGATTTGGGTGGTGTTGTCCCCATCCCCCTGGGTCATGTTGCAAATCAACGCATCGCGCATAATACGATCACGGTGCACATCAATGGCCGACAAAATTGCCGGGGCCCCATGATAGGTCATATTCACACGATCCGATACGTCAAAATTCAACGCCTTGCGCGTATCCTGGATAAACCGCAGCGCGTCGTTGGCCAATCCTTCTGCCACCAATTCGGCGTTCACATCGGTATCCAGCACCACCACCGCCGTATTATCCGGCAAGGTCGCGCCCGTCACAGAATCTTTGACCGTCAGACGGGATTCAAATTCATCCGCGTTTAATTCGTGTCCGGCCGCGATTAATTTATCGCCACAGATTTCATAATTGCCAGATTTCACCGCCGGGATGATTTCCTTGAGCGCGCCGCCGAGTCTACCCCCGATTTTCGGCGTAATCAGATACACAAACGTATCCGCGACCGCGTCAACATTGTCGATAAATTCAACCGTCTTGACATTTAATTCATCACGAATGATATCGGCATAATCCGATAAATCGACGCCCGCAACCGTTAATTTATTCAGTGGCAACCGGTTGCGCAGCTTATATTGTTCACGCAACCGTCCACCCACCGACACAATCGATTGGACGCGCCGCATATCCATCACGATTTTTTTATCGTGTCCCGTGGCGTCCGGGAACGGGGTTAAATGCACCGATTCCCCCCCGCTCAAGTTTTTATAAATATAATCACTGATGAACGGGGCGAACGGGGCCATTACCCGTGCGAGTGTCACCAACACGTAATGCAGGGTGTCAAACGCCGCTTGCTCTTCATCCCAGAAACGCGCCCGGTTACGCCGAATGTACCAATTATTTAGCACATCCAAGAACCGCACGAATGCCGTCACAGCCCCATCTGGCACATAGGCATCCAATGCCGCGCCCGTCGTCGCAATTAATTCATCCAATTCGGCCAAAATGTATTTATCCAACGCGTTTTCCGACGCCGGGGTGCCACCCGCGGTGATATTCCCGGCATTCGCGTACAGCGTAAAGAAGTGATACGCGTTCCACAGTGGTGTCAATATTGTCTTGGCGGTTTCGTTGAACACCTTGCCTTCTTTATCAACAAAGACGGGTTCGGCCTTCATAAAATTCGACCCCAAGATAAACAACCGCACGGCATCGGCCCCAACTTGGTCAATCTGGTCCCATGGGTCGACAAAGTTTTTCAAAGATTTCGAAAACTTTTTCTTGTTTTCGTCCATCACCAATCCGTTGGCCGACACGGTGCGAAACGCCGGTTTATCAAACATTGCCGTCGCCAACACCATCAGCGCATAAAACCACCCGCGGGTTTGATCCTGACCTTCGATAATATAATCTGCGGGGAATTCGGCCGCAAATCGGTCGGCGTTTTCAAACGGGTAATGCAGTGATGCCCACGGCATCGATCCTGATTCCACCCAGCAATCCAACACGTCCGGAATGCGCGTCCATCCGTCTTTTTCCAGCGCATCTAATGTCGGCCGGTGCAAATCGTTGATTTCCACGCCAAAGAATTCCTGGATTTCGGCGATAGAGCCAAAGATTTTATATTCCCCGTCACGTTCCCAAATCGGCAGCGGCGTTCCCCAGAACCGGTTACGCGAAATCGCCCAGGGACGTGCGTTTTCAATCCACATGCGGAACCGTTCCCCGGCCGATGTCCAGTGTACCATCGCATTATTTGCCATCAATCGATCACGGATTTTCGGCACGTCGATATACCATGAATCCGTCGCGCGTTGAATCAACTTTTCCTTGGACCGGTCGCCATAGGGATAATTATGCTTGTACTGTTCCTTTTTGACCAAATGCCCGCGGGATTTTAGCATATCCATAATCTTGCCGTTGGCGGCAAAGATATTTTCCCCCGCAAAGTCACGCACGGTATCGTCAAAGTTCCCGTAATTGTCGACATTCAATAAAACCGGGAACTTCGGGTCGATATTTTTCGCCGCCCCAAAGTCTTCGGCCCCATACGCGGGCGCGATATGCACGATACCGGTCCCGTCGGCATCCGACACGTAATCGGCTGGAATAACCTGGTACAGCAAATCGGACAGGCCAGTATAATAATCAAACAGTGGCGTATAACGCAACCCCACTAAATCGGTGCCATGTATTTCGCCCAGTTTTTCCATGCCATCAAACTGTTTCGCATATGCCCCCAAACGTGATGCGGCAATAACATAGACCGCACCATCAGTGTCCCGCATCCGGACATAGGTCATTTTGGGATTGACCGCCAGGGCGGAATTGGCCGGCAATGTCCACGGTGTCGTGGTCCAGGCCAAAACCCGGTCGCCGTTTTCCAATTCAAACCAGACCGTCACGGCATCATCGGTGACGTCGCGGTAATCCTGGGACGCCTCGGAATTTGACACAATGGTGCCGTTGACCCAATCGAACCAGTTGACCGAATAATCCTTGTACAATAATCCCTTGTCATAGAGTGTTTTTAACGTCCACAGCATGGATTCCATGTAATTTTTATCCATGGTTTTATACCCATACCCGTCACCCACATCGACCCAGCGGCCCATCCGTTCGATAAAGCGTTCCCATTCGCTGGTGTATGTCATGACGTCCGCGCGGCACATATCGCAAAACGCCGCGATGCCGTCATTTGCCACAATATCCTTGGCGGGGCGGCCCTGTTTTTTCTCGACCGAATTTTCGGCCGGCAACCCATGGCAATCCCACCCCAGTTCGCGGCGCACGTGTCGACCCTGCATCGTCTGGTACCGACAAACCATGTCTTTGACCACCGACACACCCAAATGCCCCCAGTGCGGTAACCCGTTACCAAAGGGGGGACCATCATAAAATGAAAACGGATGACCTTGTTTCGTCTGATTCAAACTTTTATGAAACGTGTCATCCGCGCGCCAAAAGGCCAATATTTCCTGTTCCAATGCGGGAAAGTTGGGTTTTGCATCTGTCTTGGGATATGCCATTGTGGGTCATCCTTTGTATGTTGTATTTATTTCAATAAAAATGGGCGCAATGCGCCCAGGCCCGTCGCCAAAGCGCACGTGACCATTTTATCGAATAATTATTGTTACCTGATTCATTTCATCAAAATTTTACAATGAATTTTTCTAAATTGCAAGTCTCGATTATCGGGCCATGCCGCCGTAAAACAAACGACTTAATGCACGCAACTGGGACTCGTATCGATCCAGGGGTGTTTGCCGCTGGCCTGCGCTATATTCTAAATGCCGCATTTGATTCACGTATTGGGTTAAATAATTAAACCCGCGCAGACTTAATTTCGGATTATCCATCAGAAACAGTTCTAATTCCGCATGCCGTGATTGAATCTGATGGCGGGCCAATGGCAACTGAAACACACCATCCCAGGCATGAATCATCACCGATGCCCCCGACACACAATATACCCCACGATAAAGCATAGATTTGTCATCAAATACAATCTTGTCTTGATCCCCATGATCAGATTCTGGCCCTGGGATATGTGGAATTACCGGCATATTTAACCAGCCATCCGGGGCGTCTGTTCCCCCATGCAAATTTCCCCGAATAATCCCCCCCAGGTCTGAAAACTGCCACATGCGACGATTGATTTCATCAAATCGATGCAAAATTGCATTATTTTCAACACGGATTACACCGGCCGCGGCATATTCTGGGCGATCGGTATTCTTGATCATTTGACCATTGGCATAGAACAACGGTTTTATATCCCCATAATCCAAACCGAAAATACCATATGTATTTCCCATCACCGGCATAGAAAATATTGGCCGTTCATTCAATCGAACCCATGTTTCAAAGTCGATCATTTCATCAAACCCATTTTTTTCATTAATGTATTTTTTAATAACATATTGCGAATCTGGGCATACTGAGAAAAAAGATTTTTCTCGGGGAACAAGGCCGTATGGACATCTTGGATTATATGGGCATAATTGGTTAAAAATTCATAATCATTACAATCCAAATTTTTATCCTGGGCCATTTCCATTAATTCGCCGTTACGTTCTCGGATTTCAATATCAGATGTTGGAACCTGATAGAATTGATAATCCGTAACAAATTGAACGCTTCTATTGGCCAATAATCCGTTGGGCACAACATCTGCTAAACGACGTGGGATTGGCCGGCGAACCGTTGGGACCAACGCAATATCATTATATTTTGGGGCCGGTTTTGATAAATCAGTCAAAATACCGCCATGCATATCCAATATATAATCCGATCCAAAGGCGACATCATATAACTCATTTCTGAATTCATCACGACGGACAATCCGCCCAGATACAGAATCAACAACCACACCCACACGGGTGCGATTCAATTTGTCATCAATAAATGGATCACAATCTGTATTCGGAACCAAACGTCCATCCGGATAATAAACAGGTGTGTGCATATGCTCTGCTATCATGCGATAGAGAACAATAAAACCATTCTCATCCAATTGATGCTGAATAATTTTTCCACCATGATTTATCCGAACCAATTCCGATAATTTGATCATTTGTAAAATCCTCTTATTGAACTTAATTCCAATATATAATAGACAAAAAATATAAAATGTCAAATATTTTTTAATAAATAAAAAAACAAGGGGAACAATCCCCTTTATCTATTTCTGGTGCCGGTGATAGGACTTGAACCTACGACCCCCTCATTACGAATGAGATGCTCTACCAGCTGAGCTACACCGGCCAACGGCCCCTATCATAATATATGTTTTTGAAAATTACCAGCATTATTTTCCAAGATTTGGGAATTGTATCCGCTGGGCGGGGGCGTGATAACAATGATATGCTATTGCTATGCTTAATTTTTTATTTCTTTATGGATTGGTGACAATAAAGCTGATTTTGGCCATCGGGGTTGTGGCATTTTTTCTGCAATTCTTTAATGCCACCAGTCAATTAAAGCAAATGACCCCGTTGGATATCATATTGAACTTTCTGTTGGGGGCGATTTTGTCTGACATGATTTTGGATGACAAGATAACCGTTATCGACTATCTGATTATTGTAGTGATTTATGGGACATTACTTTATATTCTGAATCGATTAACATTTCGAACGAATATTGGCCGGCGCATTTTTGTCGGCACACCAAAAACCATTATTGAAAACGGCGAATTTAACGCGTCCATGATGAAGAAAATGCGCATTAATGCCCGCGATGTCGCCGCCGCAATGCGCCATCAAAATATTCATTCTATCAAAGATGTTAAACTGGCCCAGATTGAACCCAATGGCACATTAAGCATTACGCGCCGCCGTACCCAAGACTATCCCATTATCTTGATTGATAATGGCAATATTGTCATTGAAAATCTGGCATTGATTAAACATACAGAAAAATGGTTGATGAAAAAGCTGCGGGAAAAACGCATCAAAGATCCAGATGATGTTTTTATCGCACAATATAACCGGGGCCGCATTGACGTTATCAAGAAATAATCTATTAGATCCAAGGCACCATTGTGCTGCGCTTTTGGATTTCACTGCACAAAAGATAAAAAATATCACCCCCATGGGCACAATATTACAGATCCCCAGGTTATCGTTAACCAGATACAAAAAATCCCGGCAATGCCGGGATTGTTTTACAGTTTCGCCTTGATTTCTTCAACTTCGTAACATTCAACGCGATCCCCTTCCTTCAGGTCGTTATACTTATCAAAACTCATCCCGAATTCAACACCACCTGAAACTTCTTTCACTTCGTTCTTTTCACGACGCAGCTCGCCGATCTTTCCATCGTAAATCACCACGTTATTACGCAATAAACGAACAAAGGCATCCTTTTTGATTGTTCCTTCGGTCATACGACAACCGGCCACCCGTGTTCCTTTGCCCACTGTGAACAATTGGATCACATCGGCATAGCCAATAAAGTTCTCGCGCCGTTCGGGGGCCAATTTACCCGACAGGATTTCTTTGATTTCATCGGTAATGCGATAAACCACACTGTGATACCGAATATCAACATTCGATCCACGGGCCATATCACGCACCGCCGCATCCGCGCGCACGTTAAAGGCAATAATTACCGCGTGCGATGCCGCCGCCAGACGAATATCACCTTCGGTAATCTGACCAACGCCCGCCGACAGAATCTCTACGCCGGCCTTGTCCGAATTAATCTCGCCCAGCATGTCTGTAATCGCTTCGACACTGCCTTGGACATCGGCCCGCAAAATAATCGGCAAGGTTAATTTCTTGCTGTCGTCACGGCGCGCAAACAGTTCTTCCAGCGATGACCGTTTAACCGCATTAGCCTTATCCCGGGCCTTTTGCATGCGATATTGGGCCACTTCGCGTGTTTGGCTTTCTGTTTCCATAACGCGCAATTCATCCCCGGCATTGGGAACCGCATCCAGCCCCAGAACCATCACAGGCTGGCCTGGTTTTACCGATTTAACCCGCATACCGGCCGAATTAATCAATCCACGAACGCGGCCGAATGTTTCACCTACAACGAATACATCACCAATCTTTAAAGTGCCTTGGCGGACCAAAATAGTGGCAACCGCCCCCAGACCTTTTTCCATCTTGGCTTCGACCACGTGGGCCACCGCCGGCATTTCTGGGTCTGCGGTTAATTCCATCATTTCTGCCTGTAGTAAAATGGCATCTTCCAGTTTATCTAAATTGATTTTTTTCGTTGCAGATATTTCTACTGCCTGAACATCGCCACCCATTTCTTCAACCTGAACCTCTTGTTGTAACAGGTCTAATTTTACTTTTTGGGCATTGGCCTCTGGTAAATCGATTTTATTAATCGCCACGATAAACGGTACGTTCGCCGCACGAATGTGATTAATCGCTTCGACGGTTTGCGGCATAATAGAATCATTGGCCGCCACCACCAAGACAACAATGTCTGCCATCTGGGCCCCACGGGCACGCATGGCAGTAAATGTTTCATGTCCCGGCGTATCCAAAAATGTGATCATTGGCCCAGACTTTGTTTTTACTTCGTACGAAGAAACATGCTGGGTAATACCACCCGCTTCGCCGGCGACAACATTGGCATTACGAAACGCGTCCAGCAAAGATGTCTTGCCATGATCAACGTGCCCCACAACAGTTACCACCGGCGCACGGGGTTGCAATTTTGCCGGATCCGGCATACGTTCCATCTGATCCGCATAAGGCTTGGCATCGACACGTTTAACCGTTGCGCCAAATTCTGTCGCAATCAATTCTGCTGTATCGGCATCAATCGACTGGTTCTGGGACGCCATCATGCCCATTTCCATTAACTTTTTAATAACGTTACCCACCTTTTCGGCCATGGCCGCCGCCAAATCTTTAACCGTGATGGTATCACCCAGTGTTACCGTGCGTTCCACCTTGGCCGGGGCGGTAAAGATGGCACGGGCCTTTTCGCGAAAGCGTTTTAACGATGCCTCTGACCGTCGACGGTTTGCCCCACGCAGACCAATTTCGTCATCATCTTCGCCATCCCCCATCACAATATCATGCAGGGAAATTTTACCCGATTTCTTAAAGTCCCGCTTGCCATTGGCAAATTTATTGCCCGGACGCAGATCTTCGTCATCTGATGCCTTGCCGCGCGGTGCAACGTTATTGCTATAAACTTTTTGCGGGGCTTCTTTGGCCTTGGGTTTATCCGCCGGCGCGTCTTCGGTGGTAACCGCATCACGGGCGGCCAGTTGTTCTTTTACCTGTTCATATTCACGCGTTTCGCGTTCTATCTCCGCTGCACGGGCAGCAGCAGCAGCAGCTTCGTTTGCTTCACGTTGTTTGCGTTCTTCTTCACGCGCCTTGGCTGCCGCCAAAACCGCCCGCAGCTTTTCATCCGCCGCGTTTCGGGCCGGTGCCGGTGATGTTGGTTCATCCCGCAGCTCACGCGTGCCGGGTGCCACCACCCGCCGACGCCGTTCAACAAAGACGGCATCGCCTTTCTTGCTTGCCACCTTGTCCAGTGTCACAGATTTCCCCAGTGTTAATGTTGCCATGTATTCTTGCTCCCTTTGGTCGCAAGTAGTGCCCCGTCATAACGTACCGTACCCGTGATCCAGATAAAACATCCAAATCCGGTCATACGGTACCTGGGACACTACAAATTATTCTTCGTCTTGGCTAATCCCATAGGCCAGTTCACGCGCCTTCATCACGACACGTGCCGCCAACCGGGCCGACATTGTGTCTTCGCCCAGGATTTCCACCAATTCATCCGATGCCAAATCCGCCAGATCACCCAACGATTTCACACCATTTTCGCCCAGTTTCATAATAATGGGCCGTTTGATAAAATCAAACATCAACAGATCATCTGTCATGCCCAAACGATGACCGGCATCTAAATAATCTTGTTCGATTTTTTCCAAATATGTTTTTGCCCGCATTTGCAGCTCTGATGCCAATTCCGGATTAAATCCTTCGATTGATTCTAATTCCGCGCTATCGACAAAGGCAATTTCTTCGATTGTCCGGAAACCTTCGGTAATCAACAGATGGGCAATCATTTCATCCACATCCAGCCCTTTGATAAACAGTTCGGTCTTTTCCTTGAATTCTTTGGCACGACGTTCCTGTTCTTCGGTTTCATTCATAACGTCAATATTCCATCCCGTCAGTTGCGATGCCAAACGCACATTCTGACCGCGACGCCCAATGGCCAATGATTGCTGATCTTCGGTAACAACAACCGCCGCCGTGCGTGTGTCTTCGTCAACGATGATTTTGGCAACCTTGGCCGGTTGCATTGCGTTAACGATAAAGACCGCCGGATCATCAGAATACAAAATAACGTCAATTTTTTCACCGTGGCATTCATTGATCACCGGTTGAATCCGGGTTCCCTTGATCCCTACGGTCATCCCAACCGCATCAATCGATGGGTCGGATGTTTCAACGGCAATTTTCGCATGGGACCCCGGCGCACGTGATACAGACTTGATCTTGATCACCCCTTCGTAAATTTCCGGTACTTCTTGGACAAATAACTTTTCCATGAACATCGGATGTGTGCGGGTTAAAAAAATCTGGGGGCCCGAATTGCTGCGTGCGACATCCATAATCAGTGCCCGCACACGATCCCCCACGGCCAAGCGTTCACCTGGAATTAATTCTGTTCCTTTGATATAACCTTCGGCCTTGCCATTGATATCAACAAAGACATTGCCGAATTCAATACGTTTAACCACACCGGACACAATGTCCCCGATATTGTCTTTGAATTCTTCGTACTGACGTCCTTTTTCAGCGTCACGGACACGACCTGTCATAATTTGACGGGCGGTCTGGAATGCCATACGCCCAAATTCTGGTTCCGGCAACGGATCTTCGACCACGTCCCCAACAGATGGGTTCTTGGCATACTTTTTGGCCGCATCCACGGTCAGCATTGTATTCGGATCATATTCTTCGACCGATTCTGGCGATGCAATCACTTCGAACAAACGCTTTACATAAATTGCCCCATTCTTGCGATCAATCGTGGCAACAATATTAAATTCTTCACCATACTTATGCTTGGCGATTTTGGCAATTGCCGCCTCTAACGATTCAATAACGATTTCACGATCAATCTGCTTTTCTTGGGCCAATGAATCGATCGCCAACAACAGATCTTGCCGGGGCATAGAAACAAAAGACATTTGCTTTCTCCTTACTTTGCTGCCTTTTTATGGAAAGAGCGGGGTTTTGCAACCCCGCCCTTAAAAATTTTTTTAAGAACGCCTTAATTATGACCCCCGAATCGCCCAATTGCAAGAAAAAAAGCGCGTTCCCCAATACAGGGGATCATAAAATTAAAATTTGACGCCTTGGCTTTTGGGCTTTATACTGCAAGGTATGAGAATTATTGCGCATTACTTTTCCCGCCAATTTGTGACGATTTTTGTCATGCTGATGCTGGTGCTGACTGGGCTGGCGTGGATGGTTCAGATTATGTCGATGATGAAATTCCTGTTAAATTATGGTATCGAATTCGGCACCTTTTTGGGTCTAACCGTGTTAATGGTGCCATTTATTGTATCGATTATTATGCCATTTGTAACCTTTATCGCGGTCATTTTCGTTTATAACAAAATGATCGCAGATAATGAAATAACGGTGATGGCGGCATCAACCCTGTCGCCGGGACAGCTGGCGCGGCCGGCGTTACGATTTGCATGTGTGGTGGCGGCCATTCATTTTGTCTTAAATATCTGGATTGTTCCCGCAACCCAGGCGCATTTTTATGATACACAATGGAACTTGCGCTATGGCTTGGCCCATATGAAATTGCAAGAATCGGCCTTTACCGAAATGGCCCCGGGATTGGTTGTATATGTTGATCGCGTCGCCGGCCACGATTTATCCCAAGTTATGTTATCAGACATGCGTGATTCCACATCCGAAATGACCATTTTTGCCGAGAAAGGCAAGCTGGTCACCACCGGGCGTGGCTTGTCAATTGTGATGTCCAATGGATCCCTGCAGATGTTTGGAAATATCGTAACTGTTGGCACATTTGATACATTTGACATGGATCTAAATGTGGCAGACCGCGCAGGTGGGTCGGGCTTTCGCGTGCGCAGCATTCCGACATGGCAATTAATCACAACCGTGACCGGTAATGACACCGCCAAGCAGCACAAAAGCGTGTTAAGCGAGCTGGCGACGCGTCTCTTGGGGCCGGTGATGAATATTATCTTGGCGGCCATTGCAGCTTTGATTATGTTGCGGACATCCTTGTTGCGCCGCCGGGCCAGCTTTGCCCCCGCCGCCGCAGTGGCAACCATGGCCGCCGCCATGGCCGGATTTATGTCTGCATCCAATATGGTGACCAGTCTGACGGGACTTGGGGTATTGGCGGTAACCCAAATGATTATACTGGGGGCGATTTTATCGGCATTATTCAAGAAATGATAAAACGGACGCATATCTTGTTTTTTCTGTGCATGGGCACGCCAGCGTGGGCGGCATCGATTAACATTGATGAACCCAAAACCATTATCGCCCCCAAAATCGAATACAATGTTAAATCTGATGAAATTCGCACCACTGGCCAGACAGAAATTGTTAACCAATCCGGCCAAAGATTGACATTAAATGATTCTTATTTGGCCCCCACTGCCGAAAGCATCCAGGGTCAAGATATTGAATTATGGCTGGGGAACCATGTGTATGTGTCGGCCCGCAACTTTACCCGCGATGGCGCAGATACTGTTGCGCATCATGCCATGTTCACCGCATGTGAAGGATGTGATCCATTTGGTAATGCGTGGGAAATATCGGCATCAACATTTGTTCACGATGCGGCCGATAAAACAATGGCGTTTCACAATTCCGTATTTTGGATTTATGGCATTCCAGCGTTTTGGTGGCCGTACTTTGAAATGCCTGACCCATCGGTTAAGTACAAATCTGGTCTGTTAATGCCCAGTTTTGAATCCACCAACAAAATGGGAACCCAGTTTAATTTACCGGTCTATATCTCGATATCTGACACGCATGACTTAACCCTGCGCTTTTCATATTTAACCCAGGAAAATCCCCTGTTTCATGGCGAGCATCGGTTAAACACAACCCATGGGCAATTTCGAACCCGCGGTTCATTTACCCACAACAAGGCCGGGGAAAACCGCTGGCATATCTTTAATGATGATGTCATTGAATTGGGGGATTATGCCCGCGCGTCTGTATTCTTGGAACGCGCATCAGATAAAACATACCTGCAAAAATATGGATTTTATGACGCCCAGCCGTATTTGGATTCCGGGGCCAAGTTGGAATTATTCGGTATATCCAGTTATGCAGTCGCCGACATGCACATCTTTCAAGAATTACGCAGTACGAGTCTTAATCACTCTATCCCGTCGGGCGATATTTTACCCAACATCCGCGCGGTCCATCAAACAGAACCTTTTTTCTATGAAACATACGCAACGTTTGGCACGGACGTGTTGGGTATCTCGGGCGATGGGACATCAAACCAGCGTATGATTGGTATGGCCGCCATTACGTCCCCGTGGACACTGTGGGGGGGTAATCGGTTGACATTAAATGTATCGGGCCGCTATGACATTTATAATTTCCACAACACTGAAATGGTGGATGGGGATATTTATTCTGGGGTCAAGACCCGCTTTTTGCCCAGTGCGTATGCCGAATGGGGTCTGCCGCTGTATCGGGCCAATAAAGACTGGATTCATATTATCGAACCCCGGGCCCGATTGACCGTCATGCGGGAAATTCAAGATGCCCAGTTTTCGTTAAACACTGATTCTGCCGGAACATTTTTATCAGACACGTCCTTGTTTTCATCCAATCGATTTGCCGGTATGGATTTATGGGAAAATGGCACGTTTGCCGATTATGGTGTCCGCTATGCCGCGTACCAAGGCACAGATCAAAGCTTTGAAATCTTTTTGGGGCAATCATATGACTTTTCTGATCGGGTGGTGTCCGATCCCAATAGCGGATTTCACGATGGGCTATCGGACTATGTGGGCCGCATCAGCTATAATCGCGCCAGTTGGATTAATTTGGCCAGCCGCTTTCGCATCAGCGAAGAAAACCTGTCGCTGCGTCATACAGAAACGTCGGCACACATCGGCACATCACGCAACTTTATTAATATCGGGCATTTATGGAGTGCAAAGTTCATCGATGTTCAAAACGCATCTGATGATACCCATGAAATTATTGCCGGGGCGGGATTGCAACTGTCCGACCGGTGGAGTCTGCGTTTCGCCGCTACCTATAATCTGACAGAAAATCAATTCCAACGCAACAGTGGGGGGATTTTCTATAATCATCCGTGCTATTACCTGTCGTTGGAATATCGGCGTGATAATTCCAGTAAATACGACTATGTCGGGACAACAACGTTTCAATTCCGTTTTGGGATGAGCATTGATGGCAAACAATACAAATAAACACAAATACCCAAAAAAGGGGGGCATACAATGAAAGCATTATTGATCGCAGGGTTGGGGGTATTTATGGGGACATCGGCCATGGCGGCATCGGTTGTCGCCACCGTGGGGACAACACCCATCACCGACGCCGATATTACGGCGCGGGTGTCATTGATGAACAAGCAAGGCCGCACATCAACCGATAATCGGCGGGTTGCCTTGAACAGTATTATTGATGATAATGTCAAGGTGGCGTATGCCGCCGGCTTTAACGCGGTCCCATCAGACGATGATGTGACCAAAGAATTCAAGAAATTATCCCTGGGGGAATTAACCGCGACAGAGGCGGCCATGGCCAAATCCGCCATCCGCGCCGACATTGCATGGCAAATGGTGGTGGGCCGAACCATCTTACCATCAGTTGATATTTCCAATGATGATATTCTGGCCCAGCGGCGCGATCTGGCACGTGAACACGGATTACCAATTGAAATGACATTGATCCGGTTAACAGATATTCCGGCCGATATTGCCGCCCGGTTGACCAAGCCAAAATCATGCGACGACGCCATAAAAATGGCCGAAAATTTAGGCGGCGTGCCCCACAAATTTACCGCCGTTCAATACGAATTGGCCCCAGAAATTCGCAGTCGCGTGACCGATTTACCGAAATTAACATGGTCGGGCCATCGTGATAATACGGTCTTTTTGGTCTGTGATACGAAAAAGACCAAAGAATATGGCGACCTGGACAAGATCATTAAACAAAATGCGACCTTTCAAAAGGCATTGTTTATCGCGGATCAACAATTAAAGCAATTACGGCGCAAAGCCATTATTGTCATTCATGATGATAGGTATAAAATATGAAACCCATTTTATTCAATTTTTCTGATGCCGAATTAAATGCCTTTGTGACCGATATGGGCCAACCCCGTTTTCGGGCGGCGCAAATACGCCAATGGTTAAACCGTGGGGCCCCTGATTTTTCTGTGATGAAGAATTTACCAATGGATTTGCGCAACCAACTGGATCAAATGGCGGTCACATTACCGGTCAAGATTATTACTAAACTGGAATCTGCCGATGGGGAAACGACCAAGTTCTTGTTAGAACTGGCCGACGGTAATAAAATCGAATGCGTTTTAATGCGCACCACCTATGGCAACAGTGTTTGTGTCAGCTCTCAGGCTGGATGCGCCATGGGCTGTCGGTTCTGTGCGTCAACGTTGCTGGGGCTACAACGAAATTTAACAACAAATGAAATCCTGGCCCAGGTGCTGACGGCGCAATGGGAATTGCGTGGCGACCGGGGCACATCACGACCCAATGGCGATCCCAACAATGGGGATGTATCCCATGTGGTGATTATGGGGACGGGTGAACCCTTGCAAAATACAGAAAATGTTATCGGATTTATGGAACGGTTAAACCAAGATCTGGGCATCGGATGGCGGCGCATAACGTTGTCGACATGCGGTATTGTACCAGGAATTTACGATCTGATCAAATGGGGTCGGCCGATTAATTTGGCCATATCCATGCATGCGCCAACCGATGAAATGCGATCCCAGATTATGCCAATTAATAATAAATACAAATTGGACGATGTCTTGACCGCGGCCGATGCCTTTACCGCCGCGCATAACCGGCAACTGATGATTGAATACATCTTGCTGGGGCGGCGTAATGAGATGGGGGAAACCGAACTCTATAACGCGACCCCAGAAATGGCAGAATGTTTGGCCGACAAATTGACGGGTAAAAATTGTATGGTAAACCTGATCCCGTGGAACGCGGTTGATGAACGGGATTTTGCCGCGCCATCGGGTAACGCCGTACATCGGTTTCAAGACATTTTAATCAAACGGGGGATCCATACCCGTATCCGCCGCGAACGCGGCACAGACATCGGGTCGGCATGTGGCCAGTTGCGCCTAAATAATCACCAAGGGAATTAAAAAATGAACCTACGCTATATCACCTGTTCTGATCCGCGCGAAAATACGTCTGTTTCAGATATCCTGGCGTTTCTGCGGCAATATCCACACGCGGAATTGGCCGTCCAGGCGCACCCGTCCCGGATGTCTGTGGGCATGGATCGGCGCGTGTGGTTTGAATCATTGTTATCCACGGCGGCCGCGACGCGCGTTGCCCCCAATCTGGCGGTGCATGTCAATATGCAATGGTGCGATATGTTTTGCCAGGGTGAATTGGCACCAGATTTACAAGATTGGTTAATGCGGATACACCAAAATGGCACCCTGTTGGTGCAGCGGGTTCAGATTAATTTGTCCGGCAGCCACAGTCCCATGTTCCGCCCCACCCCCGTCAACCAGATCATAAGCGCATTCCCCAATCACGAATTTATATTCCAATACACCACCCCCCAGGCCATGCGCATGCGCCGACTGGCGAATACAGGCGCACGTTTTTGCGTTCTTTATGACGCGTCCGGCGGGATGGGACGCGCGCCGCGCGTGACGGGTCGTCCCTTTGCCTATGCGTTGGCAACGGGATATTCGGGTGGGATCACCCCCGACAACGTGACCGCACGATTGGATAAAATCGCGTCCAAGGTTGGCAACCAACCCATTTGGATTGATGCCGAAGGTGGCTTGAAAAATCCCGTCACCGGGAAATTTGATCTGAACCGGGCCCAACAATATGTCACCAACGCCATTAATTGGTTAAAAGAAAAAAATCGCTAGGTCCTATATAACAAAATCCCCCAAATGGGGGATTTTGTTATTTATTGGGAATAATTTTAATTTCGACACGTCGATTTTGGGCCCGACCCGCCGCAGTTGCATTTGATGCAATCGGATTTGATGGCCCCATTGCCATAATTTCAAAGCGTGACGATTTCACCCCTTGGCCCTGCAGGTAAGACGCCACCGCATTCGCCCGTTGACGTGACAGGGTCTGGTTATAATCCGCCGATCCCGTGTTATCGGTAAACCCAAGAACCATAATGGTTGAATTGTTGTATTTATTCAAAACCTTGGCCACGGAATTCAGAACCGCATAAAAATTAGAATTGATATCGGCCGAATCTGTTTTGAACGTAATATTGCCCGGCATGATTAAACGAATGCTGTCGTCGGTGCGTTCGACACCAACACCGGTCGATGCCAGTTGTTGACGTAATTCCGCCTCTTGTACGTCCAGATAATATCCCGTACCCCCACCAATGGCCGCCCCGGCCAGACCGCCAACAATTGCGCCCGCGCCACTTTTTTTCGCGACCAAGGCCCCCGTTGCCGCCCCGGTTGCCGCGCCAATGGCGGTGCCCCATACAGCCTTGGACGTCTGGGTCTGGCCCGTATATGGATTGGTTGTTGTACATCCCCCCAGCGCAATTGCCGTCAATGCCAAAACCGTTACAAATGTCTTCATTATTTCCCCCCTTGGTTGATTATTCGAATGTATTTTATCGAAAAAATTTTGGGTTTCAACCGATGTTTTTTATTCTGGGGGCGGATTGCATAAACTGTTTCCTATTTCACCTTTATACCCATATTTACACAAACAATCGCCCGTCACCGGATGTTCTTCCATATTATCTGTGCATTGGCCCGGCATATCTGCCGCCATATAATATTAATCCTGTGGGTAAATATGAACATTTGACCTTATTGCCAGTGATGCGAAATGTGCCAATATTTCCATCTGAATAGCCCAGTGGCCAAGACGTTTGCATGGCATCACATTCTTCTTGGGTCATGGTGGATGTTGTTGCTTCGATCTTGCACAAGATATATGAATTTTCATGCACTTGCCCTGATTTCAAGGTTAATGTTCCGCCACGCCGACTGCATTCCCGTTTTGCTTCTTCATAGGCGAAACGCATCACATACATATGCATTGACCCCACCACGATCTTTCCCACAAGATCTGATTCATTTTGGGCATCGCAAGTATCCTTGTCACAAAACGAGACATATGGAATACCCCCATGGGCACGGGCATATTTATCCACAGATGGGGATCTGGATTTTCCCTTGTCATCATTTGGATTCCATATAATACACAGTTTACCCGACGCAGACAAACGGGGCGATCCCGTCGGAAAGTCCAAACAATCTTGGATATCTTGCTGTTTTAATCGAACCATTTCTTTTATCTCACGCATGGAATAGCCTGGGTTTTTAGCCCCCAAGATACAACATTCCTTGTACAAATCAGTATCTTCATAGCCCAACAGCCCACATTCCCCCATGATAAACCGGGAAAGTCCAATTGGTTCCCCAGATGCATCGCCAACGATCATCCCGATTACAATAAAAAACACCAATCGCCAAACCAGGCCCCAATCCCATTATATAAAAACAGACCGCCAAGAAATGACGGTCGGGGAGTTTAGAAATCATATCTGTTAGATGACCCCGTGGTTTTCCGCATAAACGTCTTGTATAACCAACGGCCCCCCGACCATATAAAGATCAGGGATGATAACGGCGCAACCGCACCGATACATCGAATTAACGGCGCAATTGCACCGAACAGATATGGGCTTTCTAACGACCCCGAACCCAACTCTTGGATTCAGGGGGTATTATATCAGGTATTTTGCCAAAATAAAACCGCCAATTTGGCGGTCTGGAATTAATATTTATTTTCTGAATTCATAATATGTCGTATTTCATCGATACAGTTTTCTGTGATCATATCGCGCGCCGCCCCCAGATATTGACGCGGATCAAAGACATCTGGCTTTTGCCCCAATGTCCGCCGCACCGCCGCTGTAAAGGCCAAACGCGAATCACTGTCGACATTGATTTTACACACGTTCATCGATGTCGCACGCCGTAATTGATCTGGGGCGATGCCGCGTGCGCCCCCTATGCATCCCCCATATTCATTAATAATATCAACCAAATGGGATGGAATACACGATGCCCCGTGCAAAACCAAGGGGAAATTCGGCAACGCATCCGCAATGTCACGCAAAATGTCAAAACGCAATTCTTCGTCATCACGTTGGCGTTTATAGGCCCCATGACTGGTCCCAATGGCAATGGCCAATGAATCAACCCCGGATTCATGAACAAAATGAACCACGTCGGCGGGATTTGTGTAATGGCCGTACGCGCTGGCTGTATTTTCATCTTCGATACCGCTCAGGACGCCCAGCTCTGCCTCTACCGTGACATCATGGGCATGGGCATAGTCAACCACGCGCCGGGATAAATCAATATTTGCGTTTATATCCAACTTGCTGGCATCAATCATCACAGATGAAAAGCCCAGATCAATCGCATGCCGGCATGCATCAAACGATGACCCATGATCCAGATGTAATGCCACCGGTTCTGACCCATCCAGTCCCAGTCCCGACACCATGGCCATCAACATTGCGTCCCCCATATAGGCCAAGGCCGATTCAGATACCGCCAAAATAACCGGACTGTGACAGGTACGAGCTGCCTGGATAATCGCCTGGATCGTTTCCAGATTATAGAAATTAAATGCCGGCACTGCGTATCCCCCCGCCATGGCCCGTGCAAACATATCACGGGTATTGACCACACCAAAATCTTTATATGCCATTTTATTTCCTTTTTCTAACATACGCCCCATTGTATCATATCCCCATAAAAATGTCACGTATGGCAATACGGCTTGACAATCACTGGATTTGTGCAAGAATGTTTTCCGAATCGAAATAATTATTCAACAAAGGACCGATTTATGAAAAAAGTTCTGATTTCTGTTTTATGTGCGTTGGGGCTGGGGGCATGTGCCAATCATTATGACTATTTCCGTGGCGATATTCAATATGTCCAAGACGGCACCGATTGTATTTATTACATGACCGAACACGCCAATCATTATAACCAAGAAATCCGCGGTCTGGATACACACAAACGGATCGTCTATCGGAACACGATGTGCCACGATCTGTATGAACGTGACCATGTTAATGCCGCCCCGCGCAGTGATCGCAGCGCGCTGCTGCGCATTGTGGCAGAAAAAGATGCAGAACCGGTTTCCGAACCAGAACCGGCGGCGGTACCAACCGCGCCCACACCGGTTGTTATCCCACAATATCAACCTGTGACACTGGTTAGATCCGGGTAACCATGCCCATGGGTGTTAAAACGTCGTTATATTATCACACCCAATATCTAAAGGTCTGGCAAAGACGACACAATTCGCGCGCCCCACTTGGGGCGCGTTTGTGTTACTTGAATCCCATGGATTTTTATGATAGAATCTGGGTAACGTATCCAACAAAGGGGAACAAGATGAAAAAAACATTATTTGCATTATCGGCCATTGTCGCATCAACCGGCGTCGCCATGGCCAGTGCGACCGGCGCGGCCGATCCGTGCGCATTAATCGCCGGGATGCAGGGCATATTCCACACCCTGCGGACATTGGCATTTGCCGGCGCGGCGATCTTTATTGCCGGATGGGCATGGGAATTCATCAAAAAAGGCGACGCCAAAATGGAAGAGATCCAGAAAAAAGGGATCGGACTGTTGGTTGGCTTTTCGTTATTATTTGGTATTGGGATGGTTTTGCAATTCTTGCCGGGTATTTCTGGATGCCCGTTAAGTGGTTGGTAAAAACAAAAGCGTCCCATCCGGGACGTTTTTTTAATAATGATCATATAAAAAAATCCCGTTACCGGGATTTTTTTATTTTGCACGTTCCACATATTCCAGTGTTTCGGTATTAACCACAATACGTTCACCCTGTTCAATAAAGACCGGAACCTGAACCCGGACACCATTATCCAAGATGGCGGGTTTGCCCCCACTGGACGTGGCGGTTTGGCCCTTTAATGCAGGTTCTGTTTCTTCGATTGTTGCCACAACTGTCTTGGGCAATGTGATCGATACCGGCATCCCTTCGACAAAGTTCGCCTTGACCGTCATTTCCGGTTCCAAGAATTTCATCTGTTCCCCCAAAGAATCAACCGGCATCGTAAATTGTTCATAATCGTTCAGATTCATGAAAAAAGCATCTGACCCGTCCGAATACAGATATTGGCATTCAATATCTTCGACCATTAATTTTTCGACCTTGTCTTCGGCACGCCAGCGATCGCCACCCTTGTTCCCAGAATCAATATCGCGCAAGTCTGCTTGAACAAATGCGCCGCCCTTGCCCGGTTTTACCTTTGTAATTGATGTCACAGAATAACGCCGCCCGTTGTGGGAAATAACCCAACCAACACGCATATCATTTGCAATATATGATGCCATATCACTACCCCTTGGTTTTATTGTTTCTTTGTGGTGCGGTATCTATCGATACTGTCCATGATGATTTTATCGGCCGTTTCACGGTCACCCCATCCCAAAATCTTGGACCAAGATCCTGGTTCCAAATCCTTGTAATGATGGAAAAAGTATTCGATTTTTGCCCGTAAAATCGCCGGCAAATCTTCGACATGGGAAATATTTTCATAATAAGGATCAATCCGATCGCGGGGCACACAAATAATCTTTTCATCACCGCCAGCCTGATCTTCCATTAACAAAACCCCAATTGGGTGAACATCGATCAACACCCCCGGCTGTAACGGGGCGGCACAAACCACCACACAATCCAGCGGATCCCCATCATCGCCCAATGTCCCCGGGAAATAGCCATAGTTCGCCGGATACGCCACCGGCGTATGCAAAATACGATCCACCCGCAACAGACCTGTCGCCTTGTCAATTTCATATTTAACAAAGCCATTTTCTGGCACTTCTATAATCGCCGTCATCTTCTTGGGCGGTAATTTACCTGGTTTTATTTCTTCTATTGTCATATCTTATCCCTTGAATTCGGGCCGAATGTTATCATACTTTTCGCAATTTGCAATGATTAATCACACGATATGGCACCGCCGTCGGTGGCATTAAAACATTGGGCATCAATACGAATTTTACCCGCCGCATACGTGGGTGCCCCCCCGCGTTTAACACCGGTGCGCCAATAAACCGCCCCGTCACGGGTACGCACCGCATACAAGTTCCCATCGGTCGACATCACAAACGCCGCCGGCCCTGCAATCACAAACGGATGGGCGGTCGCAATCGGCACGCACCAGCGGGATGTCCCGCTGTCCCCACGCAACCGACAAAACGCATCCCCCAATCCACCAGCATAAACCGATGCCCCATCAACCACAATGGGGGCCACAATATCCAAGACCGATGCCCCGCCGGTCATATTACTGGGGCGATAAACATCGGCAACCCATGCCACTTGGCGCGTTTTTGGGTTTAGTTTAACAACCTCTCCCGTGGTTAGGCCTGCATAAATATGCGGGCCATGACAAACCGGCCGCCGCGTTGCCCCGACACAATTCGATGTCGGAAACCCTGTAAAGACCTTTTTGTCCCCATCCCAGATAATGTTTTGTGCATCTTGGGTATAAGGACACGCCCCCGCATCCCCAGACACTGCCGCATCTGGTAAATTTTCAATTTTTTCGTTTAAGATGGTGATACTCTCGCTCTTAAAAATGGCGGTACGATCCCCCGGCAAAATAGGGTCATGGGACCCACATCCGGCCATGAAAGTTGCCATCATCAACGCCAATGTTGTTTTACGCATCGATTTGCCCCCCTGTACCTTTATCGCAACGCCGCTGCATTGGCCGCCACAATGGCGGGTGCATCTTTGTCAGAAATAATTTTATCTAATATTCCCCGTCCCCGCGCCGCATCGCCATCGGCCAGATACTTTTGCGCCACAATCAGACGTGATGTGTAATAATACGGCGACTTTTTCGTATCCAAATCGGCCAAATATTGTTCAACATCCGATGCAGACATTTGATCACCGCGCAATTGCACCACATGAATTCGGGCCAGATCACGCAAATCGCGACTATGACCATGATCGGCCAAATGCTGTAACTTGTCGGCATCGCCACTGATTAAATATGCCTGGAACAAGGCCAAATCCGCCGATGCCCCCCGTGACAATTGGCCAATTGCCGCCAATGCAGATGCATCCCGGTTTATAATGGCCGTTTCATAATTCTGGGCGGCCGCAATCCGACGGGCCCGATATGATGTTACCCCGATCTGGATGCCAACAACCACAACCACCAATGCCACCGCAGCAGCAATCATCACACGGGCATATTTTTTAATAAACCGCTGGGTCTTTTCGTTGTTAACTTCTTCCCACACTTCGCGATAAAGAGCATCTTCGGCGTAATCTTCGCGGGTTTTCTTTGGGGGTTTTACATTTTTATTTCTTTCCAAAATTGTTGCCATGGAAAATTCTCCTGTCTTGATAATTGGTATTTTATTGCTATACTATAAATGTTATGAAAAAGCAAATCAAGAACGCTTTGCCAACTGTACAAAACACATCGCTGGTCGCGGCCCGCGGGGTTAGTGATGACGCCTCTTTGGCCCAATATATAAAAATGGTCCAAGAAATTCCCATACTAACGGCCCAGCAAGAATATGAATACGCCGTTGATTGGATCCAAAACCACAATCATGCCGCAGCAGAGCAGCTGGTGCTATCCCACCTGCGGATGGTGGTATCGGTTGCCTATGATTTCAAAAACTATGGCATTGCGATGGGTGATTTAATCGCCAGTGGGAATATGGGTCTGATGCAGGCCATCCAAAAATTTGATCCAGAACGGGGATTTCGCTTTTCAACCTATGCCATGTTTTGGGTTCGGGCCGAAATCTATGAAACAATATTAAACAATTGGTCAATTGTTAAAATTGGCACATCTGCCAATCAAAAGCGGGTGTTCTTTAACCTGGCACGGGCCAAACGTGCCCTGGGGATAATGGATAATCACCTATCCGATGATCAAACCCAACAAATTGCCAAGTATTTAGAAGTACCAGAATCAGATGTCCGTCGCATGTCAACCCGTATGACGGCACGGGATATCTCTTTGAATACACCGATCGGGCATGATAATGACGGGGATGAAATGTTAACCAATCTGGCCGATACGGGACCGCGTCCAGATGAAATTACCGAACAATATCATTTCCAGCGCACCGCCATGGATCTGTTGCAAAAACATTTGGGAAATCTGGGCACACGCGATCGGGAAATTTTGGTGGCCCGCCGTCTGACAGAACCAGCCTTAACGCTTGAGGCGTTGTCCCAGAAATACAACATCTCTCGCGAACGGGTCCGGCAAATCGAAGAACGCGCCTTTGACAAGTTGCGCACCGCCATCTTGACCGATACAGCCGCCCCAATTAATGAATAACCCCCAGAATAACAAGGACCCCAATGACAAACAAAACGATACAATGGATGGGCGCGATGGGCGTCATATTGACCGTCGGAAATGCAAATGCGTTCACGTATGATCGGGGCCGGGCGGCGGTAAAACTGACGGGATATGCAACCCCGGGATTAATCCAGCCCGACTTTTCCGATGGAAAATTTATTGCCGATTGGCGCGCCCGGGCCCAGTTTAATTATGCCGTCGCCCAGGGACAAAGCCTGGGGGCCATCTATGCCATTGATGCCTTGGCCACCGACGAAGGTTATTGGGCCCGTGACGCATTTATGTTTTTTGAAATGGCGCGATATGGTCGAATTGAATTGGGATTAACAGATTCTATTGCGAAAAAGCTGGGGGTGGGATTACCCGACGTGGGGGGATTGCGCATTAATGATCAATCATTGATCTTCAAAAAAATTCGCCCAGATGGACCGATTATTTCAGATTTAACCATCAATGATGGCCGATATAGCCCACGCCTTAATTTGGCCAGTATGCCGCGCAACGGGATCCAGTTTGGAACGTCACTGGCCACATCCGAACATTTTGATTTCTCGGCCGATGCTGCCATAAAAATTCGCCAACCCTATGGCCGAATTAAAACCGCATTCACGTTGGGGGCATCTTTCATTGATAATCCCCATAACCTGCGTGTGGGATCGGGGACACAAAATCTGGATGCCGATTGGCGGGCCCAGGGTTCGGCAGGCATAAACATTCAATACAAAGGATGGATTTTTGGGGCCGGCGGACGGATCGTCTATGATAAAAATGCGCTGGGGCGGCCATCCGATGGTGTGGCGGCGGGTGCCGGGCTTAGCTATGATTTATTAAAATACACGGTATCGGCAACCTATCTGTTTTCAGATACAGGTATCTGGGGCAATGCCCATCATTATATTGACCATACGGCCATCGCGTCATTACGGTATAAGTATAGCAAGAACGTCGACGGTTGGGTGTCATTGGGTCTGTCAACCGAAACCCCATTTTTGGCTGCCGGTATCCGTGTTAACTTTTGATAAAAAACGATAAAAAAATTCCCGCCAAATGGCGGGATTATTATTGGGCCTGTAATTCGGCAATTAATTGTTTTAATCGCATCATACTATCTTCGTCATTTAACGCCGCCGCAATGGTGTATGCCGAATCCAGATCATTTCGAGCCGATGCCACATTGCCCAGTTTCAGATTTAACGCCGCCGACTTTTCGAAATACATCATGGCCCGGCTGGATAAATCTTCACGATCTGATGCCGCTGTTGCGCCTTGGATTTGTTCAGAAATAACGCGAATGGCCGACGCATAATCGTTAATCGCATCACCATATTGACCCAATGCCGTATACGCCTCGGCCCGTTCGGCATAAACCGTCGGCGTTACATTCCCATCGGGACGGGCCAACGAATTGGTATAATCCGCAATCGCCCCATTCCAATTCTTTAACCACAAATTCAATTGCCCACGACGCGCATACAAATCACGCAACCGCAGTATTTCATTAGGGGCCGACGCCCGCGCCGCCAAGGCATTGTTAATGTCATTTAATGCCGCGTTATAATCTTCCAGACGGGTATTTAACAACGCCCGATCATAATATGCCACGGCATTGGACGGATCCATTTCAATGGCACGGTTAAAATCTGCCAATGCGGCCTGGTAATCAGACATTTGCATATATCCTTCGCCACGCAAGATATAGGCATCGACCGGCGCATTGTCATCATCAATAACCACAGATAAATCCGCAATCGCCCCATTAACATCCCCTGCAATTAATTTTTCACGCCCCGAATCAAAATAATCGTTTGTTTTCAACAATGCTTCTTCGGTAACGGTCACATTATTGGCCACCGGATGCAAGATCGAATGACTGCGCCCCAAGATATAAAACGTCGCCGCAATAAAGAATAAAATAATAAACCAATACAGATAAATCGACAACGACCACGGATTAAACCGTGCATCTGACCGCGCAGTGTTTTTCGGCGTTGCCTTGACCGGCGCGGCGCGGCGCGTGGTCTGTGTTTTCTTTGCTGGTGTTTTTTTCTGCTTCATGGAAATCTCCCTTGCCCTACTTTCTTATCAACGATTGTAAAGAGATTTCATAATCGCGTCAATGCTTTTCTGATCCAATTCGTAAATTTTTCCGGGTTTCAAATCCCCTAAATCAATATTCCCATATGACACCCGATGCAGCTTTAATACCGGTGCCCCAATCGCAGCCAAGACATGACGAACTTCGTTCTTTTTACCTTCGGTAACAATGACACGCAATGTGTGGTTATCAACCACATCAATCTGCATGGGTCGATATTTAATTCCATCAACCGTCATTCCCCGACGCGCCGCATCCAAATTGGCCGCCCGAACATTAGCCACCCGCGCAAGATAACAACGGGGGATTTCATTGCCAGGTAATGTTAATTGTCGCGCCACATCCCCATTATTCGTCAGCAGCAGCAGCCCCGTCGTCTTAAAATCCAATCGCCCGACATAGCGCAAATTTTTATATTCCGCCCCCAAGACATCATAAATCGTCCGCCGTCCATCAGGATCCCGTGTGGTTGTCATGGTATTAATGGGCTTATGAAACGCAAAGATCCGAATTTTTTGGTCTGGTTTAATATCCTTTGCATTGACCGTTACCCGATCCCCATCATTAACAAAGTATACCGGTGTTGTCACCACCACCCCGTTAACCGCCACCACCCCAGATGCAATCAATCGTTCGGCATCACGACGTGATGCCACCCCTGATTGCGCCAAAAACTTGCCCAAACGCATTGATGTCATGCGGCCCCCAAAATAATCTTGGCCAAGATGGCGACGGCGGCCACCTCTGCCCGCAGGATGGTTTTCCCCAGCGATACCGCCACCGCCCCGCCATCACGCAAGGCATCAAATTCGGCATCGGAAAATCCGCCTTCGGGCCCGATTAAAACCCGCGTTGGCACATCATCCCACGCGCCAATATCGACCCCGGCCGCCGCCCGTTCATCGCCATAGGCCAACCCACGCATATCTAAATCAGAAAATTTAATCGGGGGACAGATGTCGGGCACGCTGTTGCGGCCGGATTGCTCGGCTGCTTCGATAACAATCTTATGCATACGGGCCCAATTAATATGATGGGCAACGGTTCGATCGGTAATCACCGGAACAAATGTCCGAACCCCCATTTGGGTCGCCATATTTAACAAATCATCGGTCTTTTTAATAGGGGCAAAGAACATGACAATCTGACTTGATGGATCATCATGATCTGTTTTATCCCCCACGATTAACATCCCGTTATCATCCAGATGCGCCGTGTATTCTGCCCCCCCATTAAAGACCAGGCATTGATCGGTCCGCATCACACGTGTTAAATAATGAACCACATCCCGTGACGCGGCAACCGTTGCCCCGCCCCCCAGTGGCGCATCAATAAAAATTCTTGGAATATTTTTCATCTTGTCTTCCAATTCATGGCTTTAATAATGACTTTTTTTCTGATATAATCATAGCACAATGGCACGCAAGTTCAACATTTTATCAACCAGTGATAGCGGCAAGGGTCTGCGGATATTTTCATCCGCCGCATACAAAGAACATGAACGCACCCCCATGGCCCGCATGTTTTGGCGTATTCGGTGGGGATGCTATATCTGGATTATGTGTGCGGTGGCGTTTGGACTATCTTTTATGGTGGAACATCTTTGGCGATATGGATGGTCACCGGCAACAATTGAATGGATAAAAATTTATTTAACCCACATGTTAACCAGTGGGGGGCTATCCGTTCTGGCGCAAATTCCGGCATGGGTCATGCGCACGGTATTTCGTACCGATATCATGTGCCTGGTGCCGTTTTTACCCATTATCGCATATTATTTCTTGGCCGACGCCACATTGGTTGATGAATTCAATCCCAACGCCAAGGATAAATTCGACGAAAAATCATCGAACAAGGCGACCGCGGCTGATATTTCCAAAATGGGCAAAAACGGGGGCAATTTGTTCAAGGGATTTATGATGGTCTTGGGCTATTTCAAGAACAAGGGCAAGATGGCCCCCATTATGTTTGACGAAACCCTGTCGGCATTGTGCGTTGCCCCCCCCGGGACCGGTAAAACCGCAGGTATATGCGTCCCAACAATTTTGGACTGTGATGGCGTATCCATGATTATCAATGACCCAAAACCGGAATTAAAACAACAGACATCCGGGTATCGGGCATCGGTCGGACCGGTGTTTATCATGAACTGGGCGGGCCAAGACGACCCGGCGCGGGGCATTTATTATCCGTCGTGGAATCCGCTATCGCCGGAACATGTACCGTTTAATCCGGAAATGCGTGATTTGTACGTGGATTCCATGTGCAAGATCCTGATTCCTGACCAGGCATCGTCATCGGCCGATCCCCACTGGCAATTGACGGGACGCGCGGGCCTGTCGGGATTAATCCAATTTATTATTTCTAAAATCGAACGGGCCAAGGCCGATGATTATTTCTATTCCCGGTTAAATGCAGGAACGTTTGACGCCGAAGATGCGGCGGTGCTGGGGGACTATTACCTGGCGATGACCAATGATCCCAATGCCTATGCGGCATATGCCATCTTGTCACGTGGGGAATTAACACCACAAAACTATGTCCATATTGGAACCTGGGCCGGGATCCCAGATGCATGGCACGGGAAAGAAGCATCATTGTCCATGATTCTGGACTGGTTAAACGCCAACCAAATTCGCATTGCCCAAGAGTTAGAGGCACGCCGCCGCCAAGGCGACCAAATGGTTATGATGGCCGACCCAATGAAAGATCTGTTGACCGATGCCGTCGAAGAAGCGCGCCAGTACGCATACGCCCACCGTGCAATTCTGGAATTAACCCAATTGGCCAATACCCCGGACAAGGAACGTGGATCTATTTTATCAACGATTTTATCGGGATTGGGGATATTCCGTAACGCGGCTGTACGTAACCGGACCAGTCATTCGGACTTTCACTTTTCAGACCTGCGCGGGCTGCGTGATCCACGTGACGGCAAGATCAAGCCTGTATCGGTCTATTTATCCATCAACATGGTCGATGCCCAGGCATTAAACCCAATCACCGGGATCTTTATCGAATTGATGTCGAATTTCTTGTTGGCCAATCCCCCAGAACAAGTTGGCATGGATGGGAAAAAAATGGGGCCATATCCGGTACTGTTCGTGTTGGATGAAATGCCCAAGATGCAAAAACTGGACGCCGTGATCCAGGGACCAGACCTGGGGCGTGGGCAAAAGATTTCATACCTGATTATCGGCCAGGACTTGCATCAGATTGCGGAAAAATATGGCAACGACGCCGCGGCGACAATTATTTCAACGACGGCGGCCAAAATCGTACTGCGTCAAAATGATCCCGATAGTGCGAAACGCTTTTCCGAAATGATCGGCATGAAGATGAAGAAAAAAATGGTCAAAGGCCCCGATGGCAAGGAGAGCGAGACAACCGAATCCGCCCCCTTGTATAGCGAAATGGATATTATGAAATTACCCGATGAAAAGCACTTGGTCATCATCCAGGGTCACTATAACCGCCCGATAGAGGCAAGCCAGGAACGTTGGTTTCTAAATAAAACAGAGATTCAAAAAAAGCTCTATGCCAAGGTCATGATGGGCGAAGCCCCACCATTACCGGAATTTTTGGTCCCCAGTCATCATGCGGCCCTGGCCTATCCGGGGGTACCGCGCATCTATGACCCCAAGACCAAAGAAATCAAAGAATTGGCCCCGTTAAAATAAAAAAACAGCGTTGGAATTTTCAACGCTGTTTTTATGACCGATAGATCGGCCCAAAGCGACCAACAGTGTGGGGTCATTGGTCATATGGATTATCAGCCTTTTGATATTCTATTACAACAGGTAGATGTTCCCACCCCAACGCCGTGGCCAATCCACGCCGTAAATACCGCGTATATGATTCTGGAATATCCGATGCCCCCCCCACATTAATGGTCACGCGCATCGGATGACGTCCCGTCTGGCGGGCAAATTTAATCTTCATGGGCCGTTTTAGCCGCGACATCGGCGGCTGGCGATCAGCGACCAATTTTTCAATGATACGATTAATCAAACTGGTTGGGACATTGGTATTTGACAAATCCCATTGCTGATAGATGCGCTTGAATAAATTCTGGACACCGGTTCCCTTTTCCGCCGATATAGCCAGAATCATTGGCTTGATAATCTGGTGAAACGAATTGCCAAATTGATGCTTTAATTTTAACAGTTTTTCGTCCCGCTCTATCTCTGGGACCAAATCCCATTTATTTAACGCCACACACAAAATCTTGCCGGCATCATACACCCGCCCGGCAATGCCCAAGGCCTGGTTTTCAATATTACGGGTGGCATCAACAATTAAAACAACCACATCGGCCTTGGCAATCGCGTCCAGCGACTTTAACGCCGACAGTGTTTCAACATCGTCCGTAACACCCGCCTTGCGGCGCAGCCCGGCGGTATCCATTAACACAATATCACGGCCGTAAAAACGCGTCGGTATCTTGACCGTATCACGGGTTACGCCCGGCATATCACGTACAATCTGACGATTTTCACCCAAGACCCGATTAACAAAGGTTGATTTACCCACATTTGGTTGCCCCATAATGGCGATATGAACCGGCATGGCCGGGCTTGACATTTCCCCATTGTCCGATGGGGCAATACCGTCAAGGAAATCATAAATAACGTCGAATCCCTGTTTATGTTCGGCCGAAATCGAACGGGGTGCGCCAAAACCCAACTTATAAAAATCATCCAGATCGGCCACCCGTCGCCCTGATTCGGTCTTGTTCGCCACCAGCAGCACGGGTGTTTTCCCCGCCGCCCGCCGCACCGTCCGGGCCCAGTCCATATCCTCGCTCATCAAGCCGGCACGACCATCAACCACAAACAAGATGGCATCCGCATCGGCAATTGCGGTTAACGCCATATCTGTTGAATCCGCGGCCAGCCCGCTTTTCGCACGTTCCAGCCCCGCCGTATCAAAGACCGTCCAATCCCGCATCTTGACCGTTCCTTGGATCACATCACGGGTTACACCCGGCCGATCATGGACCAACGCGTCCCGCGTTCCGGTCAATGCATTAAACAGTGTCGATTTACCGGTATTAGGCCGGCCCACAATTGTCAATTTTTTCATGATTTTTCCATTGATTTTTTGTAATTATAAAGCAAAAATAGAAATAATCAAACCGGAGTTAACCCATGCGTAAAAAAATTAAAACTTGGCTGTCCCACATCACGGGCGTATTAACCCAACCCAAACGGTTCTTTACAAAAATCGTGGCGGATGGCAATCTCGAAGAATCTATGCTGCGAGCATTCCTGTATGGGTTGCTGGGGGGGATACTGGTGCTGGGGCTGCGTCTGGTTGGCGGGGCAACCATCACCGTGGGCAGTATTTTTACCGCCATTGTCATTGTTCCTGTCTTGGCGGTGACGCTGTTGTTTGTGATGGGGGGGCTGATGATGCTGGTCTCGGAAATTACAGGTGGCGAACGCGATTGGGAAATTGCGATCAAGGGCTTGGCCTCGATCTTCTTTATCTATCCGGTGATATTGGTGCTAAACGCGCTGGCGTTTAACTGTACATCCATGTGGATCATCAGTCTGGCGATCGATATCTATCTGTTGTTTCTGTTTTATAACATCAGCTTGTATTGCATGCGGGGTAAACGCAATAATGTTATCGCCGTTATTGCAATTATTGCCCTGTTTATGGCAACGGTTTATGCCACAGACTATCGCATCGGATGGTTTATGATCAAAAATACCGGGGCAACATTGGCCTGTCTGTTGTAACAAATATCCCGGGCAACCGGGATTTTTTATTCCCATAACCATCTAAAGAAATAAAAAAACCGCCGATGGCGGTTTTAATCTTGGTGGGTGTTGAGGGACTCAAACCCCCGACCCTCTCGGTGTAAACGAGATGCTCTAATCAACTGAGCTAAACACCCAAAGCAACGCCATCTTATAATACTTGGCGCGTCTTGTCAAGTCTGTCACACATTTATTCATATCTTAAACTATCAATCGGGTTTAATTTGGCCGCTTTATAGGCCGGCATAACCCCAGATGCCAATCCAACAATGACCGCCACACTGACCGATAACAAGACCGGCCATGCCGAAAACGGTACATCGTATCCCATGATAAACCGCCCAATTCCTTGGGATAATCCCACCCCCAGGGCCAGCCCCGCCATTGATCCAATAAAAGAGATCAATATGGATTCTGACAAAAACTGGGTAATAATATGCCGTTCCCGGGCCCCAATGGCCTTGCGTATACCGATTTCACGTGTGCGTTCGGCCACCGACACCAACATCATGTTCATAATCCCAATCGCCCCCACCAGCAAGGATACCCCCGCAATCGCAATCAGCAGCAGCTTCAAATATCCGGTCACTGTATTCATGGTTTCCATCACCTGTTTCATATCCATGATCTGAAAGTCATCGGCATCGGTATCTTTTAACTTGTGTCGTTGCCGCAACAGGGCCGTAATTTGCTCTATCACCAGATTATTGTCTGCATCCGGATAAAGTTTCAAGGCCAACATACTGACCGAATTGGGAAAGCGACTGCCTTGCAGACGTTTTTTCAATGTCGACAACGGAATAATAATCATATCATCTTGGGATCCCATGGCCGAATCACCCTTGGCCTTGGTTACCCCCACAATAACAAAGGGGGTATTTTGAATACGAATAACCTGGCCCACGGGGTTATCGGGTAACCCCAGTTCGGTGGCCGTAGTTGGTCCAATAACCGCATATGTCGATGCATTACGCACCGCCGATTGATCAAAAAAAGTTCCTTGCTGCATCTCGATATTCTGGACGGTGGTGTATGCCGGCCATGCCCCGACCATTGACGTTGCCCAGTTTTTATTTCCATAGATAGCCTGGGCTGCGCTGTTTTGAACGGGCGTTACCGCCATCACATCAGGTAATTTGGCAATAAATTCGGCGTCATCTGTGGTCAATGTCTGGCGATTACCGCTTCGAACGCCACCTGTTTGGGCCGCACCGGCACGAATCATGATCGTATTTGTCCCCAGCGATGAAAACTGGTCTGTGATTTGATGCTGGACTGTTTCACCAACCGCCACCATAATCACCACCGCCATAACCCCAATAACGATCCCCAAGACCGTTAAAAACGACCGTAACTTATTCCCGCCCACCGACAGCCAAGATTCCTTGAATATATCATTAAATGTCATTTTTTACGTGCCTTTTGTTCGGATTTCACCAAGACCGATTCATTGGCCGGAATGGGGCCATCATACGTAATACGTCCGTCATAGATATGAATAACCCGATCGGCATAACGCGCAATATCAAATTCATGCGTAATCATCACGATCGTAATGCCCATATCATGATTTAATTGCTTAAAAAAGCGCAAGATTTCATTGCCCATCTTGCTATCCAGGGCCCCGGTTGGTTCGTCGGCCAGAATTAATTTTGGATCCCCCGCCAGTGCGCGGGCAATCGCCACACGTTGCTTCATCCCGCCCGACAACTGCGTCGGCAAATAGGTTTCAAATCGTTCCAACCCCACGCGTTTTAACATTTCACGCGCCCGCGTCACGCGTTCACCCATCGACATCCCCCGATACATCAGCGGCAACATCACATTATCTAAAACCGTGCGCTTGGCCAACAGGTTAAAATTTTGAAAGACGAAACCAATATGCTCGTTCCGGACAACTGCCAATTCATCGGCCGTCATATGGGTAATATCGGTTCCATAGAGTTTATAGGTGCCCCCTGTTGCCGTATCCAGCGCACCGATAATATTCATACATGTTGATTTCCCGGATCCCGACGGCCCCATAATGGCAACAAATTCCCCGGCATGCACATCAAAGGTGACATCAAACAAGACCTGTTGCTGGCCGCCCATTTCCAACGGGAATGATTTATCCACCCCCGCCATGGAAATAATAATGTCTTGTGGGCGTTGTTTGGGTTTACGTGTCATAATTGCCCCCCCCGGATTATTGCCGTGGGCCGCCCGGCCCCATGCCCATGCGCCCAGATGTTGATGCGCCCCCAGATGTGGCCCCGGTGCGTCCCACAATAATTCTGTCGCCGGCCCGGATATCATCGGCAATAATTTCTGTTTCTGTGGCCGTGGTCAATCCCTTTGCATAGGGGATAAAGATAACATCGTCTGCGCCAATCCGCTCTATCGCCAGGTGGGTTTTGGGTGTAATATCTTCGGATAAATCTTCCTTGATATTGACATATGTTCGAACCAAGAATGCGGCGTTGGGGGCCTTCCATACGCTGGCCTTGTCATCAATAACAATGGTCACAAACGCGGTCATCCCCGGCATCAGGCGTAAATCTGAATTATCCACATCAATGACCACAGTATACACAACCACGTTCGATGTTGTTGTTGGGGATAAACGAACCTGGCGCACCACCCCGTCAAAGGTCTGGGTCGGATACGCATCAACCGTAAATGTCACGCCTTGGCCATCTTTGATCATGCCAATATCAGCCTCTGATACAGATGTTTCAATCTGCATTTTGGATAAATCTTCGGCAATTTCAAACAAATCAGGCGTCTGGAACGATGCCGCAACCGTCTGGCCTTTGTCCACCTTGCGCGAGATAACCGTCCCATTGACCGGGGAAACAATCGTCGCATACCCCAGATTGGTTTCTGCCCGATCATATTGCGACTGGGCCCGCAAGACAGATTGTTCGGCCTGTTCGTAATTGGTCTGGGATTGTTCCATTTCTGCCCGGGCAATATACCCATCGGCATACAGGGTGCGATTGCGTTCATATTCGTTTTTCGCGTAATTACGCTGCGACTGGGCAGAAACCAGGGATGCCTTGGCTTCATCCACAGATGCCTGTAAAACCGATGGTTCGATTTTTAACAAGATATCCCCTTGCTTTACCTTGGAATTATAATCAACAAAGATATCTTCGATGGTACCTGAAACCTGGGATCCAACATTGACGGTGTTTACCGGCATAATTTCACCGGTCGCCGTTACCACCTGGCGCAGTTCGCCCCGACTAATCGGTAATGTTGAAAATTGGGTCTGATCCGACGACTTGCCCCCCCAAATCATGCCCCCTGCGACAATCGCCGCCGTCAAAACAAGAATCCACCATTTTTTACGCCAAATCCAGCGCATCAATCGTTTAACCCGTGAATTTTTATTCATTTTCTTTCCCCATGTCTTGTGTGGTAATTAAACCCGCGTGAATATCCCCAATCGCCAGGGCCACCGCCGCGCGTTTGATAAACAAATCATATTTGGCGGCATTGTTTTGCTTTTCTGCATCAACCAATTCCGATTGCGCCGTTTGCCAATCCAGCATTGTCGCCCGCCCTACTTTGTACATGCCGGCGGTTACCTTTTCGCTTTCGGTTGCCGATGCCAGCAAGGCCTTGGTCTGATTCAACACCTTTTGCGCTGTTTTATAATTTTGGTATGCACTAAATACATCCAAGGTGGCATTGTCTTCGGTATTACGCTGCGTCTCTAGGGCGCGATCATAATTAGCCGTTGCCGCCCGCACCCCATACATATTGGCAAAGCCCGCAAAAATCGGCATAGATGCCCGGATGCCAATGCTGCCGCTGATATGATTATTGCCGGCATTAAATGATTCGGATGGGGTATCATTCCATGATAATGTCCCAGACGCCGAAATTGACGGCAAGTTTTTCAAAAACGAACTGTTTCGGCGATGCCACGCGGCGTCCGTATTGGCCGTTGCCCGCAATAAATCAGGCCGCCGTGACCGGGCCGTGGCCAATAATTCATCAATACTCTCGTTCTCGGCGGCGGATCCGAATTCAGATGCCATATCTGCAATCTGAATATCATCGGCGGCCGAAAAAGACAGTTTCGCCAGCAATGTTCCCTTGGCAATTTCACGATTATTCTTGGCCCGTTCCAAATCCAAATCACGACTGGCCAATGTGGTTTCCGCCTTTAACACGTCGGCCCGGGCCACAACCCCGGCCTTGAACTTCTTTTGCGCCGTATCGCGGGCCGTTTTGGCAACCGCCTGTAAACTGGTCGCAGAACGAACATCGGCATCGGCATTTAATAACGCATAGTATGCCCCAATAATCCCATAGATATAATTCTGGACACTTTCGTCATAATCGAACCCGGCCGCCCGCCATGTCGCCGCCAATGTATTCAAATCGGCCAATCTTTTACCGAAATCAAACAGCAAATATGACGCCGACAAAGACGCCCCCCATGACCAATCACCCCATTCTTCGTTTCTGTACGGCAAGCTGCCGGATGCAGATCCAGACACATTTGGTAAATAATTGGCATAACCGGCATTCTTGCTAAACCGGGCGGATTCAGATGCCAAATACGCCGCTGCTGTTTGCGGATTGCGACATAACCCCAGATCGATAACTTGTTTTAATGTTAATTCACCCGCCGGGGCTGTCTTTAACGACATACAATCGTCCATGCCAAAACAGGCCAATGGCACGAAACACAGTGTCAGTACGATTTTTTTCATTGATTACACTCTCTCTGGTCGCAATTATATCATAAAATTAAAATTTTTCTATTGAATTAAGATTTTTTTTTGCCTATGGTATGTCCGATGGCCTGGTGGCAGAGTGGTTATGCAGAGGACTGCAAATCCTTGGATGCCGGTTCGATTCCGACCCAGGCCTCCACAATTAAACGTTCCGAATGGGACGTTTTTTTAATTCTTAATTTATTGATTTTTGGCTGGCGGCGGGCCTTGCGCTTTTGATTTTATAGGTGTATGATGCCCCATATGATAGAAAATCTAACCCTGACTGATTTTAGGAACCACGCATGCAGCCGTATTACAACACATGGTCGACCCAATATTATTATCACAGGTCCCAATGGTGCGGGCAAGACCGCCATTCTCGAAGCGATATCGATGCTGGGCGGGGATCGGGGAATGCGCGGTGCCCCCTATACCGATGTGGCCCGTTTCGGGGCATCGGGGGGCTTTGCCGTCCATGCCCGGTTGCGTGATGATTCTGATGTGGCGGTAACATTTGCCGCGGGCGACGCCAATCGTCATGCCCATATTGATGGGGATACCGCCGGATTGGCCGATTTGGCCGCCCGATTGCGCGTCGTTTGGATCACCCCCCGTGAAGACAGAATTTTTGTCGATAGTGCCGCCGACCGTCGGGCGTTTTTTGACCGACTGGTCGCGGGATTTGATGCCACGCACCCCGGACGCGTGGCCCGATTGGGCAAATTGATATCTGAACGGGCCTTTGCCCTGCGCCGTGGGGCCGATGGACATTGGCTGGATGCACTGGATATACAAATCGCATCGATCGCCGTGGCGGTCGCCGCCGCCCGAATTCGTTATGGGGCAGAGCTGAATTATTTCTTGGAACACATTGCCGTATCCGTTACCGGCTTTATCGAAGAAAAAATAATATCAGACACGGCATCGGCGGCCGAAAAATTGTATCTGGATTATCTGCGAACGAACCGATGCCTGACCGGGGACAAGATGGTTATCGATGGGCCCCATAAATCAGACTTTGGGGTATTTAACGCATCATTGGGTTTACCGGCAAATTTAACCAGCACTGGCCAGCAAAAACGGGCCTTGCTGGATCTGATTCTGGCACACGCCAAACTTATTCACACCAAAACAGGTGCCAATCCGATTATCTTGCTGGACGAAGCGGCGGCGCACCTGGATTCCGATGCCCGACGCCACTTGTTTCAAACACTGGGCACATCCCACGCCCAGGTTTGGGCCACCGGCCTGGATCCGGCGGCATTTTCAGATATTCCAAACGCTGCATTTGTTACTTGCATGAATGGTGATATTCATAATATACTAATCCCGGTGGAATAAAAAATGAAAACAATTGATTATCAACAGTTACTGGATAATGCCCTGAAATCCGTTGTCAAAGACGCACTGATCCATGCGCAATTCAATGGTCTGGGGGACGGGACACATTTCTTTATCACATTCAAAACCCGTGATCCGGGTGTGGTTTTACCCGATTTCTTGCGGATGCGTTATCCTGATATCATGACGATCGTCTTGCAATATTCATATAACAACCTGAACGTGTCTGATCGGGAATTTGGGGTTCAATTAACCTTTGATGGGCGGCCGTTCTTTATTCGTGTTCCGTTTTCGGCCCTGGTGGAATTCAAGGATCCATCGGTGGACTTTATGTTATCGTTTCATCCGCGGGTCTCGGATGCGCCCGACAATGATATGGAATTGCCATTGGATGAACGTCCGGGATCAATCCCAGATACCAAACGCGTTGTTTCATTGGATGAATTTCGAAAATCCAGAAAACAATAAAAAAATACCGGCAAATGCCGGCTTTTTTTTAACCTTAAATTAATTCCATGCACCGGGCCATTTCCATCAAGGTTGGCATATCAACCCCCAACTGGGTGCCGCGTGAAATAATCCCGCGCAAGGCAAAAATCCCTTCGACGGTACCGGTAACCGGTGCCCCCGATGCAATCGCCCGCCCGCCCGAAAAATTACGACTGGTCGTGGATGTGGCCGATAAAAACAAATCACCAATCCCCGCCAACCCCAAAAACGTCCGTATTTGACCGCCACACGCCAGACCGAAATCCACCACTTCGCCCCAGGCGCGGGTTAAAATCATCGCCCGTTCGTTTTCCCCACGTGCAACCACATCGATATAACCACAGATCAAGGCCACCGCGTTTTTACCAACACCGCAAATCTCTGTCCCGACGATATCATCTGTCTCTTCTAGATACATTTCTGATAACACGCTGCGTCCTGCGGAACGTGCGCGGTCTGTACCGGCCAAGGTTGAACCTGTGGGAACACCACGTGTCACCTCTGCGGCGAATTGGGGCCCGGATACGACCCCAATATCGACGCATTGTGGGATTTCTGCACGCAAGACCTCGGCCATAAAGCGGTATGTTTGCGCCTCTAGCCCCTTGGTACAAATTAAAACCGGTTGATTTTGATAATACGACGCGGCCTTTTGCACGGTTTCACGAAAAAAGGCCGATGGTGTTACCATAATCCATACATCTGTTGCGCCAACATCTATGAACCGTGATGTTAAACGAATGTTTTCAGGAATTTGAACCCCATCAAGCTGATGAAATTCCCCATTATAAGACCACAACCACACATCATGACCCGCACGGGCGGCCAATAATGCCAACGCCGTCCCCCAGGCCCCTGCCCCCAACACTGCAACTTTCATTTCAATTTCCTTAACTTTTTTTCCAACACGGGGCGCACGGATAATCCATCTGATGATAAATCAATCGCACGTGCATACGCATCGCGGGCCGCATCCCAATCCCCCTGGGCCGCATGCAAATCCCCCAACTGTTCAAACAAAGACGAACATGTCGAAGACACTTCGCCCACACGTGTTAATAAATCCAAGGCCACGTCAATCCCATCACGCACCGCCACCACACGCCCCAATGTATCCCACGCATTAACATCTGTGGCATTTTTGCGCACCAATGTCATTGCATAGTCATAGGCATTGTCCAGTTCGCGTTTTTGCGCCGCCCAAATCCTGGCCTGGATCGACCAAATATCTGGATCCATATCAACCAGATCCGATGCCGCGCGAATGTCTGACTGGGCCGCGTCAAGTTTATGAAACGTCAAATTGATCTGGGCACGTGTTTTCAAGAAAAACGCCCGACCCGTATCTGGCAATTCCGCGTTCGCCAATGCCGCATTGACCACACGCATCGCGCGTGAATAATCCCCCAATTGCACATAATGCGCAATTAACCGGGAAACCCCAGGCACAAATAACGGATTGGCCGACACTGTTTTGGCCAGACGCGTTATATCTTTGCCCCCATCGGTCAGACGCAAATCTGCAAATGGACGCAAGGGACACGATGGCGAAATCCCTTCGAAAAATCGGGCATAATTCCCATCATTATTATAAAAATACTGACCCAAATAATAATTAATCGTGTCATCCGCCCCGCCCCGAATAATTTCTGCCATCCGCAGCATCATCAGCGACAAATCCGAATACATCAATATGGTCGTATGGGATACATTCTGAATTAAACTAAACACCAGCTGATTATCCGTACCAGCATAATTTTCCCATGATGTGGTGGGGATATAATTTTGTAAATACAGGCTGCCTGGGCGCGACGTAAAATCCGCGCGCAGACTATCTGCGGCATCTGACATCCCGTGCGCCGAATAAAACGCGACCAAGTACAGATAATCATTAATATTCATAAAATCTGTTTTAACCGCGTCAAATTCCGCCGTGGCACGAACCAAATCACCCGTTTCAACATAAATCTGGCCACGAACAAAGGCCTTCCATGATTCATGGGTATTTAGCTTGTTTATAAATTTAATCGCCTCCTTTGGGTGACCGGCCGCAACCGATGCCCAAATCCGCAAAGGAGCCATAATCGCCGATTCATCAGACTTATGCCGTTTATAGAGTTCTGGCCACTTATCATTCTGGATCAAGTATGTATCATAAATCATCCGCGATGCCGTTCCCTTGTCCGACGCCAATTGCGCGCCCCCCGCCGGCATGCGCCCACTTAGAAATTCGGCCAAAATTTTGGTCTGGGTAACCACCGCCGGAACCGTTTCATCAAACGTCGCGACCAGGCGGGCCGCCTGATCAAAATCGTTAACATAGACCGCATGTTGGGCCGCCAAAAAGGCCCCATATGGGGTCACAGGAAATTCGTACCCATCGGTTTGTGCCGGCATCGACCGGTTAAAATAATACAGTCCGGCCCCTGCAATCGCCACCCCCAGACCCAAGCCAATAAATAAACTTTCTGTTTTTTTCATAGTGTTTCTATGGTACAATAATCTTTATGAATAATAAAGAAAAATTTAATCGATATGCCGCCCTGTTGACTGAATGGTCGGGGCGAATGAACCTGGTCGCGCCCAGCACGCTATCCGACATCCAGAACCGCCACTTTGCCGATTCGGCACAATTGGCCGACGTCTTGGACCGCGACATATCAATCATTGATTTGGGCAGTGGGGCCGGCTTTCCGGGTGTGGTCTTGGCCATCTTGGGTTGGCACGTCACCTGTATCGAATCCATCGGGAAAAAGGCGACCTTCTTAAATACCTTAAAATCAGAATTGGATTTACCCAATCTAAACATCTATCATGGACGGGTCGAAGACTATCTGAAACAAAACCACCCAAATCCACAAACAACGGTTTTTACATCCCGCGCTTTTGCCCCCTTGATCAAAATCTTGGATTATGTCGCCCATACGAAATGCCGGCTTTTTTTACTAAAAGGCCGGGAAATCGAATCGGAAATTGCGGTCGCCCAATCGCGTTATCACTTTGACTACACACTTTACCCATCCAAAACCGGTGACGGACATATTATTATCATTAAAAATAGCCGGCAATTTCACATGAAATAACACATAACCTGTTGAAAATACATTAAAAATAACAAAGCGGCTTTGACTGCTTTTTATTTCACATGAAATTACAGATAACCAATTGAAATAACGTTAAAATTAAAAAATATTTTTTAAGCTCTTGACTCTTTGTATCGGTTTTTTTATTCTGGGTACATAAATCAAAGGAAAGGGCATAATGACAAAAATAATTGCGTTTGCGAATCAAAAGGGCGGGGTGGGCAAGACCACAACGGCGATTAACATTGGCGCATCATTGGCCGCGATAAAAAAGCGGGTCTTGTTAATTGACCTGGACCCCCAGGGTAATGCGGGAACGGGCCTGGGGTTTGTTCGTGCGGCCCATAAACAGAGTGTATATGGCGTCATCATGGGCACCGCCAGTGCGGCTGACAATATTTTAACCACGGCGGTAACCAATATGCACATTATGCCGTCCAGCCCGGCCTTATCGGGGGCAGAGGTAGAATTGCTGGACATGGACAATCGGGAATATCGGTTGCGTGATGCATTGGCATCGATCCGTGATCATTATGATTATATCTTATTAGATTGTCCGCCGGCCCTGGGGTATTTAACGTTAAACGCATTAACCACGGCCGATTCGGTGATTATCCCGCTGCAATGCGAATTCTTTGCACTCGAAGGGGTCCAGCATTTGATGAACACCATTTCAGAGGTTCAAAAATCTTGGAATCCGCAATTAGATATATTGGGGGTCTTGCTGACCATGTATGACCGCCGCTATGGCTTGACCCGGGCGGTTGAAAACGAGGTGCGCGATACATTTGGCGATCGTGTCTTTAAGACCGTCGTTCCCCGTAATGTCCGCGTATCCGAAGCCCCCAGTCACGGCAAGCCGGCCTTGTTCTATGACTTTAATTCATCCGGGGCCCAGGCGTACCTGCGCGTGGCGACAGAAATTACCCAGAAAACAGAACAAGGAGAATAATCATGGCACAGAAATTTGGTCTGGGGCGTGGCCTGGCAGACATCAAGGCAGAAATGGGCAGCGTACCAGACATTTCCATCTTGACGGGCACAGAACGGGTTTTGGTAAAACAAATCCCACTGGTTCAGATTGGGGCCAACCCGGATCAGCCCCGCAAAACATTTGATGATTCAGAATTAAATGATTTGGCGGCATCTATCCGCGCCCAGGGCGTCTTACAGCCGATCTTGCTGCGCGCGGTGACGGGACGCGATTATCAATATGAAATTGTGGCCGGCGAACGCCGTTATCGCGCCAGCAAGCTGGCCGGCCTGGCCGAGATACCGGCACTCATCAAAACGCTGACGCCGGAAAACGCGATGGAAATCGCCTTGATTGAAAATGTGCAGCGGGAAAACCTGAACCCGATAGAAGAAGGGGCCGCCTATAGAAACATTATGGATAAATGTGGATATAGCCTGGATGATGTATCCCGTCTGATTGGCAAATCCGTCAGTTATATCCGCAATATCATGCGGTTAGATGCATTACCGGATACGGTCAAAGACATGGTTGAATCGGGTGCATTATCGGCATCGCACGCCCGCACAATTGCGGTCGCAGAAAACCCAACCGCGCTGGCCAATGAAATCATTGAAAATCATCTGTCGGTAGCCGATGCCCAACGACGCGTAAAATCCAGCACACGCGATGCCGGTGCACGGGCATTTACATCGAAATCATTGGATGCGGATACCGTTCGTGATATTGAATCCCGCCTGAATGAACATTTGGGTGTTCGTGTAAAATTGGTTGAACGCCGGGGCGGGGCAGGTGAAATTCGCCTGACGTTCGGAACACGGATCCAAATGCAAGAATTAGTAGATAAATTAACCCAATAAAAAACCCGGGAAAAACCGGGATTTTTTATATCGATAAAATCCCCATATTACTTACCCTACATTGGTGACCCAAGGTGGATGGCATCTATTTTTCCGACAAAAAAATACCGCCCCCAATCACAAAGAAAGCCAACATTTCAATCCCACACCCGACGATATTCCCCAAGGCGTCCGTGCGGCACCGGCGGCCAATATGTTTGATGGGACATTTCCCGGGTGCCATGGGTTATCGGGTGCAATACCGGACACCTTGTTTGCAGGAATTTCCGGTGCCCCCGCCGGCGGAATGTTTAGTGGAACGTTGAATAGATGCAGCGGATTAACCGGTTCTATCCCCAGCGGTTTGTTTGCGGGCATTCGTGGCGAACCCGCCATCGCCATATTTAAGGGCACATTCCAGGATTGGAGTAGCATAACCGGGTAATCACCGCACAATTATTTGCCGGGATTGTTGGCATTCCCCACCAAAACATGATGCGGTATATGTTTATGGGGCGTCTGGATTGCAATCTATTGAACCGGGCTTGCTGGACAGATTTATATTTGATCATCCAGATATTGGTTCACACGCATTTGGGTCAATGTTTGCGGGATGTACCGGGTTAACCAGACCATCGATCCAGACCGCCGACGGCCAATATTTATATCAGATTTATGGTTCTGATAAATACGATATAATTTTTATGGGGATTTATCACAATTGTTTTGGGCGATCGGATTGGACAGATATAAATGAAAACTGGAAATTATAATAAAAAACCCGGGGAAACCCGGGATTTTTTATTTACGCAGACCCAATTTTTTAATCAGTTCTTCGTATTCTGTGACGTTATTCTTTTTAATATACGCCAGCAACTTTTTACGCCGATTAACCATCAACAACAGACCGCGTTTTGAATGCTGATCCTTGTGATTGTTTTTCATGTGTTCGGTCAAATTCCGAATACGTTCGGTCAAGATTGCCACCTGGGCCGCAGCACTGCCGCCATTATCGGTGTTTGTTGTTTTATATGAATTAACCAATTCTGCGGTTTTTTCTTTTGTAACGGACATTATCGTTTCCTTTGTTTTATAGTGTTCGTTTTGGTCGCAACAGATTATCAGAAACCGTGCCAATTCCGATGAAACATTCACCACAATACACACGTGCCCATCCATCTGGATGCGTTACCGGGATAAATCCGCCATGCCTATACAGCCGGGCATCATTATCATTCAGATTTATGACCGGAATGTCCCCCAGTCCAAAATCCACTGTACGTAAAAAATCACATACATCGCCGCCATTATGAACCAGATTTTCCAAAAAATCAAGGGTCACGGCATCTTTTATTGAAAAACCATTCGTTTGTACACGCCGGATCATCGAAACCGTGGCCAATGTGCCGCATAATTTGGCCAAATCACGCGCAATGGCCCGGACATATGTCCCCGCACTGCATACCACACGAAAATGCCACGTCCCCCCATCCTGGGACATCAGTTCCAGCCGATCAATCCGAACCCGCCGGGGCGGAATATCCGGTTGAATCCCCTGGCGCGCCAGGTCATAGGCCCGCCGCCCCCCCACATGCACCGCAGAATAGGCGGGCGGCACCTGATCACAATCACCGATTAACCCATCTATTGCCCGTTGCACGGCATCGGGCGCGGGAATTATGTCACACCGTGCGATTTCATTACCCGTTATGTCCAATGTATCTGTTTCCATACCAAATTGGACATCAAACAAGTATTCTTTGATCCCGTCACCCGTCATAAAGGGAATCATCTTGGTTGCATTGCCATACGCAATCGGTAATAACCCCGACGCCATCGGATCCAGCGTACCAATATGCCCAAATGTTTTTTGCCCCAGAATCCGTCCCACACGGCCCCCGGCCATCCGTGACGTCATATTTTCAGGCTTGTCCAATAAAATCCATCCCTGTGTACATGTCATGATACCAGGTATTAAAGCGAATTTTTTTCTTTTGTACAGGGATTTTTTCGCCCATGCCCGAAAAAAGGGCAGGGTGGGGCATAAATGCCGACCCATTGCCACAAGTACGCAACAAATGCGAATCATGATTTCTGTGGCCAAAAAAAATCCCCCACCCGGGGGATTTATTATTTCGCCTTGGCCTTTTTAACCGGCTTTTTCGTCTGTTCGGACGTTTTATTCGTCTGTTCAGACGTTTTATTCGTCCGTTCAGACGTCTTTTTTTTGGGCTTTGCCACGCCATCATCGATTTCTGGCACATCGTCATCGGTGTTGGATGGGACAACTTCTGCCTCTGCCGTGCTGGCATCGCTGCGCAAATACGCTTCTAGCCAGTGGTTATCCACATTCAGCGTCTTGACATCACGATTATTCAACAGTTTTTTCTGTAACGGAATCGTGGTTTTAACCCCTTCGATTACAAATTCATCCAATGCACGCGCCGCACGCATAATGCATGCCGGACGATTTTGCGCATGAACAACCAACTTTGCAATCATGGAATCATAGGTTGGCGGAATGGTGTACCCGGTATAAACCGCACTATCGACACGCACGCCCAACCCGCCAGATGGCGCGTACAGCGTGATCTTTCCCGGATTCGGGATAAATGTTTCCGGATCTTCGGCATTAATACGGAATTCAATCGCATGACCGTGGGGAATCACGTTCGCCTGGGTATAGCCCAGTTTTTCCCCCGCCGCAATACGAATCTGTTCACGTACCAAATCAATGCCATAAACCATTTCAGTTACGGGGTGTTCCACCTGAAGACGGGTGTTCATTTCCAAGAAATAGAACTTGCCATCTTCGAACATAAATTCAAATGTTCCCGCGTTCGTGTAACCCATTTTCTTGGCGGCAGACTTACACACTTCGATCATGTCATCGCGCTGCTTTTGCGTCAATGCCGCGGCCGGGCATTCTTCCATGACCTTTTGGTTTTTACGCTGCAAAGAACAGTCGCGTTCACCAAAAATCACCACACCACCATGCTGATCCCCCAGAACCTGGAATTCAATATGGCGCGGATGCAACAGCAATTTTTCCATATAAAGTGTATCATCGCCAAAGCCAGATTTGGCTTCTTGCTTGGTGATTTGGAACGCTTCGGCCATTTGGGTGGCATCCATCACAGGACGCATTCCACGCCCACCGCCGCCGGCAGATGCCTTTAGCATAACCGGATAGCCAATTTTTTCACCCCACGCCAGCGCATCATCAAGCGTATCAACCGCCCCATCAGATCCCGGTACCACCGGCAATCCACATTCAATCGCGGTCCGTTTGGCATTAACCTTGTCCCCCATTTTTTCAATCATGGCGGCACTGGGGCCGATCCAGATTAATTTGTGTTCTTCGACCTTGCGCACGAAATCCGCGCGTTCAGACAAGAACCCGTATCCGGGGTGAATCGCATCAGAATTGGTCAGCAAGGCCGCCGTCAAAATCGCTGATTCATTCAAATAAGAATCCTTGGACGGGCCCGGCCCGATACAGACCGATTCATCGGCCAATTGCACATGCATGGCGTTTTTATCCACAGTGGAATAAACCGCCACAGTGCGTATCCCCATATCGCGACACGCGCGAATAATACGCAACGCAATTTCGCCGCGATTGGCAATTAAAACTTTCTTGATTTGTGGCATTTTTATCGCCCCCCCGATCTTATTCAATCACGATCAACGGTTGATCATATTCGACCGCCTGGCCATCGGTGACCAAGATTTCTTTGATGACGCCGTCTTTGTCCGATTTAATCGGGTTAAATGTCTTCATCGCTTCGACCAGGGCAACCGTATCGCCAGATTTAACCGCACTGCCCACAGTAACAAACGGCTTGGCCCCCGGTTCAGACGCCAAATAGGCCACACCCACCATCGGGGACTTTAATACATATCCAGAAATTTCGGGATTGGCACTGGCCATTGCGGGGGTCATATTCGATGTTCCCAATGTGGTTGGGACAACCGCCGCCGGGGCGGCCACCTGTTGCTTTGATAAATGAATATGCTTGCGATAAACGCCGAACAAAAATTGACGTTCCAGATCCAGTTCTGTAATTCCCATTTCATCCATAATCTTTGACATGGATTCCACAGTTGCACGAAATGACATAATTTATATCCTTTTTCTTCGTTTCTTTTTCTTTTTTTTAACTCGGTTTAGTGTCGATTCTACCATAATGTGTCCAGATGTCAAGGCACCGGGTCATAGCCCCAGCCCCCACCCGGTCGACACCGTAATATCCGCCGCAGCCCCATAATCATCCCACGCCACAGACCATATTTATCAATTGCGTTGGCGGTATATTCACTGCAACTGGGGGTATAGCGGCATGCCGCCTTGCCCCCGATAATGGGCGATATGGCCATCTGGTACAAACCCACCAGAAACAGCCCCACCCGACGCCCCAATGACGATCGTTGACCCGATTTAGGCATTTTTATCCCCACCCCCATGACAACGACGCAAGAAATTTAACGCCCGCCGCATGGCCCCCACACCATCATTGGTTGACCATTTCAAAATATCGGGCCGGGCAATAAAGATATAATCAAATTCCGGCCGCATCATCTTGTCTGTGGCGCGGATCCAAACGCGTAATAACCGCTTGGCCCGGTTACGATCCACCGCATGGCGAAATGTTCGTTTTGTCACGACCAGACCGTAACGCGCACGCCCGGGAAACCGCGTTGGCCGCATACGCACCAAGAACCCCGCGCTGCGGGCCATTTGGTCTGCATCGGTAATGGAAAAATCAATATGTCTTTTTATTGTATCACGCATGGGGTCTATAATATCAAATTATATCAATAATCAAATAAAAAAGCGCGTTTTTAACAAAGTGCGCCCTTGATTTTTTTTTACCAACGTTTTATAGTACGAAAAAATCTGATCATGGGGGAAATAATGTATAACTGGCTGATGAAGTTCTTTTCTGCCGACATGGCAATTGATCTGGGAACGGCAAACACACTAATTTATGTCAAAGGACGGGGGATCGTCCTGAATGAACCATCGGTCGTTGCGGTGGCAGAAAATCGTCTGTTGGGACGCAAAGAAATTTTGGCGGTCGGAACCGAAGCAAAACAGATGTTCGGTCGAACCCCGGGATCAATTTCGGCGGTACGGCCCCTGCGCGATGGCGTTATCGCAGATTTCGAAGTTGCCGAAGAAATGATCAAATACTTTATTCGCAAGGTTCATCATCGCAGTCCTTTGGCCGCCCCATTAATTATTATTTGTGTACCATCATGCGCCACCCAGGTGGAACGCCGCGCTATTCAAGAAGCCGCCGACGCCGCCGGTGCGCGTAAGGTATACATTGTCGAAGAATCAACCGCCGCCGCGATTGGGGCGGGTCTGCCGGTGGATAAACCGGTCGGATCTATGGTTTTGGATATTGGCGGTGGCACGACAGAGGTGGCTGTTATGTCCCTGGGGGGAATTGTTTATTCTAATGCGGTTCGCACCGCCGGTGACCAGATGGACGTTGACATCATCGACTTTGTCCGCAAAAACAAAAACCTGTTGATTGGTGAAAATACCGCCGAAGAAATCAAAAAGAAAATCGGCACCGCCATCAGCCCCAAGGACAAGGCCAATGAATTGACCATGAAGATCAAGGGGCGGGACTTGCTATCGGGGACACCGCGTGAAACCATTATCACCGAATCCCAGGTGGCATCTGCCTTGGCCCAAACGGTGAACAAGATTGTTGACACCGTGCACCAGGCATTGGAATTAACCCCACCAGAATTGTCGGCCGACATCGCCGATTATGGTATTGCGATGACGGGGGGCGGATCACTGTTGCGTGGTCTGGACGCGGCAATCCGCGCCGCCACAGGATTGCCGGTGTTCTTGGTGGATAACCCATTGGCATGTGTGGCGTGTGGGTCGGGAAAAATGCTATCTGACCTGGACAAGAGCAAGCACGTCCTGCAAACAATGTATTAATCATAAAAATGCCGGCAAATGCCGGTATTTTTTTAATTCTTTTGTTTTGATTTTTTGTTTTTATTCTTGTATGCTGAGAAACGTCATTCTTCAAGGAAAGGAAAATCACATGGATCAAGACGAAAAATTATCGTTCGAAGATGCGTACAAGCAGCTAACCGAGCTGGTGAAAAAAATGGAGAGCGGGGAATTACCCCTGGCCGCATCGGTTGCCGCGTACGAGCAAGGGATCAAATTAAAAGCATATTGCGAACAATTATTAAAGGAAGCCGAACTGAAAATCGAAACGCTAAAAATTAGCGCGACAGAACAATAACAAAATCATAGGTTGGCGACAGTGGCAGAGAAAAATAAATTAAGTCCCGTCATGCAGCAATATGTTGACATGAAGGCAGAAAATCCAGATGCATTATTAATGTTTCGTCTGGGCGATTTTTACGAGGCGTTTTTTGACGACGCCAAACAGGTTAGTAACGCGTTAAGCCTGGTGCTGACGGCACGGGGAACCGACACTGATGGTGCAGACATTCCCATGTGTGGAATTCCATGGCATGCGGCAGATAACTATTTCGGACGTCTGGTTCGTGCCGGATACAAGGTGGCGTTGGTTGAACAGATGGAAACCCCGGCCGAAGCCAAAGCCCGCGGCCACAAATACATTGAACGCAAGGTTATTCGCGTTTTGACGCCGGGAACATTGACCGATGAAAGTTTATTGGTACCCAAGACATCAAACTTTTTGGTGGCTATTGTCCCGGTGGCAGGAACGCGTGGGGTCTTTGATATCGCCGGGTGCGATATTTCAACCGGTGAATTCTTTATCGGTCACACCGACAACGCGATGGATGACCTGGTTCGGATTTCCCCCGCAGAGGTGATTTATCCCGAATTTGCCGCCGAAGACGGTTATATTCAATCCATTCGTGATGCGTTCAAGACAACGCCGGTCTATGAAAAGCTTTATAACCGGGCCGACATTGGCCAGATCGTTAGCCGGGTTTTCGGTCAATCCGTCGATATTCCCGATGACGGAAAAAAACGCGACGATGCCCCATACGGGGCGGTACCCCTGCTTGCGGGCTACTTGTTCAATACACAACGTGATGCCAAAATCGCCTTTCGCGCGCCATATTTGTTCAAATCGGGACGCCAACTGTTAATTGATTACGCCACGTGGAAAAGCCTGGAAATCGATGCCCCCATCAACGACGGGGGATTATGCCTGATGGATGTTCTGGATCGCACAAAAACGGCGGCCGGGGCCCGTCGTATGCGGGCGTATATGCGCACTTTGTCGGCCGATGTTGGCGAAATTCGCCGCCGCCAGGAACACATCGGCCATTTGATCTTGAATCCCGATATCATGGGGGGATTGGCCCAGACCTTGGTCAAGATCCCAGACGTGGGACGCGCCTTGTCACGCCTGCAATTGGGGCGGGGGACACCGGCCGACCTGCGGCGGGTGGTTAATTTCATGGCGGCATTACCGGGGGTGGTCCGTACGGGACGCCGGCTGGACGGGAATTTGGCCGAAAAATTTGAAAAGATCAATACGCACGAAGAATTGACGGGCAAGTTGCGCTTTGCCTTGGCCGATGAATTACCCACATTCTTTCGTGATGGCGGGGTTATTCGCACTGGATACGATGTTGCATTGGATAACATGCGGGGATTATCGCATGGGGGACGGGAAACGATCGCCGCACTCCAGGCGGAATACGCCGCATCAACCGGTATTTCAACCTTGAAAATCAAATATAACAACATTCTGGGCTATTTCATCGAAGTGCCATCATCCAAATCTGAAATCATGATGAACCCAGAAAATGGCTTTATCCATCGCCAGACAATGGCCGGCAATATGCGGTTTACGACAACGCGTCTAATTGACCTGGATAACGATGTCCGCGCGGCCGGGGACAAGGCCGCCGCCATCGAAAACGATATCATTTCCGGGTTAATTAGTGATATTTGCATGATTTCAAATAATCTTTTGGAAACCGCAGATTTAATTGCCGATGCCGATGTTTGGTATGCCTTGGCCGAATGCGCCCAGGTGTATTCTTGGGTACGCCCCGATATTATCGAAGATACTGTCTTTGACATTCATGGGGGCCGCCATCCGGTGATCGAAAGTGCCTTGCGCGCGGCGGGGGATAACTTTGTCAAAAATGACTGCAGCTTGGATGCAAAACGTGTGGCGGTTTTAACCGGACCAAACATGGCGGGTAAATCAACATACCTGCGCCAGAATGCGTTATTGGTTGTGTTGGCCCATCTGGGGTCTTTTGTCCCCGCCGACAGGGCCACCATCGGTATCTGTGACCAGTTATTTAGCCGCGTTGGCGCGTCTGATAACTTGGCCGCGGGTCAATCAACATTTATGATAGAAATGACCGAGACGGCAAACATCTTGAACCGCGCAACGTCCCAATCGTTTATCATCTTTGACGAAATCGGACGGGGCACGGCAACATATGATGGGATGGCCATTGCAACTGCGGTTCTGGAATTCTTGAACGAAATGGCACCGCGAACCTTGTTCGCAACGCATTATCACGAATTGACCGCACGGGTGGGGGATGCACCAGGTAAATTGAATAATGCCCAGTGTTTAACCATTGACGTACGCGAATATAATAACGAAATCGTCTTTATGCACAAAATCATTCCCGGCGTCGCCAGTCGGTCATACGGTATCCACGTGGCCAAGATGGCCGGCATGCCGGAATCTGTTGTCACACGGGCCACCGCAGTATTGGATGATTTGGAAACATCGAACCGATTTGTCACAACGCATTGTGAAACCGCGCCCCATGCGGACAAACCGACCGGTGTCTCGGAAAAAAAGACCGGTAGTATCCCCCAGTTGAACCTGTTCGGATAAAGCGGTTGATTATTGCCCCCAAAATGGGGGCATTTTTATGCCAAAAACGTCATGATCTGATCGGCAAAAGATTGAATCTGGGCATTAAAATCGGTGGATGTATCAATAAACGGAATTGAATAGTGCCGGCATTCCTGCTCTAAATTACGGGATGTATCAATGGCCGTCTGGACATACTGTGCCAATTCGCCATTATCCCGCCGGGATGCAGGTGTGTCGATATCATAACGACGAATATCTGCCATTTTTTCTGGGACTGTGGCATTTGGATACCCCATGACAACAATGCGAAAGACCGCCGGATCAAACAATTTTACCGCCATTGGAACCGATAGATGGCATCCTTCAAAGACAACGACGGATGTTGCTGCTTGCTCTTTTAGAAAACGCACCAAAAATGCCATCATATGGTGGTGTACCCCCATATGATACCGCCGCATCAAGAATGGGATCAAATGCTTGATCGGTCGATAAACATAGGCATAGTTCCACTGGGACTTGTGCATATCATGAATGCCCCCCATAATCGCATCGCCCGCCATCAAGGACACGGGATACCCCGCCATGCCCAATCTTTGCGCCACCAGTGTCGCCAACGTCGATTTACCAGAACGCGCAACACCGATAATAATTAAACTCTTCATGATTCCCCCACACGAATTAATTAAAAAAAAGCCGTCAACTAAATTGGCGGCAGGAGATTCACAACTATCTTATAGGAAATAGCGTTGTGCTTTTTTTTATTTATGACACAACCCTCCTGCCGTTGCTATATGCAGGAGTTTTTCGTCCCATCGACGCCTATAAGTTCAGGTTGTGAAGCCTGGCCGCACATTTATGCGACCTTTGAATTATATCGAAAAAAATTCTGTACAAAAGCAAAAAATTTGGTTTAATCAGCCTTACACTCTTAAAACTGGACCAAAGAAATAAATGATTACAACACCAAAACTTATTTTTCAATGTAACGTCCCGCTCTATCGCGGGCCAAATGATCTGGCCCCTGTTTGCGGGCCGCAACAATTTGAAACGACAGATGATTTATGTTCTTTTATCAGAACCATTGATTGGACCGCGCCGCGTCTGATCACACGGGCCCCGATGCCAATCGTTGAATTTCAATTGGGGGCACAATTTCAATTCCAGATCCAAGATTATCTATTTCATTCTGATATTCATTGGGGACCACGATTTATGCTGGGGACGGCGGTGCGGAATGGTAAAATTCTGGCCCCGATGGATACCCATTATAACCCAGCAATAAACAAAATTTGCCGGGATTTCGTCTGGCAAGACATCAATCCCCGGGCATACGATGCGGTTATTTCACCCCGCCTGGCCCAGGTGTGGCCCCATATTTATGCCCAGCGGTCTGTGCTGCAACGCTTTGTTGATTTGATCAATAGCCAGCAGATTGGAATCCAAAACCTATTAATCCATGCGCCAAAGACGAAATAACCCCCACATCATCAAATCAAGCTACAGAATTTGAACATAAAAAAAACCGGCATTTGCCGGCTTTTTTTTCTATTTATCACGGATTTGCGCATGACACTTGGTCGCGCACGCGTCAATCACGGCATTTTGAATATCCATCAAATCCGTATCTGACATATTACGATCGGGTGTAATGGTAATTGTTATGGCAATTGATTTCTTGCCATCCCCCAGATCAAATGCATCAAACACAACAACATCGGTAATCCGTGAATCTGCCCCGCGGGCCGCCGATACCAAATCACCCGCGGCCGCCGTCCCATCAACGATAAAGGCAAAATCCCGGGTTATCGGTTGAAAATCTGTAATTGGTGTGATTTCCCGACGACGCCGTTGCTGTAACACAGATGCATCTGGCACCACCCCCAGATAAACGTTGCCCTTGATCTTCCAGGCACGCCGAATCATGGGATGCACTTCGCCAAATTCGGCAATCTTGCGATTGCCCTGCATCAATGCCCCATAACGATACGGATGCGCCCAACGGGGCGGATTATCCGACACAATTTGAACATTCATTCCACGGGTCAATGCCAAGATATCTGCCTTGACATCAAAGACATCAATATCACGGTTGCCCCGCATCCAATGTCGTGGCGATGTTACCCCCATACGGGCGATGACGATCTGTGTATGCTGGGCCCCTGGGATATCACCATCAAACACAGTCCCCATTTCAAAGATATTTACATCGCCAAACCCGCGTTTTTCATTGCCGGCAACCGCATTTAAGATATTACCCACCAGACTATTGCGGGCTGTATCAAGATCGGCAGTAATGGGATTGGCAATCTTGACCAATGGCGCATCAGAAACCAATTCTTCCATGGCCCCATGACCAAAGCCAAATGATACCGTTTCCAACAACCCACGCCCGGCCAGCAAACGTTTCACCCCCAGGTTTTGATCCGTATGCGCCCGAACATTGCCCACACTGCGCCGGGCACATTGTTCCCCACTAATCCGGTCATAGCCGTGCATCCGCAACAATTCCGATACAATATGTTCTGGGATTTCGATATCAACCCGCGCCGATGGGGGATAGATTGTCCATTCATCCCCATGGGGCATCACAACAAAATCCAATGCGGCCAAAACCTTTAACTGGTCCGCAGGGGCCATGTCAATGCCGGCCTTTTTCATAAATAATTCTGGGCGATATTCAATCTTAACATTCGGGGTTACCGATTGTCCGCCAAAGCCACAGCCAACAACATCCCCGCCGCAAGTCGCGCGAATCATTTCGGTCGCCCGGGCCAAGGCCGGTCCCGATATGGTTGGATCAATTCCCCGTTCATAGCGATACGATGCATCTGTCGCCAACCCCAGCCGCTTGGCCGTCTTGCGGACAGAAACTGGATCAAAATACGCGCTTTCTAATAAAATATTTGTTGTCGCGTCGGTTGTCGATGCACGTGCGCCGCCAATAACCCCGGCCAAGGCCAAGATCCCAACCGAATCCGTGATAACCATGTCATGATCACACAATATATGCGTCGTCCCGAATAAATCGGTAAATTCTTCGCCCGGCACCGCCATCCGAACCGTAATATCCCCGTGGATCTGATCGGCATCAAAACAATGCATCGGTTGCCCCATATCATAACAGATATAGTTGGTTGTATCGACAGCTGCGTTTTTCGGATTAATCCCAATGGCCCCCAATCGCCGCCGCACAATCGCATTAGATGGACCATTTTTTATCCCATGAATTTCACAAAAGCGATAGGTTGGACACGCCGGCGTTTCAATATTGACGTGCCGGTTGGATGCCACCTGGAACAAATGCGGGGCCGATTTTGATATAAACTTGCCCAATCCGGCGGCCGATAAATCGCGTGCGATCCCCATAACAGCCAAATAATCAGGCCGATTGGGCGTAATCCCGGCATCAAAAATAACCGGGGAATTTGTGACCGCCGCCCCTAAAACAGTATCGGCGGGTAATTCAATAATCCCATCATGGTTGTCACCAATGCCTAACTCGCGCTGGCTGCACATCATGCCATCCGATGTTACCCCACGCAATTTACCAGATTTAATTTCCATGCCCCCAATCACACATCCCGGCCGGGCCAGCGCAGAAACCAACCCCACCCGGGCATTTGGGGCCCCACACACCACCTGGCGCAGGATGCCGGTCCCATCATCAACCTTTAACACGTGCAAATGATCACTATCGGGGTGGGGCGCACATTCAACGATCTTGGCCGCCACCACCGCCACCGGGGCGATGATCCCTTCAACCTCTAGCCCGATACGGGTCAATGTATCAGCAATCTCGGACGGGGTTGCCGTCGTTTCCAGATAATCTGTTAACCAATCATATGTCCATTTCATCGTTGCCCCCATTAAAACCCATTGTTACGAATCCAGCGCACATCGCCATCATAGAACTTGCGAATGTCATCCAAACCATATTTTAACATCGCCAAACGATCCCATCCAAATCCAAAGGCAAAGCCTTGGTAAACATCTGGATCAATCCCACAATTGCGCAATACATTTGGGTGCACCATACCGGCCCCCATGATTTCCAGCCATTTGTCCCCATGCCATTTTATATCTATTTCCATGCTGGGTTCGGTAAACGGGAAATACGATGGCCGAATACGCAATTCAACATTATCTATTTCAAAAAACCGTGCCAAAAATTCCCGTACATCGGCAATCAAGTCCCGCATGGTAATGTCACGATCAATATATAACCCTTCGATTTGATGGAACATCGGACTGTGCGTTGCATCCATTTCTTTGCGATAGGTCGCCCCAATACCAAAGATCTTGATCGGGACCCCATCTTCTTGCATCGACCGAATTTGAATGGCCGATGTCTGGGTCCGCATGACGTTACCATTTTCCAAAAAGAATGTGTCCTGCATATCGCGGGCCGGGTGATGGGCCGGGGTGTTCAACGCGGTAAAGTTATGCCAATCATCTTCGATTTCTGGGCCCGTCTTTAGGGCATAGCCAAAAGATTCCAAGATCGCCGATATTTCTGACAAAGACTGGGTCAATGGGTGCAAGGCCCCACGCATCTCATACGCACAGGGCAGGGTAACATCCACCCGCTGCGCCGCCAATTGGGCCGTCAATGCCGCTGTTTCTAATTCTGTTTGGCGTGTTTTGAATGCATCGCGCAAGATGGTATTTTCTGTATTTAATGCCGCACGCGCATCCGGATCCAGATTCTTCATTTCTTTCAATCGCGCCGTCATTGTTCCGTTTTTACCAAACACACTGGCATATAATGCCGCCAATTCGTCCAGATTATTAATTTCTTGTATCTTCTGTTCCATCGTCTTAATCCCAATATTGAATAAAAGCCGTCAAACGACGGCTTTTATTATAACAAAACAAAACCATGCCGCCAATGGCTTATTTAGATTCGGCGGTCATAAATCGTTTTGCAGTGTCAATCAATGCAGCGAAATTTGCATCCCCCGCATAGGCCATTTCGGCCAACACTTTGCGGTCCAGTTCAACGCCCGCCTTTTTCAGGCCACACATAAACTGGCTATAGGTTAACCCTTGGCTGCGCACCGCGGCATTAATACGCACAATCCACAGCGAGCGGAAATCGCGCTTTTTCGTCCGACGGTCACGATAAGCATACTGACCTGCTTTTTCTGTTTTTTCACGCGCGGCACGATACGTGCTATGGTGACGGCCCAGGTATCCCTTGGCCCGCGCTAATACTTTGTTATGTTTTTGTTTTACGGTGGTTCCGCGTTTTACTCTTGCCATTTATCTACCCCCAAAATTATTTCAAACCATATGGGGCCAGGATTTTTGCCTGGGGCACCATGTTATCATTCAAATACTGCGGCTTGGATCCGGCGTTGTTTGCACGCTTGGACTTTTTCCGCAACAACTTTTTGTGGGCATTACGCGCAACGCGGATTTTCCCGGTTGCCGTCATGGACGCACGCTTTTTCAGGTACGATTTTGTTTTCAGTTTTGGCATTTTACACCTCTTGTCTTACACCGGATGGCAATGCCATTTGCCATTTTGGATGTCTTAAAACGGCCATATTCTGACATATTAAATTAAAAAATCAAGTTTTTATTGCACACCAGGCCTTTAACGGTTAAACTGCGATGGAACATGAGCCAGAATAAACTATCTTCGAAAATAAAAACCCTTGTGAAATCAGCCTTGGCGGCGGCGGCATTGCCGGTGCTGTTTATCTATGTCATGGTGGCGAAACCAGATTACCGGTTAATGAACGCATTATCCCATGTGGTGATGCCTGTGGCCACCGTGGTGGGTGATGTTATTACATGGCCCATACAGGCGGTAGGAAATCTGGCGCATAATATCCATGAATTATCCAATCTGCGTTCCGAAAACGAAGAATTACGGGTTCGGCTGGACGCGGCGTTGGTATCCCAGAACGAATGCCACATTGCGATGGTGGAAAATGAAAAACTGCGCCAGGAAATGGACATTGTCCACCGCAGCCCCCGCCGTCAGATTATTGCCCAGATAACATCCGATAACCGCGCCTTGCATCATGACACGTTCTTTATCGACAAAGGCGTGGCAAATGGGTTGGATATCGGGATGGCGGTGGTGTCTTTTGATGGCTATTTGGTGGGAATTGTTTCCGACGTCGCCCCCCATTATGCCAAGGTTCGCGCAATCAGTGATAGTAACAGTCGCATTGCCGTCCGTATCGCCGGTTCAGAGGTTTATGGTTTCTTGGCCGGACGGGGCAATGGTCAATCCCAAATTGATTTATTAAGTGATCCAGAATTCCAAAGCCGGGAAAAATTAACCCTGGTGACCAGTAATATTGGCAACATATTGCCAGACGGTATTCTGGTTGGGGAAACAATTAACGAAACAGATGTCCGTACCCCCCGCGCCACGCGGCATGCATCGGTGATGGTATTGGATTTTGATATTAAAAACGAATACAAATAATGATGCATAAATGCCAAAAGATCTTCGCCGGTGCCATTCCGTTTCTGTTGGTGGTGGTGCTGTGGCGACTGGGGGTGCCGCAATGGAATCCAGGCGGGATATTGGCCATGATTCCTATTTTTTATTATTCATTTATTCACCCCACGCCATGGTTTGCACCGTATGCGGTATTGTTTTGCTTTTTAATCGATTATAAATCTGACACGGTATTATATTGGACGGCGTTGTATTGCGGTCTGTATGCGGCCAATGGATTCCAGAATTATATTGATCTAACCCGCTGGGATCGGGGGGGCTTGCGCGCGTTTAGTTTGTTTTTTTCCATCGCCATGTTTATTTTATTTTTTGCCCATCCAACGATGGCCAATTTAATGCGCATGGCATGGATCACCGTGTGGACATGCCTGTTGTATATGCCGATTATCGCACTGGGACGGGGGCGTAAATGATCGATAAAGAAGTCGCCCGTATTTTCGATCGTCGTTCGGCCTTGTTTTTAACCGGGGGGGCGGTGTTGACATCTGTGCTGGTGATGCGGATGTTACAGATGCAGGTATTTAGCTATAAAGATTACAAGCGCAAGAGCGAGAGTAATTCATACCGCATCCAATTCAGCATGCCCGAACGGGGCAAAATACTGACCGGGCAGGGCATTCCAATTTCCAGCGATCGCGCCGTATACCGCATTTATATTATCCCCGAAGAAGCCGATGATTTGAACGATCTGATTGAAACGGTTGCGGGGGAATTAAAACTGCGTGACAAGACGGTTAAACGTATTCGAAATACCATCAAAAAACAACCAAAGTTTCAACCTGTATTGGTCAGCGATAATCTAAAATGGGGGGCATTGGCGAAATTACAGGCCAAAAATCTGCCGGGGTTACATATCCGGGGGGGCTTTGTCCGTATATATGAAATGGGACCGGCCGGTGCACAAATCTTTGGCTATGTCGGGGCCCCTGATCGACCGGTTGCCCGCACACCTTTTTTCACCCATGGGATTACCGGCCTGGAACGACGTTTTAACGATGTTTTGGCCGGAAAACCCGGCAAGAATGTCATGATCACCAACGCGGTGGGCCGTGTCACTGGCGAAGATCGATCCCAATACATTGCCCCGACCCCGGGTCACGATATTAAAACCACCATTCGCGATGATGTTCAACGGGTTATGTATGATTCTTTGATTGCGCAAAAGTCTGGATGTGGGGTTGCGCTGGATATCGAATCTGGAGATATCTTGGCCATGGTATCAGTCCCCAGTTTTGATCCCAATATGTTTTCTAATGACGATGCAGATGAATATATCGCATCCCTGCGCCGGGATATGGCAAAACCCTTTATGAACAAGGCTGTCGAAGGGTTATACCCCCCTGGATCCACCTTTAAGATTGTGGTGGCATTGGCGGCATTGGAATCGGGGGCCGTGTCACCAAATGAAAAGATTTTCTGTCCGGGCCATTGGGATTATGGGGATCGCCGATATCACTGTTGGAAATCCAGTGGACATGGGTCGGTCGACCTGGCCGGGGCGTTAAAATCGTCATGCGACACTTATTTCTATCAGATCGCGTTGCGAATTGGTATTGATGCCATCCGGGCCATGGGAATTAAATTGGGTCTGGGGCAAAAATACATGGACGGCATTTTATCCCGGGAAATGCCGGGGGTTATTCCGGATCGTCGGTGGAAAGAAAAACAAATTGGATCCCGCTGGGTTCATGGGGACGCGATTATTTCTGGGATCGGCCAAGGGTTTATTTTAACCAACTGTCTGCAATTGGCGGTGATGATGGCACGGGCGGCATCAAATCGGGCGGTGGTACCACGTTTAATTGACGATGGTCCGGTGAAACCGTTTGCGTCACTGGGGATGCAAAAGAAAAATGTTCGTGCCGTCTTGACCGGACTGGAACAGGTTACACGACCCGGCGGTACGGCGGCCGGGGCGTCTTTGAATATCGGCGGCGCACGCATGGGGGGCAAAACCGGCACCGCCCAGGTGCGCAGCATTTCCCGTGCTGAGCGCGAAAGTGGGAAATTAACAACCGAACAATTAAAATGGAACATGCGCGATCATGGGTTGTTTGTGGGATATGCCCCAACAGACAACCCCCGCTATGCCGTTTGTATTATTACCGAACATTCAGGGGGGGCCAGCGGCGCGTCCCAGGCGGCCGCTGCGGTGATGCGCGAACTGATGACAGGGGGCAAATAAAATGTCACGCCAAACACGCGTTTCAAATGCATCAATGATGTCGTTGCCAGAAAAGTTTAGTCGCTTTTCATGGGCCCTGTTTATACCGATGTGTTTGGTCTTGGCGATTTCAATTATCGTATTGTATTCGGCCGGATATGGAAACTGGCGGCCCTATGCCCTGTCCCAGGCGGCAAAAATATTGATGGGATTTGGGGTATTTTTCGTGGCCGCATTTTCAAATATTAAAACGTGGATCAAATCGGCTTATCTGATTTATGCCATCGCGTTGGTCATGATTATTATGGTTACCTTTGTCGGCCATACGGGGATGGGGGCCCAAAGATGGTTGAATTTGGGATTTATTCATGTCCAACCCTCTGAATTTATTAAAATCGCGCTGGTGCTGGCGTTGGCCCGGTATTTTGCATGGATGAATTCTGTGGAATTATCACAATTTAGGACGTATTTAATACCGGCGGCAATGCTGCTGGTGCCATTTGGATTAATTGTATTACAGCCGGATTTGGGAACGGCCCTGTCGCTGGGGATGATTACGGCGGGTATATTTTATATTGCCGGGGCAAACAAGAAATGGTTTTTAATTGGGGCGATATTGGCCGCGCTGTGCGCACCAGTGGTGTGGTTCGGGGGACTGCATGATTATCAGCGGCAACGAATTATCACCTTTATCAATCCAGACGATGATGCCCGGGGGGCCGGATATCAGATTAACCAGGCAAAAATCGCCTTTGGGTCTGGGGGTATTATCGGCAAAGGATACATGAACGGATCCCAGTCCCAGCAATCATTCTTGCCGGAAAAGCAGACAGATTTTATCTTTACTATGCTTGGCGAAGAATTTGGTTTCGTTGGGGCATTTGGGTTATTAACACTGTATATGATTATAATCATGGTTCTATTTTGGTGCGCCAAAACATGCCGCAATCGGTTTGGGCAATTAATCTGTTTTGGATTTATGTTGAACTTTTTCATTTATTATTTTATAAATATTTCCATGGTTTTGGGGTTAATGCCGACTGTTGGGGTACCGTTGCCATTGATGTCTTTTGGCGGCAGCAGTTTGTTATCCCTGATGTTCGGATTCGGCCTGTGCCAGAATGCACATATCCACAAAGACCAACAATTATCGGCCAAAGGAAGTTAAGAAATGAATTTATTAATCGTAGAATCTCCATCCAAGGCAAAAACCATTGAAAAATACCTGGGGGCGGGTTGGCGCGTTGTGGCGTCGGTGGGCCATGTGCGCGATTTGGTTCCCGAAAACGGCAGTGTAGATACCGAAAACAATTTTGCCATGCGCTGGGCCATTATGCCGGGCAAAGAAAAACAAATTAAATTAATTACCGATGAATTAAAGAAAGCCGATGCGGTTTACCTGGCGTCTGACCCGGACCGCGAAGGAGAAGCGATTGCGTGGCACTTGCTGGATATTCTGACGGCAAAAAAACTGCTGGCGGGCAAACGTGTCTATCGCGTGGCATTCCATGAAATTACAAAAAAAGCGGTTTTGGCGGCCATTGAAAACCCACGTGAAATCGACCAGAATTTGGTAGATGCCTATCTGGTGCGACGCGCGTTGGATTACCTGATTGGATTTGGGATTTCGCCCTTGCTGTGGCGGCGAAATCTGGGGAAATCGGCCGGACGCGTACAATCGGTTGCGGTGAAATTGGTCGTTGACCGCGAGCAGGAGATCGAAGCCTTCAAACCCAAAGAATATTGGTCTTTGGGGGCCACATGCGTTAAAAATGATGCAACGTTCAATGCCAACCTGTCCCAATTTAATGGTCAGAAAATTGAAAAAATGACCATCGAAAATAAACAACAGATGGATACAATCCTTTCTGCCATCCAGGTACCAGTTGCTGCATTTGTTGACAATATTGAGAAAAAGAAAGTATCGCGAAAACCGGCGGCACCGTTCACAACATCGACGTTACAACAAGAAGCGGCCCGCAAACTTTACTTTTCATCCAAGCGCACAATGGGGGCGGCCCAGAAATTATATGAACAAGGGCTTATCACCTATATGCGAACAGACGCGACGAATTTATCGGCGGACGCGGTGACGGAAATCCGCGGCTATATCACACGCACCCATGGGGATCGGTATTTACCAAAATCACCGAATATCTATGTTACGAAATCCAAGAACGCCCAAGAAGCGCATGAAGCCATCCGCCCAACGCATTTTGATGCACCGGCCGCTGGATTATCCGGGGACGAGGCGAAATTGTACGATTTAATCTGGAAACGCACGATTGCGTGCCAAATGACCAACGCCGAATTCGACAGTGTGGCGGTTGATATCAAACCGAAAAACATTGATGCCTGCTTCCATAGTGTGGGGACAACCCGTACATTTGATGGATTTATGACTGTATATATCGAAGATCGAGATGATACCGATGATGATACAACGACCAAATTACCCCCATTGGTGGTGGGGGACGCGGTTGATATCACCGAATTAACCCCGGATCAGCATTTTACCCAACCGCCCGCCCGTTATACCGAAGCGTCACTGGTTAAAAAACTGGAAGAATTGGGCATTGGCCGGCCATCAACATATGCGACCATTATGTCGACAATTGTGGATCGGGCATATGTGGAACAGGATAAACAGCGGCGGTTTCATCCGACCCCTGGGGGATGGGTGATTGCGGCCTATTTATCAAAATATTTCGCGGACTTGGTGGATGTGAACTTTACCGCCAAGACCGAAGACACATTGGACGATGTATCAAATGGTAAAATGCAAAAAGTGCCGGCATTAACCGGATTTTGGGAACCGACCAAGGCAATGTTTGATGGGGCCCGCGACATCAAGACAACCGACATTATTGACCAGATTAATATGGTAATGGCATCGCATCTGGGGGCATTGGGAATGGATACATGTCCAGAATGTGGGCAAAAACTGGGGATCAAGCTATCGAAATACGGGGCATTTGTGGGATGCACCAATTATCCCATATGCCATTATACCGCGCGGTTGGATAACACCGGGACGGTGACACCCGATGAAAATGATGAAAAAGGCCGGCAAACACCGGCAACAAATTCGGTGGATCTGGGTGATGGGATTATGTTCAAGGTGGGCAAATACGGTCCCTATGTCACAAACGGGACAAAAAACGCGGCGGCAAAAAAATACACCGCGGATAGCATCACGCTCGAAATCGCCCAAGAATTGTTAAATGCCGATACACCGGCCAAGGCAGATCCCACCCAAATCGGCGAAAATCCCACAACCGGCAAAATGATTTTTTATTACCCGACAGGGCGTTATGGCGCGTATATTTCATCGAACAAGGTCAATGTTTCGGTAAAATCGCAACCGGATTTAGAAACCGCCATTGAATTGATTAATAATAAAAAGCCGGCAATACGACCTAAAAAAGGTGCAAAAAAATGAAACGTTATTTGATAAATGCGAATCAGTATTGGTTGCAAAAACGGTTATTGTTTGTAAAATTAATGTTCAACACGCCTAAAAATATAACAACAAACAATAACCGGGTTCAGGTGGGAACTATTTTTTGTACAGATATTGCAGATTTACAAGTAGACGCCGTTAAAACCAAAAGCAATATTATGCCGAAATATTCGGTCAGCGTTGAACACCACGCATTCGTATTCCGGGGATGGATGGCAAAAAAACTCTTTAACCATGTACAATCTGCATTGCAACGATAATCAATGGCCACGTACAACAATAATTTTACTGATGAACTGCGTACGCGTCTGTCGATTGTGGACGTGGTGGGCCGTCGTGTACCGTTAACCAAAAAGGGGTTGAATTACTGGGGCTGCTGCCCGTTTCATAATGAAAAGACGCCCAGTTTTTCGGTCAACGAAGAAAAAGGATTTTACCACTGTTTTGGATGTGGGGAACATGGCGATATCATTTCGTTCACCATGAAGACCAACAACATGGAATTCCGCGATGCGTTAAAGGAGCTGGCCAATCTGGCAGGCATAAAAATGCCAGATTACAAGCCCAAATCCCCCACGCAAATCGCGGCCGAAGAATCCTATACATCGATTACTGAATCTGCGACCAAGCTATATCAAGAAGCGTTATTTACCGATGCCGGCGCACATGCCTTGGCGTACATTCGGGGCCGCGGCTTTGACGACGAGATGATAAAAAAATACCGCATCGGGTACGCGCCACGTGGCAACATTATTGCCAACAAATTTGCCAACGCCAGGCAAGATGCTGTTATCGCCACGGGCCTGTGTCGGCGGGGTGAATACGGCCTTTATGATTTTTTCCGGGATAAATTAATGTTCCCGATTATGAACGCTAATGGCGCGGTTGTGGCCTTTTCGGGGCGATCATTGGACGGGTCAGAACCCAAATACATTAACACCACTGATACAGAAATGTTTCACAAGCGCAAAACGATATTCGGCCTGAACTTTGCGCGCGATGCCATATACCGCATGGGGCGCAGCATTGTTGTCGAAGGTCAAATTGACGCCATCCGCATGCAGACAAACGGATTTCCCGAAACGGTTGCCCCACTTGGGACGGCCCTGACCGAAGATCATATTGCTATCTTGTGCAAATCAAATCGCAATATAACATTTTGCTTTGA
>CATNBF010000001.1 GCA_950096895.1 uncultured bacterium | reverse complement strand
TGATACCTTGACCGATGTTAATAAGGTCGCGACGAAGTGCATTTTCATAAACTATGCGGCCGTATTGGTCAACGTTTACCACTGTTGCACCGGCCCCGGCCAGCTGCGTTAAATAATCGACCCCGCCAACAGATTCAAGCGTTCCCTGCTGGTCCAGGTAGTTTTTTGCAGTAATAATATCAAACGGGATTCCGGCGGCAAACTGACGCTGAGCCAGCTTGAAAATTTCCTGATGTGCCGGATGCGAGAAATGCTCGGGGCGCAAAAATTCAGATACCCGTTCCAAGGCGCGATTGTTCATCAGCACCGCGGCCAGTACGGCCTGTTCGGCATCCAAGTTCGTTGGTAAAGTTTTGGGAGTAAAGTCCATGACCACTATGGTATATAAAAAATTTGCTTTTTCAACGCCTTTTTTGCGTGGATATAAACAATTACGCATTCCGATTGTTGATGATGACGGTTTGCCAGCGTGGCCAGATGTTTTTCCGCTGGAAAAGATAGACGAATTGCGGATGACGGTTGGGGCCCGGCATTTTTCGGCACAAATGATGTTAAATTTTGTGCCCACTGATCGGGCGCGGCTGGATCCAGCGGCGTTGCGGGTATACGACGATGAATTTGACGCCCGTACAGGCAAGATCGGTGATGCGGTGATAACAGGCGTTGCGGCATATTGGGATCCGGCGGGTGGTCGCCATGGTGGGGACAACAGTGTTTGTATTCTGATCTATCGCGATGATAAGAATCGGCGCATCTTTGTGCATGATGTCATGTATATGATTGTTGATGACAATGATCTGCATCCTTTGGCGCATCAATGCGACAAGGTTTTGGATTTCATGGCACGGCACGGATTACGTCGCATTGCAATAGAAACCAATGGCATTGGCAATGCGTTACCAGAAATTATGCGAGATGTGGCGACGCGTCGGTCGATGCCGATAAATGTCATCAAAATCACAAACAGTCAAAACAAAGAGACCCGGATTTTAGATGGCATTGAACCGGTATTGACCACAGGGCGTCTGTACATGCATAACCGCGTTCGGGCCAGCTTGCTGTGCGCCGAGATGGCGGATTGGACCCCCATGGGTGGTGCGGCGCATGATGACGGTCTGGATGCCTTAGCCGGGGCCATGCGGATAACCCCGATACCGGTGCGGGGTGGGGGAATTGGTCCGCCGCGGGTTTTTACCGCAACAACAAATTTCAAAGTTTAATCAAGCAAAGGATGACAATATGCAAAACAATCTGCAATATCTTTATAAAAAGGCCTTGGATATGCGCAGTCCCTGGATCAATCGATGGGACGCGGCCATGCGGTACACAATGCCGACATCAGATGATGATGCGGCCATGCTGTTTGATGCAACCGCCGCGGATGCGGTGGACAATCTGGCGGCGTCGATATATACACTGTTGACACCACCAGAATCGTTGTGGCTGAATCTGGTACCCGAAAGCGATGCGTCCCCCGATGCCGCGGCGGCAACCCAGGCTTTGCGGGCGCATTTGAATGATTCTAATTTCTATACCGTGGTTCACCAGTGTTACACAGATCTGGTGGTGTTGGGGACAGCGTGCTTGTTTATGTCTGAAAACCCAATTGGGGCGGCGTCGGCATTTTCTTTTACCGCCATTCCGATGTCAGACATTGCCATTTTGCCGGGGGCAATCTTTCATACGACATCTATGCCGGCCCAGGAAGTGATGCAACGCTATCCCACATGGACGCCACCGGCAAATTTACGGGATGCCATACGTGAAAATCCCGATATGCCATTGCGTTTGGTTCAAAGTCTGGTGGGAACAGAATTTACCGCGTGGTTGGATGCCGGTGGTGATATCGAAAACAACATTGTTTCGCGGGGAACATTTGAAACCAACCCTTATATTATCTTTCGTTGGTCTGTGTTAAGTGGCGAAATCTATGGACGTGGTCCGGTTCTGCGGGCGTTGCCAGATATCAAGACCGCGAACAAGGTTGTCGAATTGGTGTTGAAAAATGCAACAATCGCTGTTTCTGGTATATGGCAGGCCGATGATGATGGGGTAATTAACCTGTCTAATATTAATTTAACGCCGGGGGCAATTATCCCAAAGGCGGTTGGGTCTTCGGGGCTGACGCCATTGGCGTCGGGGGCGGATTTTGATGTGTCTCAGATTATCTTAAAAGATTTACGGGATCGTATTCGTCATACCTTGTTGGCCGACAGATTGGGGCTGTTAAGTGAAAAGGAAATGACCGCCACAGAAATTATGGCGCGTAATGCGGATATGATGCGTATTCTGGGGGCAACATACGGGCGAATCTTGCATGAATTTATCCGACCGATGGTGGATCGTGGGCTTCAGATCTTGTCACGTCGCGGTGTGATTGATAAAATAACCCTGCATAGTGATGCAGAATTAAAATACATTGCCCCGATTGCCCAAATGGTTCGCGAAGAAAGTTTGATTTAAGCCAAAAAAGGGGGAAAGCACCATGTCAACCAATGACCATATTGCGCGTGAATATGCGCGCACGTTTTCCAGTGCGTCGGGCCGGGCGGTGATCGACCACTTGCGCACTATTACAATAGAACGGTGGATGGGCCCATCGGCGTCGGATGCAGAATTACGCAGCATAGAGGCGCAACGTGCGCTGGTTCACCAGATTGAACAAATGATAACGCGGGGGCAAAAAACATGAACAACAAAGAACAAACATTTATGGGTTTTGTCGATATTCTGCGTGACAGTTGGTTTTTAATCGCGTTCTTGGGCGGCATGGTGTACTGGGTTGCACGCCAGGATGCCGCCCTGAACGAGATTGCCCGCAACGAGCATCGTATAACATCCCTGGAAAACCGAACGACCATATTGGAATCTGGTATTGGCCAGTTACAGTTGAAAATTGATGGAATCAAAGAAGACGTTACCTTGATCAAAGGGGCGGTGATCAAATAAATGCTATAAAAAAATCCCCCGGATGGGGGATTTTTTTAACCAACAATTTTCTGCCACAGTGTTTTTTTCTTAGGTGCCGCGCGTTTACGACGCCGACGTGGGGCATTCATGGTTGTCTTTTTCGCATCCATGTGTTGTGGGTTTTTCTTTTTAATATCTGTTGATGGGGCATGTGCATCCAGAATTTCTTCGGTTTTGTTTTGTTCTGGGGATACACGTTGGATCGAATATTGATCGATGTTTAACAGACTGTCGTCACCAACAATGACGATTTCTGTTTCAAATTTCGCCTCCATCTCGGCCAGTTCGGCCCGCTTGTGGTTCAATAGATAAATTGCCACATCGGTCGGAACCGTCATGATGATTTTCTGGGCCGATTTCGCCAACAGTTTTTCTTGCAAGTGCCGGAACATAATAATGGCCGCCGTTTGGATCGACGGGACAACACCCGCGCCCATACAATGCGGACAGGCCACATATGACGATTCCATAAAACTGCTGCGCAGGCGTTGCCGCGATAGCATTAAGACACCAAAGTTATTAATTTTCGCCACCTGGGTTCGTGCCCGGTCACGTTTCATAACTTCGCGCATTTTTAGTTCCAGTTTGCGGTTATTCTTTTCTTCTTCCATATCGATAAAATCGATGGCAACAATACCGGCCAAATCGCGCAGGCGTAATTGCAAGGCGATTTCTTCGGCCGCCTCTAAATTCGTATTCAGGGCCGTTTGTTCGATGTCTTTTTCCTTGATCGCGCGGGATGAATTGACATCGATGGTAACCATTGCCTCGGTTTGATTAATGACCAGTGATCCGCCCGATGGTAATGTGACATATGGGCCATGTAACCCTTCGAGTTGTTTTTCCACCCCGGCCTTGGTCATCAAGGGTACCGCTGCATCCTTGTAATGAACCAATTGTTTGCGTGGGGCACGGCCATAAAGCTGCTGAAAATATTCGCGGGCCGCATCATAGGCATCTTCGCCCTGGATAACCAGGACATCGTCTTTATCTGCCAAGAAATCACGTACAACACGACGCAATAATGAATCTTCGGTGTGAATGGTTACCGGGGCGACCGATTCCAACGTGGTTTTACGGATTTCATTCCACAGGTTGACCAAGTAATCGTAATCTTTGGCAATATCTTCGCCAGATGCGCCAAACGCCGCGGTTCGCAAAACGACTGTCATTCCTTTTGGGATTTTCAATCCATGCAAAATATCACGCAGGCGTGCCCGTTCGGCCTTGTCAGAAATCTTTTTAGAAATACCATAACTGTTGCGCTTGCGCGAGTTTGGCATCAGCACCGCAAATCGTCCCGCCAGCGACAGGTAGGTTGTCATTGACGCGCCTTTTTGGCCACGTTCTTCTTTGACCCCTTGAACCAGCAAGATCTGCTTTGGCTTAATAACATCTTGGATTTTGAATTCCCGGGCGCGTTTGGCAAATTCTTTGTTGTCTTCGCCCGCGCTATGATCATCGTATTCGGCGACTTCATCCCCTTCGTCATCGGGATCATCGTCGTCATCAACGATATTGGCATGTGCCAGTTCCAGCAGCTTTTTTTTCTGTTCTGGGGTAACCTGGTAATAATCGGGATGAATTTCTGAAAATGGCAAGAATCCATTTTTGCCCGACCCGTAATCCACGAATGCCGCCTGTAATGACGGTTCTACGCGAATAACCTTGGCCAGATAAATATTCCCTTTTATTTGGGGTTTAGTCGTTGTTTCAACGTCAAAATCCGAAACACGGTTGTTGGCGGTGTCGACCACCACCACCCGCGTTTCTTCCGGGTGGACTGCGTCCACATAAATTTTCTTTGACATCTGGTAATCCTTTGGTTTTTGACATGTATCCCATGTAAATAACCCGTTCCTGTGGGGCGGTCCAGCCCATGCCAAGGAAACACGCCAAGATACCCAGCAGCGCACGTCGAATTATGAAAATTAGCTGTAAGATAAACACCCAATTTACCCCATGTGATACATATATTATATAGCATAGCACGGTGGCATCGCCCACGCAAGGTAAATTTATTCTATTGGGCCATTTGGGATTATTTCCGCGCCCGGCGTCCCCCCAGTCGGGGCATTTTTTGGCGGGCGTCGTCGATTTTCTGTTTGGCATCATCGATCCAGCGGCGCATCCGTGCATGCAACCAGCGTTCATAGATAAAGAACAGTCCCCCCGCACCAATTAACGGCAAGACGTAATAAATAATTCTGTATGCCAACATGGCCCCAAAAACCGCGGCCTTGTCCACGCCATCGGGAAATGCCGCCAGAAAAATTGTTTCAAAGACGCCGATGCCACCGGGAACCTGGCTGAATACGCCGGTGGTTTGCGCAATAACAAACAGACCCATAAAGGTGCCAAATGGAATTGGAACAAACGATACCAGACAGAAATAGAGCACCAATCCGGCCAAAATACTGTCTGTCATCCCCAATAACATTTGCGCCAGGGCCATTTTTGTGGTGGGTACCTGGAACCACATATTGCCAATTTTTAATGTTTTACGTTGGAACAGCAATGTCGCCACAAAATAGGCGATAATGGCGACCAAGCAGCCCCCGAACAACCAATGCAGCCCCATTCCCAATGTTGGTGAGCGTTCAAATATCTCATGCGGGACCATAAAATAACCCAAGACGACAATTGCGGCGGCCCCCAAGAAATAGGTAAAGCCAGATAGGGTCAGCATACGAACAATATCCCCACTGCGAACGCGCCAACGGGTATAGAGCCGGTAACGGATGGCACCGCCACTAACCACGGCGTGGCCGGCATTATTACTGATGGCAAACCCCAGCATCCCGGCCAGCATCCATTTCCACCATGCGATCTTTTTATTTTCGCCGACATAATTTAATGCCAGATAGTCATACAATGCCAACGCCAAGTATCCCCCAACGCATGCCACGCACGCCAGAACCAGGTTACGTGCCGGGATATCCATAATGGCGTGGGCGATGTCCATCAGGCTATAATTACGTAATTGCCACCAGAGCATGGCCGCCGCCAGAAAGAAAAAGAACACGCCAGAATAACTGATTAATTTCTTAAAGATACGTTTTGTCTTGGCTGACATAAAAATCCTTTTTTAAGCAACTGCCAGCATATCAGTATGATAAAAGAAATGCAACCATCAAAAATAACTGCCCCATTGGGGCGGAAATTCATAGGATTTTCACCAGATTACCGCAAATGCATCGGCATCAGATGGCGAACCGATTGGGTGGTGGTGATCAATTCTTCCAGTTCTTGTTGTGCACACACATTCCCCGAGAAGCGTTGTCCATCCACATGTGATACGTGCCGCGGGGCGTCCGATAAATCACGCAGTAATTGTGTATAGTGCGATTGCTGGGCCAACAGGGCGCGAATTTTTGCGTCACATCCCCGCGCACCCCGATTAACGATTAATAATTGGGTATATTTTCTTAATGCCGCGATGGTGCAAGTGATTTCTTTGGTCAACCGCCGGCGGTCAGATTGGATATCAGATGTAATATCACAAATATCGCCCAGATTGGTCATCATTTGGGCGGCGTCTGCCAATGGTTTGATTTCCATCATGATGCCATGAACGGCCTGGCGATGAGCTTGGTATTCTTGTTCTGCCTGGGTGATGGCGAATTGTCTCCTTGTTTTTACTGATTGCATGATGGGTCCTTTTTAATTAGCTATGCCTGTTGACGTGTGTTATCAAGACGGCGTTGTTGAATATTTTGTAAAATTTGACGGGATGCATTGGCCAGTTGGGCAATACTGTTTTCCAAGGCATGATCACCACCATCGATCAAGACCAGATTCTTGTTCGATGTGGGCAATGCCTGGTAATATATCATGTTCATATCGTATTCTGCCATGTCGTCCTTGGTCCCCAGCAAGAATGTAACATAATTCCCGTTCAATAGGGTGGCCATCTGGCTGGCGATGTCATTGGGACTTAACGCCCATGCCTTAGGTAATGGCACATTCAAATTGTACAGGGATGCCGGAAACTGATACTGAACATTTTCAATGGTGCGGAATTTCGTCGATGTTTTGTGAATAAAGCGCAACCATGTTTGCCCAGTTGGGTCGATGCGCATCATTCTGTCAAACAAGATGCGAACGCGGCTGGGGGCGACAAAATAGGGGTTGGCCAATACGTGTTCATTGAAATAATTACGTACAAACGGGGAATAAACGCATAAATCCGTCATGGCCCGTCCCGACATGGAATGAACCCATGATATACGGTATTCCTGGTTCAGTTCGGTGATGTCATTACAAAACTGTAAAGCGCGGGCAATAACCACCTTTTGCCGGGCCAGTGTCATTGCCGAAAGCTGTTTTTCGGTCCCGCTGGTGGCGGACAGATCAACACCTTCGATGGCAACAACATCAAATCCATTACTTTTGGCCAATTGCATTGGCACTTTCATACATGGTTCGATCGGACTGCCGCCATAACCATGAAAAAAGTACATTGTGCCAAACACCGGCATGTCATGATTGCATGTCGATATATAAATGTTTGCCAATGGCCGATTGCGCCGACTTTTTATTTGATAAGATTTGTCAAAATACGACAGCGATACGTTGCTGCAAATACTTCGATCTACGTCTGACATTTTGGTTTTTGTATCTCTTTTTTAATATAATGATAATATTTTGATACATTATTTGAAAGTTGTCAAGTTGTTTCTTGTCTTATCCAATGTTTTGGCTTGACGGGGTTGAATGATTTTTCTTATAATCAGATAAAGGTCGCGTTTCCAACGGGACAGAGCAAGGGGGAATATCAATGAAAAAGTTTTTTTTCGGACTGTTTGTCACATTGGCATTGGCCGGTTGTGGCCAAGTGTATGACCGTGAACCGGTTGGCGTGGGCTATGACACTAATGAATTAAAGTTAAGCCCGTGCGCCTGTATCATGGTGTTCCAGGGTTAATGGTCTATCCACATGGGTGGATAATGGGTTAATGATTTTCAATACCCAACAATGGGGGCGGACGGATTGGATTACCCAGCAAGTTTTGATATATCTGTATTTCCGGCCGGGCGGCGTATCGCGTTGTCCCGGGTGATGGCTATTTGTACAATGGTCGTTTTTATGATTGCGGTATGTGTGTGTGCACTGTTGCTGTGGGTGGTTAATTCGCGTCAGATGGATCCGTTTATGATTTCTATTAATCGTGATACGGGGGCATGGACGGTTGTTGGGCGAACAGGGCCGACACTGGATTATTCTGTAAATCGGACGGTCCAAGAATCAGTTGTTGGAAATTTTGTTGAAAATTGGCTGAATATCTCTGCCCAAGGAGACGAAAATCAAGCCGCCTGGGGCAAATGTAGCCCCGAAGATTGTCTGTCGGGTAATGGGGTATTGTTTGGGACACGGCGATGCGTTCTTTATTGTGCCAGCAATGACGATGTCTATAACCGTTTTACCTATAACGTGCGTGATGACTATATGGCACGCGCGGCGGCGGGTGAAACATGGACCATAGACATGACAACCATGCATATTGAACCGATGGGGGATGTATCTGATGCGGGTGGCGCATGGCGTGTGCGTGCGCGGGTTCTGTCGAATATCAATCCCGACTTTGATGTAGATGTTTTTATCAAGGTCGCGCGTCATTTGAATGATTTCCCGTCCAGTATGGGGTATTACATTGCAGACTTTAATGCATATCGGATAAATTGATGAAGCGGGTGATTTGGATCTTTTTCGGGATTTTAATGCTGGCGGCGATGTTTGGGATGCTTTATTTGGCCGGCGGTATTTATAATGCTGGTAATGATTTTGCGGTCCAACCCTATGTGTTCCAGCCGAATAATCTGTCTGCGGATCGGATTGGGGTTCCATTAAGCATTGATCAAATGGGTGATGGGGCGATTATGGATGCGCTGGTCCAGCGGTTTGTAACAGAATATTTTTATGTGACGCCCGACGTTGAAAATATTGCGCGTCGTACCCGCCGGGGCAGCATTTTGTCCTATTTGGCGGCCCCAAATGTTTTTCGTGAATGGGTGGACACGGTTGCCCCAGAAATAGAGCAAATGGTCGGTTCACGGATGCTGCGCACGGTGCGGGTTGCCAAACAGATTTTTAAGCCCGCCGGCAGTGATTATTGGACCGTTGCCTATGAATTAAAAACATGGGATGCACCAAATAATATGGCATTGGTGCCGGTGGTGACACGCGGGGTATTATATTTGAAAATCGCCTTTGAAAAGCAATTGCGCGAACAGATGCACGGGACGCGCTTTGACGTGCGCCAGTATTTGCAAGATGGTGGTGACCCGGCGGCGATCTTTCGGTTTCGCGTTGATGCGGTTGCGCAAAATCATAATTAATGGGGGCGTGCGAAAATGATGCGATATTTGTTTTTTTTGATTTGTTTGATGTGTGTGGTTCCGCATGCCCACGCGGTGGATAGCTTTTCTTTCGAAGATTTTGCTATTACCGATGGGGGTGATGGGGATATTGGGGCATCGCCGGTAAAAATGAATATGGATGCCGGGTCAATCAATGTGGCGGGATTTGATATTGCGGGCGTCATGTTGGGCATGCCATTCGAAGATGTTCAGACCTTGTTCTTTAAGACCAAGGGATTATACGCCCCACGTGAAAAGAACAGCATTGTGTATACCCTGCACAAGGATTGGAAATACAATCTGGATTATGAATGCCGCCAAAGCGGGATTATCATTCCATCTGAATTAGAAAATTGTATTAACAGTTTGGCGCGCAATCGCGGCTTGCTCTATGCATCTGAATTGCATTTGGTACGGGAAACGACGGGCGAAGAAATTGTTGTTTATTTCACCAGCAATGCGACCGATAACGTTGTTTGGCGTGTTGTTTATACCAATGATGTTAATGAAGTACCCGGTGCCGCCGAAAAGTTCGAGCATCAGCGCGATAAAAAAATTCTGGCATTTTGGCAAAGTGTTCTGGATAAATTCGGGGCCCCCAATTCGGGAACAGATAAATGGGTGACGACAAACAATGCCTATGATCCCATGATGACGGCATATTATGGGTCGTTGGATTTGGTGGATATGGGCCGAAATGCGACCGATGCCGCCAAGAATGTGCAGCAGGCACGTGAAAACTTTTCTGCCAAGCCATATGCGTTCTAGTGATTTAACATCTTATCGGGCGGGAATAATGGCCGAATGGCGGGCGCGGTGGTATTTGCGTCTGCGCGGTTTTCGGATTTTATCGTCACGCTATATTACTGGGCGTCATACGGGTCGTGCCGAAATTGATATTATTGCCCGTCGTGGACGTCTGATTGTTTTTGTAGAGGTAAAACGTCGCCCGAATATTACGGATGGATTTTATGCCATCACAGGTCCCCAGGCGATCCGCCTGCGGCGCAGTGCGGAAACATATTTAACCAAAATTGGCTGGACGGGTGATGCCCGTTTTGATGCGATCATTATTTGTAATGATGGGATTCATTGGATTCGTGGCGCGTTATAAATTTCTTGAAATGTATTTATACCTGGGATATAATCCCCATATGTTTTTTCAAACATATATCAAAGGAGAAAGTACAATGAAAAAAGTTATGTTGGCGTTGTTTGCCGTTATGACATTGGCGGCGTGCACAGGTTCTTATAAATCTGGCAATTGTGAATATGATTTCTTGCTGCACAAGGATATTTCTATTTCCAAGATCATCGGTAATGCAACTGGTGGCTGCAAATAAGAATTCAAAATCCCCCGGTTGGGGGATTTTTTTATGTCTTAATATTGTCATAAAAAAGGGTTTAGGACGCAAAAAAACGCTTTTATCCAGAATGCAATGTGTTATGCTATGCCGCATAGATGATCAGATATGAAGCGTTTTAATCGGGCTGTTTTTTGTTATTATATTTTGGGTTTTCCGGTCGGAATGCACGCATGGCTTATTCTGTTAGGATTGCGGCATGGGGTGGGGGGCGTGCTGGGGATTGGGGATACCTATCGGCAACAGACGGCCCAGTGGTTGGTTGATTATTTTGCCAAGAATGTTGGTTTCGAAACGGTGATGAACACACTGTTGGGGGATGCGTTTGTGGAACGTAATCGGCGTGATATTGCCGCCGTTGAACGGATTGTTGGCCGTTCAATTATTGAATTATGGGATACAGATCCGATTTTTATCCGTTATCCCCATTTACGTGGGTTGGCACGTAACCTGGAATTTGAACAAAAATGGGCGCGAAATAAACAGATCGCCATGCAAAAACAAAAATAAATTATGCGTTTTTGAAAAATCTTTATAAACGAAAATTTTCATATTTTCCTTGCAATCCGATTTTGATTCATATATAATCAAAACCGTAACAAGGACAAAACGATTGTTACAAGGGTTTAGAAGGCCTTTCCAGGAACGTCCAGATTTGGACATACAGTTTTGATTTTTCACGCCGTGCGTGAAATGATTGATTGATCCCTTGAAAATTCTTCCCACAACCCAAAATTTTTATCGTAACCCGATGGGGGCGTCAACGTTTTCTCTCTCCAGACCAAAGTGTTGTGCCCCCGCTTTTTTTTTATTTATTCTTGATATTTGGGCGTGAATAATAAAAAAAATCCCGGAAATTCCGGGATTTTTTTATCGTTGCACAAAATGCACACTGTATTGTGGTTTTTTGTCTGGCCCCAACGCCGCACGAACAACCTTGTTTGATGCGATTTGAACCGCACGAACCAGATTGTCACGGTCTTTGCGTTCGGCCTTGGATAATGCGTCAATCGCCTTGGTGATTTCGATTTGAATTTGGCGTTTCATAAATCCTGTGGTGTCGGTTTCAAAGATCCCGGCACTGGACACTTCGGGGACAGCTTTTAGAAAGCCGCGCTTGTCCACGGTCAAGGTGACGAACACCGCCCCATTTGTGGCGATTTTTTTACGGTTCTTATAGACTTGGTCGTTGGCACTGCGTTCGGTTTCCCCTTCCATTACGACAAAACCGGTTGGAACCGTTTCTGTTACATAGGGTTCGGCCCCATCGCGCAGGGCGATCATTTCACCGTTATGGACGACCATCATAAACTTGGATCCGCCACGTTCCATCGCCATTTTCCCATTCAGCATTTCGTTAATGTAATCCCCATGCATTGGGACCGCGACTTGGGCATGAACCATGTCATAAAAGCGTTCGAATTCTGGTCGGCCGGCATGACCACTGGCATGGACATGATCGGTGTCGAATATGGTATGCGTGCGAATTCCCATGCGTGCCAATTTGTTGTACAAGAATGAAACATCTTGTTCGCGGCCCGGGATGATAATCGCACTGAATATCACTGTATCGGTCGGTTGCAGTTTCATTTCTTTCACATGGCCACGGCATAACCGGGTCAACATTGCAAACTGCTCCCCTTGGGATCCTGTTAAAAATATTGCTTGGCTTGAAGCCGGCAAGTCTTTGATTTCTGAATGCAGATAGACTTCTTCTTTATCCAGATATCCGAATTTGATACCCATTTCGCGGAATTCTGGCAATCCCACATATGGGACAGGATTCGGATTGCTGCGTTCTTTGATCGCCGCAACACGTCCCGCCGCACGGGCTGCCGCCGCAAACATCTTGATACGCGCGATTGATCGCGAATACCCCGTTACAATGATGCGGCCTGGGGCATTTTTCATAATTTCGGTCAAGGCATCACGAACTTCGATTTCGGTCGTTTGTTTCGACTGGCGCGAGATGGATGTCGAATCCGACATCACCGCCAGCAATTTCGGATCGGATCCGATTTCACGCAGACGCGCAAAGTCTGTGGTCGGTTCCAGTGGATTGTCATCATTAAATGTCCAGTCACCTGTATGCAAGATCTTGCCCGCCGGGGTTTTGATGATAACCATCTGTGCCTCTGGTACGGAATGGGTAACATGGAATGTTTCGATCTGGAACGGTGGGATATCAAAAGAATCGCCATTATGATCGGTGATAATAATGTCTTTTTTCGGGTTGAAATCGATTTCACAGCCTTCGAATGTGCGGCGAATGATTTCGCCCGGGAAACGGGTACAATAAATTGGCTTTCTGAATTTCGGCCAGATGTATTTCAACGCACCAATGTGATCTTCGTGGCCGTGGGTTATGACAAAGCCAACCACGTCTTTTTTTCGCTTTTCCAACCATGATGTGTCACAATATTGAACATCGCCGGCACCAATTTCTTCTTCCAGAAATCCCATACCGCAATCAACAATCAGGTATTTTCCTTTGTACTTATAAACGTACATATTCTGGCCGACGTGTTCCAGACCACCCAATGCCATAAAGTAAATTTTTTCGTCGTTGTTATCGTTTTCTGCGGTCGGCATTCCAGAAATTTTTTCTGGGGTCTTGGGCGTATTGCGGGACCGCTTTTTTTCATGACGCGGTGCGCTGTTTTGTGCGGGGGCCGGGGCCACCATCGGGTTTGGCGCAGGTTGCGCCTTGTCACGTACTTTTACCATATTTTATCCTTTGTCTATGGTTTTATATTTCGCGTCGCCACGTCAATCCATTGCCAATAAAGAATATTCTTTATTCGTAGTGAATCCGTGGCAACGCGGGCATTTACCCCATTTGTGTTGTATTATTCATATGACGCGTGGGGTGTAATTTATCTTGTATCGAATACCTGTTGATATCCAATTTCTCTCTCAAAACCGTATTTATGATACTCAATCGGTCTGTAAATGCAAGAAAAAACGCATTTGTTGATTTTGGCATGAAAAAAATCCCGGGATATACCCGGGATAATTATTAACGTGAATAGAATTCGACGACCAATTCCGGTGACATTTGAACCGGATAGGGGACATCTTCGAAAGACGGAACACGTACATATGTCGCCACAAAGTTTGCACTGTCGACCGTGATGTAATTCGGTGTTGTGCGTTCTGCAGATTCCAGTGCCAAAACAACCAACGGCATCTGTTTTGCCTTGTCGCTGACCGTGATGACGTCGCCTGGTTTAACCTGATAAGAAGCGATCTTGACGCGTTTGTCGTTAACATAGATGTGGCCGTGGCTGACCAATTGGCGGGCAGAAAAGACCGTCGGGGCCAATTTTGCACGGTATACAACCGCATCCAGACGACGTTCCAACAAACCGATCAAGTTATCGGGGGTGTCACCCTTCATGTTGGCTGCTTCTAAATAATATGCACGGAATTTCTTTTCACCAACGTTACCATAGTAACCTTTTAATGTCTGCTTGGCACGCATCTGTTTGGCGTAATCAGAAGAATTTCCACCACGTGATGTTGGCCCATGCTGACCCGGTTTATATTTCCGTTTGTTAATAGGGGATTTCGCCTGGCCCCACAGGTTAACACCCAGGCGGCGGCTAATCTTTAATTTACGTGTGCTGCGTTTTGCACCAGCTCTTGCCATTTTTATATCCTTTGTTTGGTTTTTTGGTGCCAGGCAAGAAACAGAAGCCTTATTATCAAACGGGACCAAATTGCACCGTCTGCATTAATCAGTTCTGATTACCCAGCGCACCGATTTTATAGATTCAATTCATAAAAATCAAGTATTTATTGAATTTTATATTTTTTTGACAAATTTACTTGACAATTTGTTTGACAAATATTATATTTTGGACATAATAAATAAAAAAAGGCCAAAATATTATGTTCAAGCAATTAAGAATGAAGATCGCCCAGCATCGTGTTGAACGCGCCAAGGCACGTGCCATGCGCGGCAAATCCAACCCGCAACCACGTCGTGTACGTGATATGGTTATGCGTCCTGTGCATGCGGTATGGGCATGGTTACGTTGTATTGATTTAATTGCGATGGTGAATTTAACCCTGTTAGTGGCGATTATTGTTTTATTTTCCATGTTGATTTTGGATTTAACGCGTCCGGCCCCCAAAACGGTTGTGGTTGTTAATTCAGATGTGGCCGAATCTGTTAAATCAACACCACGTCCCCAGATTACTGTGACAGATACATCGGCCCCCAAACATGTTCGGGCGCGCCGGGGGAATCATGTTATGCCGGCATCGCCAGATATCCCAGAATCAGATGTGACGGTTGTGCGGTCTGAACCTGCGGCGGTGGTATATGATATGTATGGGGATATTATTGTGGACAAACGTTATGGTGATACGATGTTAACGCCGGGTGTACGTGTGTCGGGCAATGTTTATCTGCAAAATATGCGTCAATACACGTTGCCATGTGGGGCATATATTAACGGCAATCTGTTCTTGCGTGATGTTGGTATGTTAAAGTTTTGCGGGGATTTTGTCGTCACTGGCAATATCTATGTTAATCGTAATTCATCGTTTGGGCCCATTCCGTCATCGGCGCGTTTGGGTGGCCAAGTGATGTTATAAATTACCAAAGAACTTAAAAAGACCGACGACATTGTCGGTCTTTTTCTTTGTCGTTTTCAAACGGACTTTTTTCTGATATAATAAAAACGTTTCAAGAACAAAGGGGAACACATGAAAACATTTGATAAAATTGTCGGCGTGTTGGCACGTAATATCGCATACACTGTTACACTGGCGGTGGCGATTGTGCTGTTTGCGATCTTTTCTGATGGTTTATTGCCGGGATTAATAACGGCGGCATCGGCGATGGTGGCATATGTATGCATTGAATTATTGTACAAAGAATTCAAAAATGCATCTGAACCGCGTTCTGTAAAAAAAACAACCGCAAAGTCGACGAAAAAGAAAAAATAAGATGGTCCGCCCATTGGGCGGATTTTTTATATGCGGAATATCGTCCCATGGGGTGGGGCATTTTATGCTTTGAATTTCAATTATTTATGCGTATAATCGATCTATGCTTAAATTCTTACGTTCCTTTTTTACACCGGCGGGAACAGAAATTACGGCCGGTGAATTGGCAGAAAAGTTTGGTTTGACCCTGCGTGGGGATGCGGGCGTGGTTGTGCGTGGGGTGGCCCCCATTGCCGATGCACGTGCGGGCCAGCTGGCGTTTTATTCAACAGAACAAAACAGTGCGGCATTCAAAATATTGCCGATCGATGTTTTGCGTCATACCCGTGCCAGTGTTATTTTATTACAGCCGGACCAGGTTAATGATGCACCCGCCGGTGCGACATTGTTGATTACCGATACGCCCCGGGGAAATATTGTAAAAATCTTGGGCGAATTGTATCGTGAACCGCCACGATTTGGGATCTCGCGTCGGGCGGTTGTGGCCCGTGGTGTCTTTTTTCGCCAGAAAAAAACGGTTTATGTTGGGCAATTTGCCACGATTGAATCAGGCGCAGTGATTGAACCAGATGTTAAAATTTATCCTGGGGCCTATATCGGGCGTCATGTTACACTGGGGCGGGGCACAGTTGTTCAATCTGGGGCGCACATTGAAAATGCAACAATCGGGGCCGATTGTATAATTCACGCCGGCGCAGTTATTGGCAAAGATGGCTTTGGTTATACCCGTCAAGATGGTCATAATGTCTTTATTCCGCATACAGGACGTGTTGTCCTGGGGGATCGTGTGTCGGTGGGGGCCAATACGTGTATTGATCGTGGTGCCTTGACCGATACGCGTGTGGGCAATGGAACCAAGATTGATAACCTGTGCCAGGTGGCGCACGGTGTGGTCATTGGGGCTGAATGTTTTCTGGCCTCTGGCGTTGGGATTGCCGGGGGTGCAGTTATTGGGGATCGTGTTTTATTGGCAGGACATGTTGGTATTGCCAATGGAATCAAGGTCGGTGATGATGCAGAGGTGGGCGCAAATAGCGGTCTGATGCGTGATGTGCCCCCAGGGGCCCGATATATGGGGTATCCGGCGGGCCCAGGAATTGAATTTATGCGTCATTATGCGTGGTTGCGTAAAAACGCAAAGTAAAATAAAAGCAAAGGAGAATAAAATTATGATAGACGCACAAGGAATAGAAAAAGTTATTCCGCATCGCGGCCATATGCGCCTGATTGATGAAATTCGTGAATTTGATGATAAATCAGGTGTTGGTATTCATTATGTACGTGATGATGAATTCTGGTGCGCCGGTCACTTTCCGGGAAAACCCATTATGCCCGGCGTCTTACAGGTCGAAGCCTTGGCCCAAACCGCATGCTTTATCGCATTGATGAATTTGGGAATCACAGACGGCAGTGCACTGGGGTACTTTACCACAATGGAAAAGATCAAGTTTTCCCATATGGTTATGCCGGGTGATGTGCTGGAATTACACGTCGAATTGGTCATGTCAAAAATGCGCCTGTATAAATTTCATGGGGTCGCCATGGTGGGCGATAAAAAAGTCGCAGAGGCAACATTTACCGCCATTATGGATGTCCAAGATAAATAAGAATACGGACACAGGGCATTGCCCTGTGTTTTTTTATGCAGTCAATACCTGCAATCCCATAAAAAAAACACGCCATACGGCGTCTTTTATTATGAGCTGTCGCGACCGGGTACCTTCGATATCATGCATTGCATGATATCTTCGTATTGTTCGCGCTGCGTTGCGCGCGCACCACTCGTTAGCACTCGACTGCGCGATGCTTGTCTCGCTTACTCGTAGTCGAACCGGCCGGTTCTCTTCACGGTGCCGCAATCCCATAAAAAAACACGCCATACGGCGTCTTTTATTATGGGACGGGCGACCGGATTGTAATTCCCACCGCGTATGCGGCGGGTCCCTTTCCACTGCGTATATCTCGAACGGCGCAGGGGCTTGTTCTCGATAACTACGTTGTCGAACCGGTCGGTTCTCATCCGACACCGTCCAGAATTAAAATAAAAACCCCGCACAAGGCGGGCTTTTAATTTTAATGGGGCGGGCGACCGGATTCGAACCGGCGACAACCGGTACCACAAACCGGTGCTCTAACCAACTGAGCTACGCCCGCCATACGTCAGGTTAGTATATAGGATATTTTATGATTTGCAAGCAGAAATTCTATGTTATGCTCAGCCATGATACATTATTTAGATACTTTATTTATAAAAAATAAAAATTGTAATATATTTCATTTGATGTTAAGCTAACTATTAATGAAAACAAATAGGATGTCGAAATGAAAAAATTTAATTACAAGCCGCGCCTTATGTCAAGCTGTGATTTTCTTGGAACGGATATTGAGACGTGGGCCAAGCAGGCACTGGGTCAGGCGTGCAAAGAAAATCGCCTGGTCAAATTTCAATTTAATGATATTTTGATCAATGTAACCCCAGGCATGAGTGTATCAGAAATTCTTAATAATTATCACAGAAAGTATGATTATGAATGTTATTTGTACCAGAATTCTGACGTCGCAAGAAAAAATCAAATGCGTGACAAATTGCGCGATTTGAAAGAGCAGCATCGGGTTAAAATCTTTTTGGACACCATTGCGCATGAAGAATTTAAGGTTACATATCCGTATTTCTATGCGGCGTATAAAAAACAGAATGATTCTGATATGTATAGTGCGATGACCATTCGTTATGCGGAACAATGGGCAAAATTAATGCAAATAGAAATGAAAGCAGGCAAGAAATTAACCAAGAAACTAATTGATCGAACCAGTGACGCGGCAGATACAGGCACGATGTCCAATAATTCTTTCTTTTGGGCTGTACGCATCTTGGTATCATGCTGGGCGCATGGGCGCACATTGGGAAAATTAATGGACATACACATTGATACAGTCAGAGATGATAGATGGTATGCCTGTGTCCAGAATGCCCGCCTGGCCAAGGTAAAGTAGGGCGAACCCATCCCAAAATAAAAACCGGCATTATGGCCGGTTTTTTATCATCATTAAAAAATATTCATAAACCGAAAGATGTTTGTGCATGCGGTGCTGATGTTTTCTTTTCTTGTACCGTCAGACATGCGCGGATGGTTGTAATCACCCATTGACCATGGCCAGGCATCTATAAAGGCAAAGCGGTTTACGCGGTCATATGTATTATATGTACGACCCAGTAAAAATCGAGATTGCAACGATTTAGTTATGTCTGAACACTGGAAATAAAAAATGCACCGTTTGGTGCATTTATAATTTCTGGTGGAGCTGATCGGACTCGAACCGACGACCCCTTGCATGCCATGCAAGTGCTCTACCAACTGAGCTACAACCCCATTACAAGATGCTATTTTATATTTCTTCTTGCCAAATGTCAAATCAATTTGCTAATCTTTTTATAAGTTATTTTTTTAGGAGATATTTATGGACTATACCGCATTAAAATCCGAAGTTGAACAAAAGACACTTCAAACAATTGATGTATTAAAAAATGAATATGCCGGCTTGCGCACTGGGCGGGCATCGGTGCATTTACTGGACGGGGTGCGTGTTGTGGTTTATGGGGCTGAAATGCCGCTAAACCAGGTGGCGACTGTGTCTGCACCGGATACCCAGACGTTGTCTGTGACGGTGTGGGACGTGACCAATGCCCCGGCCGTTGAAAAGGCCATTCGCGATTCGGGACTGGGATTAAATCCGATGACGGCGGGTGGTGTTATTCGCTTGAATTTGCCCCCATTAACCGAAGAGCGTCGTAAAGAATTGGTCAAAGTATCTGGGAAATACGCCGAAGAAGCAAAAATTTCTATGCGTAACATTCGCCAAGATGCCATGGGCAAGATAAAGCGGGCGGTCACCGATAAAGAAATTTCCGAAGATGATCAGCGGCGTTACGAAGACGATTTACAGAAAGTGTTTGATGCGCGTGCCGGCGAAGTAGATGCGATCGCCCGTCAAAAAGAAACGGACATCATGTCGGTATAATAATCAGCAATCTAAAAGAAAACACAGGCGCAAAATGTTAAAATTATTTGCAAGAAAAAAGCAGGATATCCCCCAGAAACCGGCACGTGTACCGGCACATATTGCCTTTATCTGTGATGGGAATCGCCGCTGGGCAGAGGATCGTGGTCTGCCACCATTAATGGGGCACCAGGCAGGAATTCAGAATTTTGAAAACCTGGTTGATTGGTATATTGCACGTGGCGTGACGACGGTAACGTTCTTTATCTTTTCGACAGAAAACTGGGCCCGTTCAGATGAAGAGGTTGGATTCCTGATGGATTTATTTCAGACGGAATTAAGCAAGAATTTGAAGAATGCGGTTAAAAAGAATCTGCGTTATCGGGTGGTGGGATCGCGTGACCGGTTGCCCAAGAAATTGGCGCAATTGTGTGATCGATTGGAACAAGAATCGGCTGAAAATACTGCTGGGACGGTGGTCTTTGCATTAAATTATGGTGGCCAAGATGAAATTGTTAATGCCGTAAATGATGCGATTGTCGCCGGTGTTCCGGTTACACGTGAAGAATTTGAATCATACATGGATACCGGGGAATTGGTGCCAATTGATTTAATGGTTCGGACCAGTAATGAATTCCGGATTTCTAATTTCTTGTTATGGAAATTGGCGTATGCAGAATTAATGTTCATCCCCCAGCATTGGCCAGAATTCATCAGCAGCCAGCACCTGTGGCAGCAGACTTTGGATGAATACGCGTCACGTGATCGGCGTTATGGTGGCGGGAAAAAAGCGAATTATTTAGGACAGAAAAAATGAAAACAAAATTATCAAATGGGGCAACGCGTCTGTTGGCCGCAGGGGGGATGACCCTGATTGCGTTGGGGGCTGCATTGGCCCAACATTATGGGTTGCCCGGGGTACGCTGGCTGGGGTGTGCGATTGCGGTGATGATGATTGTTGAATTTATTATGGTTATGTACCGTCATCGTGATACGGCATTAACGCATCAAAATACCCCGATATGTGTTGCATTTCTGGGGTGGCTGGTGCTGGTGCTGGTCGCGATCAGTCATGTTGGTAATCGGCCATGGATTGTGTTGCTGATGCTGATGACGATTGTGGCGGCTGATTCGGGGGCATGGTTGTTTGGCAAGTTAATTGGTGGGGACAAGATGTGGGAACGCTTGTCGTCGGGCAAGACATGGTCTGGGCAAATCGCTGGGATTATTTGTGGGACATTTGCATCTGTGCTTTATGGATTATTGGGCACAGACACATTTATGCCACAATTGATGTGGATCGGGATAAGTGTGGCATTGCTATCCCAATATGGTGATTTAACCGCCAGCTGGATCAAACGGCGTATTGGAATCAAAGATTTTGGGCGTATTATTCCGGGCCATGGGGGAATTCTGGATCGGTTTGATGGCTGGATCTATGTGTTGCCGTTAATATGGCTGGTCATGTTATAAATGGGTGATTATGGGAACGCTTTCAAATAGACGAACGGTTAAAAAATAGTTATATAGCATCCAGTGGTGCGCACAATTTTGAAACGGATCGTCGATCAAGGGCATGCCCCGCCACCGCCCAGGGATAAAGGAAAAGGACAAGGAAGATGAATATTATTTTAACCATTGTTGCATTACTGATTGTTTTGGGTGTGGTGGTGTTTGTTCATGAATTGGGGCACTTTATGGCGGCGCGGTTATGTGGTGTGCGCGTGAACAAGTTTTCAATTGGGTTTGGTCCGGCCTTGGTTAAATGGTGTGATAAATGTGGTACCGTGTGGCAGATTGCGTTGCTGCCTTTGGGGGGATATGTATCGATCTATGGCCAAGAAGATATGTTTGATCGCAAGAAATTCAATGAATTGCCGGCGGATAAAAAGTGTGGTCATTATCTGTCTGTACCCGCGTGGAAGCAATTTATTATCATTGCCGCCGGTGTATTTATGAACTTTGTTTTGGCGTGGGGGATTTATTCGGCACTGTTTATGTTTCAACCGAAAAATGTGCAATTACCTGTGGTTGGCCAAGTGATCCAAGAATCCGTTGCCTTTCATGCCGGGGTAAAACCAGGTGACACAGTTATGCGCATTGACGAAGAAAAAATTACCAATTGGGGGGAATTAATTATCGCCAAAGAATTGGCCGCCAATCGTGATGCCAATGTGCTTTTGCTGCGTGGGGATAAATTGGTTTCGGTGAAATTAAGTCCGGCAGAACGGTGGGGACTAATTGCCGACGGCAGCAAAACCGAATTTCGCAAAAAAGGATTTTTTGGTGCCATTCGGGCCGGTGCGCGTGAAACATACAATCAATCCAAAACACTGTTGGTGGTGCTGAAACAGATTGTTACAGGGGAACGGTCTTCAAAGCAATTGGGATCATTTATCACCATTGCAGAGGTTTCTGGCCAGGCCATGGCCATGGGGCTGTTCGCATTTTTGTCGATTATTGCGTTACTGTCGGTGAATTTAGGGGTTATTAATTTATTACCGTTGCCGGTGCTGGACGGGGGATATCTGTTGATTTTGATTATCGAAGGTGTGACGCGTCGGAAATTAGTTGGCCGCGGGATGGAAATCGCGATTATGTGCGGATGGGGGCTGATTATTGCGATGTTTGCGTTGACCATGTGGAATGATTTGGTTCGCGTTTTTGGGTTATGAAATCAGAAATGGACATATGATGAAATATAAATCAATTTGTTTATCGGTAATGGCGGCGGCGGTTGTGCCGGGCGTGGCGGTTGGGGCCACGATTTCACGTATTGATGTGTCTGGAAATTCACGTATGGATGCCGAATCAATTCGTATTCTGGCCGGTGTTAAGGTTGGGGACAGCTTGAATTCCGAAGGGGTAAACAAGACGGCAAAAAAACTGCGTGAAAGTGGGTATTTTTCAAAAATTGATGTGCGGATGTCTGGGGATGTCTTGAAAATTAATATTGCCGAGGCCCCAACCGTCAACATGGTAACGGTCGAAGGTAATGATGACATTTCCACCGATGATCTTAAAAAAGAAATTCGGTTAAAAGAACGGGCGTCATACGATGAATCTGTTATTGGTGCCGATGTTCAGCGCATGTTAACCATTTATCAGCGCAAGGGCTTTTTCGGAACAAAAATTGAACCGAAAAAAATCCAGCTGTCGGATAATCGGGTTAATGTTGTTTATGAAATCAAAGAAGGGCATCCCACCTATATTCGCAAGATTGACTTTGTTGGGAATAAAAAATTCCGCAGTCGGACATTACGGGATGAAATCTTGTCGCGCCAGCATGCCTGGTGGCGGTTTATGACGCAATTTGATGTTTTTGATGAAGATCGTATTTTGTATGACCAGCAGATGCTGCGCCAGTTTTATTTGCGTAATGGTTATGTCGATTTCCAGGTTAAAAATGCCGCCGGCGTATTTACCCCAGAACGTGATTATTATTCGGTTACCTTTACCGTAGACGAAGGGCCGCGTTATGATTTTGGAAAATTAACGATAACCAATCCGTTTCCAGATGTCCCTGATGATGTCTTGATGCGCACGATCAAGATGAAAAAGGGTGACGTGTATAATGTCGATCTGGTCGAAGAAACGATGAATGCGATGCGTGGCGCGGTGGCTGATTATGGCTATGCGTTTATCAGTGTGGATCCGATCCCGGTTAAAAATGATGATACACGCACAATTGATCTGGATTTCAAAATTCAAAAGACAAATCGAATTTATTTGAATTCCATTAATATTCTGGGAAATGTGCGCACATTCGATAGCGTGATAGAGCAGCTGTTACCCATGCGGGCCGGCGATCCGTTTTCTTTGCAGACAATCGAAGAAGGCCGCCAGCGGTTAATGCGTACCCGTTATTTCAAAGATGTCCAGATGACCCCCAGTCGTATTGCCGATGCGAATATGATGAATCTGGATGTCAAGGTCGAAGAACAACCGACCGGTGAATTATCTGGTGGATTGGGATGGTCCAACATTAATGGATTCATGGTTGATGCGGGGATCACCGAAAATAACTTTATGGGACGTGGCCAAACGGTTCAATTGCGTGGATCAATTGCCGAATATCAGCGGCAGGCCTTGTTCAGCTTTACCGAACCGTATCTGTTCGGGCGTCAATTATCGGCCGGGTTTGATGTGTCGTATACCATGTATAACTATTCTTCATTGGGCAGTTTTGGGTACGATCGTGATTCTTTGGCGGTATCGGGTCGTATGGGATGGCGTTTGACCGATCATTGGACCCAGACATTGCGTCTATCGGCATCGTTTGACCAGAATTATGATCTGCAATCGTCGGGATGGCGTGCGGCGAATTTGTATACGTTGGGAACGAATTGGCGGTATCATAATTTACATACAAATTTTGAACAAAATACCCACACAGGTGTGGTGGGAAATGTTGGTGTGTCCTATACCGGCTTTGGGGGCACAGAAACATTTATGCGATACAGTGCCGATGTGATTGGTATGATAAAATTCTGGGATGATCGGTGGCAATTACGGTCTTCGTTGGATTTTGGATATATCCAGCCATTAGATGGGGATTACGTATCGCGTGTATATCGTTATTTCTTGGGTGGGGAATCATTGCGTGGTTTTGATGTGGCCGGTGTGGGCAGCCGCAATTGGTTCTATACCAATTATTCGTTGGGTGGACTATGGAAATTTAATGGATCGACCCAGTTGAATTTCCCGATATTTATCCCCGATGAATACCAGGTCAAAGGATTTGTCTTTATGGATTATGGTATACTGGGCAAGCCGCCGCGGGATGAAGATGTATTCTGTATTGGGGATAAATGTCAATCTAATGATATTGATCAGTCTTTACGCACGTCTGCGGGGGTTGGTATTTATTGGAATACACCGATGGGGCCCATGAACTTTTCTTGGGGGTGGCCGTTAAAGATGAACAAATATGACCGCGAGCAGCGATTCCTGTTGTCATTTGAAACCCAATTCTAAGTGTCTCTGTCCCCGTAACATACGGGGATTTTTATTTGTGGGGGGATAAATATCACTTTACATGGGGGGATGATGTTATATAATCAAGAACGTGATTGATTCAAATTTAATCTTTGTTGGTTTTGATTGCTGGCGCATTGCCGCCTGAATCTGTTCATATTATATAAACGAATAAATTTCGTTCTTTTATTTTCACAACAAACATATTAGAATTAGAACAACAAAGGTATTTATTATGTCAGAAAAAATTGTATTAACCGGTATTAAACCCACAGGAACGCCACATATTGGTAACTATGTCGGTGCCTTAAAGCCGTTGATTGAAATGGCGCGTTCAAATCGCACGTTTATGTTCATTGCCGATCTGCATGCGTTAAATATTATTCATGATGCTGCGCAAATTCGGCAACATACGTACGAAATTGCCGCGCTGCTGATCGCGATGGGATTGGATTTGAACAATGCGGTCTTGTTTCGTCAATCTGATATTGTCCAGGTTTCGCAATTATCAACAATGCTGATGAATGTCACACCCAAGGGATTGATGAACCGTGCCCATTCGTACAAGGCCGCCATGGATAAAAATATGGCGGCTGGGTTGGATACAGATGCCGGGGTGAATATGGGGCTGTATACCTATCCGGTATTGATGGCGGCGGATATTTTATTATATGGCACAGATATTGTACCATGTGGCGCAGATCAAAAGCAGCATGTGGAATTTGCACGTGATATCGCCGGATATTTTAATCATATCTATGGGAATGTATTTAAGTTGCCGGAACCTGTGATTGGGCAAAGCACCGGGATTATTCCGGGGCTGGATGGCCGCAAGATGAGCAAGTCGTACGACAACACCATCCCCTTGCTTGCGCCGGAAAATGAATTGAAAAAGAAAATTATGCGCATTATTACAGATTCCAAGACACCGGACGATGTCAAAGATCCGGATACATCGACGATCTTTCAATTATATACGCACTTTGCCACAGACGACGAAATCGCAGATTTTCGTCAAAAGTTGATGACCCCCGGGATGGGATACGGCACGGCCAAGACCATTTTATTTGACAAGATCAACGCGGTCTTGACACCGGTGCGAAATGAATATGAACGCTTGATGGCAAATCCATCGGAAATTGATGCCATCTTGGCCGATGGCGCGGCGCGTGCCCGCGCAGTGGCCGCCCAGACATATGATCGCGTTCATCATGCCATGTTGGGCTAGGAAAATATAATTTACATCAAGAAAAGGAGAGAAAAATGCAAAAAACGTTACTTGTTGCCGCCAGTGTGATTGCCGCTGCGGCGGTTATTGCGTGGGTGGGTACATCTAATCGTGAACTGCGCACCATTGCGGTGACGGGGGAATGTCTGACCACGGCCCCAAAAGATCGTACAGCGATTACTTTGCGCGTGACAACATTGGACAAAGATGCGGCAAAATCAATGAAGATGGCCAGTGACCAAGTGGCGGCGATGACGGCGTATTTGAAAACGCTGGATGTAAAATTACAAACGACCCAATTTGATTCGTATGAAAAAACCGAATGGGATCGCACTGCGCAAAAGTCAATCAAGCTGGGGATTGAAACAACAATCGCCATTGAAGTTTCGGCCGATAATATCGAAACAATTGAAACGGTCTTGACCAAGTTTGCCGGTCTGGAAAATGTTTATACCGAAAACTTGCGCATGTTTACCAGCACGGAAACCATGAAACCAATTTTGGAAAAGTGTTTGGGGACGGCGGTTGAAAATGCCCGCACACGGGCAAATGCCTTGGCCGCAGGGGATGGACGTCATGCCGGAAAAATGATTGCGGTTGAATATGGGGCATCGACCAATAATGTGGTTCGACCGACGGCGAATTATCTGCGTTCGGCCAAGTTGGCGGTTGCCGAAGATGCTGCATTTGCGGCGGGGGGTATCGTGGCCAAAGATACCGAAGTGGCGGTATCCGTATCTGCGGTTTTTGAAATTAAATGAATAATATTATCGCCGAATTTTTAGATTATTTGGCGTGTGTAAAAAAATATTCCGCGCACACGATTAACGCATATCAGCGTGATATTGCCGATATGTTAAAATTTTATGCCATATATCGTGGCGCGGATATTTTGCCCCATGATATGGGGACGGCCGATACAACGGTCTTTCGGGCATGGATGGCCGACCGGGTTCGGCGTCATATGACACATAAATCTACGGCACGTGCATTGGCTGCGTTGCGAACGTTTTATAAATTCTTGCGTAAAACACATCAAATCCAAAACGAATATATTGAATTAATCGCCGCGCCAAAGGTGCCACGAACGCTGTCCAAGGCCATTGAATCAACAGATGTCGCAGATATGCATGATGCCATTTCTGTGATTGATTCAAATTGTCAATGGATTGCCGCCCGGGATTGGGCGTTGGTGGTGGTGCTGTTTGGGTGCGGGTTACGTGTGTCAGAGGCATTGGGGCTGACCAATCGTGATGTGGCATCCCGACCAGATACGTTACGTATTGTGGGCAAGGGATCCAAAGAGCGTCTAATTCCGGTTTTGCCGGCGGTCTATGACGCAATTGATGCATACATTGCCGTGCGCCCGGATGGCAATGGGCCCGATGATCCTTTGTTTTGCAGTGTGCGTGGCCATGTAATGACGGCCCGAATGGCGCAAAAAGTGGTTGAAAAGTTGCGTCATTATTTGCAATTGCCAGATTATGTGACGCCGCATGCGTTGCGTCATACGTTTGCGACGGCATTACTGTCCGATGGGGCAGATTTACGTACCCTGCAAGAATTATTGGGGCATTCGTCATTGTCGACAACGCAATTGTATACGCGGGTAAATATGGCCGAAATTTCAAAAATCTATAACAATGCCCACCCCCGTGCCGGGATGGATGATGATGAATAACACAGATTTTAATATTTGATGATTTACCTGAAATTATCGAATAAAAAAACGCCCACATGGGGCGTTTCTTTATTCAGCCAGTGTTCCAACCGACATGGTAATGCGGCGAATGCCACTGCTGATAGATTTTTCTTTGTTAATTTTGGCGCGAATGATTTCACCGGTGCGATCAATATGGGTTCCGCCACACAGTTCGCATGACACATCGCCCGCCGTAATAACGCGCACTGTATCACCATATTTTTCGCCGAACAATGCCATGGCCCCGCGTTCTTTGGCGGCATCAATTGACATTTCTTCGTGCGCCACCGGCATATCGGCCGCAATCCATTTGTTCACCAGATCTTCGACCGCCTGTTTTTCGTCCGGGGTCATGGCACGACCAAATGAAAAATCAAATCGAACAGAATCAGGACTGACCTTGGATCCGCGTTGTTCGACGTCTTCGTTCAAGACCGTGCGTAATGCCGCCTGTAATAGGTGGGTTGCCGTGTGGGCGCGTGCGGTTTGTTGACGTACCGTTGCATTAACAACGGGCGTGACAATGTCCCCAACCGCAATCGGGGCGGTCAAGGTACCCTTGTGTATAACAATATTGTTGGCGCGGGCGGCCTCGGTCACGGTCATGATGGGGGCACCATCCCGGCACAGGGTGCCCGAATCGCCTGTTTGACCACCCTGGGTGCCATAAAATGTCGTTTTATCCAACGCGATTTCAACTGTATCGTTGGCGTCGGCAGACGTGACGAATTCGCCATCACGCAGGATTGATACCACTGTGGCTGTTATATCCGATGGGGCATATTTTGCCGCATCATCTGTTGCGTTTAATTGGGTTTGGGATTCCCACAGAACCCGCGTTCCTTTGGTGTCGGCACGTGAACGTTCTTTTTGTTCACGCATGGCGGCATCAAATCCAGCGGTATCAACATCGATCCCACGATCGCGCAGGATCATTTGCGTCAGATCCAGCGGAAATCCATACGTATCAAACAGCTTAAACGCCACATCCCCCGGCAGTATTTTATTGTTTAATTTTGGCAATTCGGCATCCAGCAATTTCATCCCGTTTTGCAACATATCGGCAAAGGCATTTTCTTCGTTTTCGATAATTTCCAATACGTGTTTTTCATTACGTGCCAATTCCGGGTATGCATCACCCATTTCGGTAATTAATGCCGGATACAGCCGTGATAACAACGCCCCCCGATGACCCAAGATCTGACCATGGCGCATGGCGCGGCGCAGGATACGCCGAATAACATATCCCCGATCTGTATTAGATGGAATAACCCCATCGGCGATGGCGAATCCAACGGCACGCAAGTGGTCGGTGATTACCTTGAACGATGGTGTGTTTTCATCTGTACGTGAAACACCGGTAACGTCCGAAACAGCGGTCATTAAATGTTGGAATAAATCTGTGTCATAATTATCGTGTACACCCTGCATGATGGCGGCAACACGTTCCAGACCCGCGCCTGTATCGACATTTTGTTTCGGCAGTGGGGTCAAATTGCCATTGGCATCGCGGTCATATTGCATAAACACATCATTCCAGATTTCGACATAACGGCCGCCGTCTTCGTCCGCGCTGCCTGGCAGGCCGCCGGCAAATTCCGGACCAAAGTCATAATGCATTTCTGTGCATGGCCCGCACGGTCCGGTATCACCCGCCGACCACCAGTTATCTTTGTCCAGGCGAATGGCGTCTTTGCCAGTAATTTTTTTCCATATGGCGGTGGCTTCGTCATCAGATGTGTGCGTCGTCACAATAATGCGATTGGGATCCAGACCGAATACTTTTGTTAATAATTCCCACGACATTTCGATGGCCTGGTGCTTGAAATAATCACCAAAAGACCAATTGCCCAACATTTCAAAGAATGTATGATGACGGCCATCGTAACCCACCTGGTCCAGGTCATTATGCTTGCCCCCGGCACGAATGCATTTCTGGACGTCGGCCACGCGCGGGGCGAACGGTTGTTCGGTGCCTTGTAAAATACCCTTCCAGGGAACCATGCCGGCCACCGTGAACAGCAATGTTGGATCATTGGGGATCAGTGATGCCGACGGTACAATGGTGTGGCCATGTGCGGCAAAATAGTCCAAAAATACCTTGCGGATTTCATTATATGTCATCGATCTATTCCTTAGCTTAATTTCATGCGATTTTATAAGTTATTTTTCAATCTTTCAATCATAGATTTATAAAAATGCGATTTTTTTACTTTTGCATATATGATATAATAAGACTTATTAATAACGCAGGGGATATTTATGAAGCCGATTATGATGTTTTCTATTGCAGCCGTGGCGGGAATTATTCTGGCGTCGGTATTCGGATTGCGGATTATGCCGCCGGTTCATTTCCCATTGCCGGCCGATGCCGCCGGGTCGGCATTGTTTGTCTGTCCGATGACGGGGGGCGTGTGGGGTGAAATTTCATCGATCTTGTCCCATGCCACGCGTCAGATTGTAATGGTGTTTATGTTTATTGCCTTGCTGGTTATCTTTTCGTGGGGATGGGCATTATACCAGAATTTATTAAAAGATAAATTTGTTGGTGATGCCTATAAAAAACCATGGCAAATGACCAAGATGTTGTTGTGGGCGGCGGCGATTATGACGGTGCTGATTATGACGCCGAATTACTTTCGCAGCGTCCATGTTGCCGGGGCGTCTGGGGAATGGATTTTATGCGAAGAAAGCGATCCTGGGGCCATAGCGGTACGGGCATCGGCTGTCAAGGCATAAAATGATTTTTTCAATTGTAAATTATGCACTTGACTTAAAGGGCGGATTTCTCTACGATTCGGGTAAGCAGGGCGGGCAATGCCCTTGGAATTCGGGCCGCAGCGTGGTGTGATAAATAAAAATTCGCCAAATCGCGGGCGACACAGATTCCAAAGTCATTGCCCAATATCTGCCGGACAACCTTAAAAAACCTGTATGAAAGGAGAAAAACCATGAACAAATTACAATTGATCGAAGCAATTGCGAATGAAGTTGATGTAACAAAATCGACCGCGGCTGCTTGCTTGGACGCGTTCATTAACACAGTTACCAAAGTTCTGAAAAAGAAAGGCGAAGTTCGCTTGGTTGGTTTCGGTACATTCACAACCGCAAAGCGCAAGGCGACAACGGGCCGCAACCCGCAAACAGGTGCTGCGATTAAGATTCCGGCATCGACCCAGCCGAAATTCAAGCCGGGTAAAGCGTTGAAAGATGCGTTGAACTAAAGAAAAAAAAATTCCGCCAATTGGCGGGATTTTTTTTAAGATTTATATTGTGCCGGGGGCATGCCGTTCAAAAACCATCACGCGATTGATCCCCCCCAGATCCTGTTCCATGCGCAGAAAACGAAAGCCTGATTGGGTAAAGATATCGTGCACGGGTTTATCTTGATCGATACCAATTTCCAAATAAATTTTTCCATTGTCGGTTAACCATTTATGGGCGCACCGGGCGATGATTCGGTATGCGGCCAATCCATTATCTTTGGCATACAGGGCCATGGCCGGATCATGGCGTGCCCCATCATTTATTCGTGGGTCATTTCGATCGATATAGGGGGGATTTGATACAACGATATCAAATGGCGTATCACATGGTACATTTGTAAAATCCCGCCATAAAATTTTGATCCGATCATTTAATCCCAATCGACGCATATTTTTTCGGGCAACGCGCGTGGCACGATACGATCGATCAATACCGACACCGGTTGCGCCATGGATATTTTTTACCAATGCGGCGATAATACACCCGGTTCCGGTTCCTGCATCCAGAATGCGTGGTGTCACATCAGGGCCGCAATCGGCAATAACGGCCGCCACCAGTGTTTCTGTATCTGGGCGTGGATCCAGTGTTGCCCCATTGGTATAAAAAGGCAGCGCATAAAACCATTTTTCATGAATGATTTTGGCGACCGGGACGCCACGGCGCAACTGGCGCGCGATATAATAGGTACGAATGGCGGACATTTTTCCAAAATGTTCGGTAATTATTCGGGCGGCACGCAGGCCACCGGATTTTTGTAATATTTCGAATGCTTGATTTATTTTCATGAACCTATTATAATCCGCGACATGGAAAAAGCAAAAAATATTCTGACCATCCGTCGGTTGACCTGGGCCGTTTTGGTGCTGGCGGGGCTGCTAACATTAACGGCAATAGCATTGGTTGTATCGCAATGGAATCGATCACGTGGGCCGGTTGTCCGTCCAGAATGCGAAACCGTTGTGATGGTATCGGCGGGCGATACACTGGGGAAATTATTATCAGATCAAGGATTTTCCGCCCGTGATATTGATGCCATCGCCAAGATGTTAAAGAAAGATGCGGGGGTGTCAACCCTGCGGGCGGATAACGATAAAATCGAATTTATTCGTGCGACCGATGATGCGCCGGTGACGCGTATGGTGTTTCGGCCGGGCCCATGGCGCATGGTGGAATTGACGTGTGATGACACCGGTGCATGGCATTGCCAGGCCCATGATATCGAACGGGATACACGTGTGGTCTATCGTGCCGGGGAAATTCACGACGGGGACAGCTTTTATGTCGCGGGCCAGCGGGCCGGTATTCCCGCCGGGATATTGGCCTATGTGTATGATTTGTTGGCGTTCGAGATGGACTTTGAACGTGATATTCGCGCCGGCCAGCGGTTTTCGGTTATGTACGAAGAAAATTATCAAGACGGGGCCAAGGTTGACAATGGTAACGTGATCGCTGTTTGGTTCCAGGCGTTGCGTGGGAATGTCAAAATGTACCGTTTTCGGAAATCTGATGGCACAATCGGCTATTATGACGAAGACGGTAATGGGGCCATTAAATCGTTAAAGCGCACGCCCATTAATAACGCGCGTGTCACCAGCAGCTTTAATTTACGGCGCAAACATCCGGTCTTGGGATTTACCCGTGCGCACAAAGGGGTTGATTTCCGTGCGTCAACCGGGACGCCGATTCCATCAGCGGGGGCGGGTCGTGTGGTTGCCCGTGGCTTTAACAAGGGACATGGAAACTATGTCAAGATTCGGCATAATGGATCGTATGAAACGCTTTATGCGCATATGTCACGATTTGCCAAAGGGGTGGGGGTTGGAACCAATGTGCGCCAGGGCCAGACCATTGGCTATGTCGGATCGACCGGCATGTCCACCGGGCCACATTTGCACTATGAAATTATCAAGAATGGCAAGCATGTTAACCCCATGACGGTAAAGTTGCCCGCCATTAGTAATCTGGGGGCCAATGACAAAGAACGATTCTTGAATTATCGTCATGTTGTCGATGACGCGATTGAACAATTGGCCGATCGACCGGATATGTTTATCCAATTATGACTGGACCAATGGGGGATTGGGTATAATGCGCGAAAAAGCACAGAAAAAATCAGTCGAAGACAAGGCACCATCATGGCGGGTGCGCATGCTGATGTGGGGAATTAATCTGATCCTGGTTGGTATTGCAATTGTGGCGATTTATGTTTTGACGGTTTTTTTACAGATGCCGTCATTAGATGCGATTTTGCATGAAACCCGTCCCGCCGCCATTACTTTCTTAGATCGTGATGGGAACGAGATACGCAGTGCCAATCGCATCATGGGGGCCCCGGTTTCTGTCCAGACACTGCCCCCACATGTATGGCAAGCGATTGTTGCCATCGAAGACAAGCGTTTTTTTGATCATGGCCCCATTGATGTTCGTGGAATTACGCGGGCAATGATTTCTAATTTGGTGCATGGACGCTTGGCGGCAGGGGGGTCTTCGATAACCCAACAGACGGCAAAAAATATCTTTCTCTCGCGAGAGAAAAAGATCTCTCGCAAAATTCAAGAATTAATCTTGTCATATTGGCTGGAAAATCGTTTTGATAAAAATCAGATATTGGATTTATATATGAACCGTGTGTCTTTGGTCGGGGGAATGCGGGGGATTGATGCGGCGTCACGGGCCTTATTTCAAACGCCGGCCAATAAAATGACATTGGCGCAAAGTGCACAAATTGCCGCCATGCTAAAGGCCCCGACAACATACAGCCCCCTTAAAAATCCCAATAAAAATATTGCACGTGCGCGGGTGGTCTTGACCGAAATGGTGCGCCAAGGATATGTGACGTTGGATGCGGCACGTGGGGCGGCACAAACACTGGGGCCGGCAAAGGGAATTCCGGATACAAATATCTATCGTTATTGGACCGATTTTGTTGTGGACGAAGTGCGCTCTCGGATCGGTGAATTTGATTCCGATTTGTTCGTCTATACCACACTGGACAAGAAATTACAAGAACGCGTTGCTGCAACTTTGATGCAAAAAGTTTCCCCATACCAGGGGGCCGTTGTGGCCATGACACCGGGTGGGGCCATTCGGGCAATGGCGGGTGGGGCAGATTACCAGACCAGCCAGTTTAATCGCGCCTTGGCATTACGGCAACCCGGCAGCAGTTTTAAGCCGGTGGTGTATTTGGTGGCCCTTGAGAATGGGTTAACCCCGCAATCGTATGTCAATGATTCACCGTTTGCCGTCGGGGATTATAACCCAAAGAATTACAATGAAAAATATTATGGGGATATGACATTGGCCAACGCATTTGCAAAAAGTGTCAATTCTGTGCCGTTAAAATTAACGCATGAATATGGGATTGATACTATGTTGGATATGGCGGCGCGATTGGGGGTGGGAAACCGGTTGCGGCGGGAATATTCGACGGTCTTGGGGGCATCGGAAATGAGTCTGTTGGATTTGACCAATATATACGCTGTGATATGGAATAATGGCAAATCGGTTCATCCGTTTTCTATTACAAAAATCACAACACCCCGTGGGGATGTTTTGTATCAACGTAACCCATCTGATCCGATCCAGGTTTTGTCAGAATCAACCGTTGGACATATGGGCCAGCTGCTGGCCGATGTGGTGGGGCCGGGTGGGACCGGACGTCGTGCGGCCGGGGCGCATGTATTGGGCGGAAAAACAGGAACCAGTAATGGGAACCGTGATGCATGGTTTATTGGACGGGCCCGCGATTGGGTGATTGGTGTTTGGATGGGCAATGATGACTTTACGCCCATGAATTCAAAGATAACCGGCGGAACCATTCCCGCAGAAATTTTTCGCGATATTGTAAAATAACCGTTTGCGATCGCAATTGATAACATTTCTGACCTTGGGGCCGCCGGCGGTTTGATCTGTATCATATGACTGATCGGCCATGATGATGTCCATCATGGGTGGCGTGCGAAAGTGCCAGCCATTAAAAAATAAACCACGAACGGCATAGAGACGATTTTTTTGCCCCATACGCACGTTGGCGATGTGTTTCAATTGTGGTGGTGACGCGCCGCCACGGGGGCAAAGAATTGGGTGATTTTTCTGTTTTTGTTCCCGTTAAATTGTGATATAATATCGAACATGAAACACAATATTATATCTTTGGCATCGGTTTTGTTGTCTGTGGCGGTTATAACGCCGGCATCTGCAAATTGGCAGTATGCGGGTGATTACGTTCGTACGGGGGCATATGCCGATGATGGGTCACGCTTTACAATATCTGTGCGTGGGGGCGGTTCGTTCGGTTTTGGGGGTGTTGATAACGAAATCGGATCTTTGACGGCAAATTATTATTATGATCCGTCAACAGGCCTGGTCGTGTCTGATGGGTTTTATGCTGCATGCCTGGAAAGTGGGGATTGCGATGCGTCCATGTTTGAATTGGCCGGATCGGGGGATATCGCTGCATTGCCTGCGGCCAAGGATTATTCAAATTTTTCATTCGCCGCCGGGGCCAGTGTGGGTTGGACTGTGCCCAATACCCCGCAATGGCGTTTGGAATTGGGATGGGATCACATCTCGGAAAGTGAATATAACGCATCGCCAATGTTTGATGGTGATTTAACATTAAGCAGCGGTATGATCGTCAACGTTCAATCGGGTGGCGTTCATTCCAAGGTTACCGCTGATATCATCAGTGCGATGGCCTTTTACGATTTCTTTGATGGTATTGAAAAGCCGTCACGCCAGATTATTCCCTATGTCGGATTTGGGGTGGGGTATGCCGATGTTCAAACGGTCTTGCACCTGACCGATTTGTATGGGGATTTGTCGTTGTCCGCAGATTTACAGAACTATGGCGAATTGGACAAGTATAATATCTTGCAATTTTATAAGTCAGAGAAAGATAATTCGACTGTGGCGGGTGTCTTGGCCGGGGGGATGTCATATGGAATAACAGATGCGATTTTCTTGGATTTTGGGGCCCGCTTGATGTATGTTCCAAATGTAAAATGGGCATTATCTGATAAAGAAGGCGATCGGTCGCGCGATTGGTTTGGGGTAAAAAGTATGTTCTGGGCCAATGTTATGTTGGGGATCCGTGCCGAATTTTAATCAAAATATCCCGGTTATTCCGGGATTTTTTTTTTGAATATTTGAATTGGTGTTCTAAATTAAATGTCATGTAAAAGGCAATGGGGACGTGTTATTCCGCCTTTGGGGCGGTGGTATGCTCCATGTCGGTCGTTTCTGGGATCATTTCAACAAATTCTGCCAATGTGGTTCCCGTTGCCGCCAGGATTTTAAGGAGACTGCCAATCGATGGCCAGCGCGGCTTGCCCCCGCGTGTAAAACGCTTGCTGGGGTTAAACGATGTGACATCCATCCCACTAATCTGTGCCAGACGTGATGTCGTCATGTTGTTCTTGTCGGCCAAGGCATCAATGGCCGCCCATATCGCTGTATGTGTCATATTTTTCTCCAATCGTTAATTAGGGTAATATTCCTAATGTCTTAGCCTAATTATGATTGTATTCTTATCATAATTCAACTGTTTTTATTAGGTAAAAATTCCATTAATGATAGAAAAATTTATTTGATACAACCAAATTTTTTGCTAGTCCCTATACGCTTTTTTTTTATTATTTTGGTTGATATCGGGCCTTTGATCATATTGCTATCTGTTTTTTTGCGGGGGGCATAATGGGTGATATAGCATTTGTAATGGCCGCCCCGGTGCCCGCCGATGTTTTATTGGTGGCAAAACCAATTATCGACCGCGGCGCGTTCAAATCGCGGAATGCCCGTGCAAAATTAAAACCGACGCGATGGTCGGTTTGAATTTTGGTGCACCCGGCGGATTCCCTGGGCACACGTGTGCCGTCGGGGCATTCGTGACGGCGCGACTGCACTACGTTTGTCTTGCCGACTCATAGTCGAACGCGGCGCGTTCAAATCGCGGGATGCCCGTGCAAAATTAAAACCGACGCGATGGTCGGTTTGAATTTTGGTGCACCCGGCGCGATTCCCTGGGCACACGTGTGCCGTCGGGGCATTCGTGACGGCGCGACTGCACTACGTTTGTCTTGCCGACTCATAGTCGACCGCGGCGCGTTCAAATCGCGGGATGCCCGTGCAAAATTAAAACCGACGCGATGGTCGGTTTGAATTTTGGTGCACCCGGCGCGATTCGAACGCGCAATCCCCGCCTTCGGAGGGCGATGCTCTATCCAGTTAAGCCACGGGTGCATGCAGACGCTATTATAACTGATTTTATTCAGAAATCAATCTGCAATTTATGATAATATAAAAAAATCCCGGCGGACCGGGATTTTTTTGATCTTTGCATTTTATTCTGCATCGGCCGTTGTTTCGGCATCTGCTGTCGGTTCGGCGTCAGATGCGGCTGCATCGGTGGCCGGTTCTTCGACTGCTTCTTCTTCGACTTTCTTGGTGCCGAATGTCAGAACCTTGCCTGCAACCAAGGCGTCAATTTCGTCTTGGGTCTGGGCCACATAGACCTTGACCGGAACAATAACATCCGGGTGCAGGGCGATTTTCGTGTCAAAGCAACCGATAGATTTAATCGGAGAGCCCAACATAACCTGGGCCGATTCGACTGCAACGTTTGCAATTTCTGTCAGCATGCGTGCAATATCACGGCTGGACACGGAACCATACAATTGGCCGGTATCACCTGCCTGACGGATCATGTGCAGTTTGGCGTTCTTGACCGCATCAACGTTGGATTCGGCTGCCTTTTTGGTTGCATCTTGGCGGGCCTGTAATTCGGCTTTTTTAGATTCAAAGATGGCAACGTTTTCACGGGACCAACGCATGGCCTTGTTGTTCGGCAACAAGAAATTACGTGCATAGCCCGTTTTTACGTCGACGGTGTCACCAATATTGCCCAATTTTGTAATTTTTTCTGTTAAAATAACTTTCATTTTATCTGTCCTTTTTCAAGTTAGGGAAAATCCCAAATTTGTTATATTTATTTTTTTACCCCAGGTTATTGCGCACAAACGGCAACAGACCCAAATGACGGGCGCGTTTAATGGCCGTGGCCAATGCGCGTTGATCTTTTTGGGGAACGCCGCTGATGCGGGACGGGACAATTTTACCACGTTCTGTGATATAATGGCTCAACGATTTAACGTCTTTATAGTCAATAACCTTGCCCTTTAACGGGTTGGATTTTTTACGATAGATTGCTGCACGGACTGCCATTATTCTGCCTCTTCATTATTTTTTTTCATCATGATTGACGGTTGGGTTGCCAATTCTTCGACACGGACGTTCAAGAAACGAATAACGTCTTCGTCGATGCGTGAACGGCGTTCCAGTTCTTTGATTTGGTTGCCCGGCAATTCAATATTTAACATAACGTAATGTGCCTTGCGGTTTTTACGAATGATATAGGCCAGGTTTTTCAATCCCCAGAATTCTGTGGATTTTACATTACCGCCCAGTTCTTTGATAATATCGCTAAATTTTGCCGCTTTTTCTTTGACCTGCGGTTCGGTCAGGTCCTGGCGGAAAACCAGAACGCTTTCATAGTAAGCCATTTTATTTCCTATGGTTTATACAGCCAACAACCCCATGTCATTGGCAGGAACGTCAATCATTATGAAGGTTTTTTTAATAAAATCAAGCCTTAAATTCATAATCCAGATCCATAGTGGGCAAAGAATAAAATCACTATTGACAGGATAGATGAATTTTTACTATCATTTAGAGAAAAGCAGAGAGATATGCCCAGACATTTTCATAGAAATCTTAATCGAATGGCCTTGTTTACCGCGTTGGTGGCGACGGGGATTATCTTGTTTTGGCGCGATTTTATGGTTGTTGCGGCGTCAAATATTATCTTAAATGGAATTATTATTGGAACGGCGATTTTTGGGATTGGATTGTGCTTTGTTGATATTTTTCGCCTGTTACCGGAATATCGTTGGCTGCACCAATTCACAGGGGGCAGTCGGCGTCCCCAATTACCGCCGCGTATTTTGCGCCCGGTTGCAATTATTCTCCAGGCCCGTCCCCGCGCATTATCCCCGCGCACATTGAATGGTTTTTTAGATATCATTGCCAATCGTTTCGAAGATCAACGGGAATCTGTGCGCTATGTCACGAATACATTGATCTTTTTGGGGTTGCTGGGGACGTTTTGGGGCCTGATATTGACCGTGGGTGGGTTTGCAGAACTGATTGGGAATCTGAATTTCGAAGATGATGCCATTATGACGGCGATGCAATCAGGGCTGGTGCGACCACTGGGGGGGATGGCCACCGCGTTTACCAGTTCGCTGTTGGGACTGGCCAGCAGTTTGATTGTCGGTTTTTTAGGTCTGCAGGTGCAATTGGCCCAAAACGCCATCTTTCGCGAGCTGGAAGATTATCTATCGGCCCAGACCCGTGTCATGGATGCAGAAAATGCAGATACGCTGGATATGGCGGCGCGCAGTTTGAATTCCGCGGTATCACGTCTGGAACAGACGGTATCGTCATTGGGTAAAACGAACGTTAATTAAAGAGAATGATGGAAACAAAGGAGAGGGATTATGGTAAATATTCGCTTTCGTGAAAAGACGAATTCATGGCCAGGTTTTGTGGATTTATTTTCCAATCTGGTTATCATATTAATCTTTTTATTGATTGTCTTTGTATTTTTGTGGACCACGACCAGTGTATTTAACAAGACGTCTGGGATCAAAACTGTTTCTGAATTAAAAAAGACAAACGAAGAACAGGCGCAAACAATTGCCCAAATGACGGCTGATGAGCAGGAAGCCAAACGGTTGTTATTGCTGGCGCGGGCAGAATTGGAAAACTTGGAAAATGACAAGGCGGAATTAAGCAACGAAGTGGATGCATTGGACACTGAATTGCAAGAAATTGATATGTCGATCGAAGATCTGATTGCCGCGTACGAGGCCAAGGTTGCCGAATTACAGGCCGCCGGTGTTAACATGCAAGAACAGGTGGCGTTGTTAACCACGCAATTAAACCAGGCCAATGCCGACGCGGCAAAAAGTGCCGAATTGGAACAAGAACGGCGTGATTTACAGGCCCAGATGACCCAGCAGCGTGCCCAATTGGCCGATCAGCTGGCCAGTCTGCAAGCTGCATTGAACGCGGCAGAGGCCAAAGCCGCCGATCAAGAAATTCAATATATTGAAATGTCCAATAAATTGAACAAAGCATTGGCAGATAAAGTGGCGGAATTAAATTCCAAGGTTGCAGAATTAAACAATGTTACACAATACCAATCTGGGTTTTACAAGGCGATCAAAAACGCCTTGGGGGATCGCACCACGATCCAGCCTGATGGTGATCGCTTTATTGTATCCAGCGATATTTTATTCCCCAGCGGGGCGTACACATTATCCCCCGAAGGTAAAAATCAATTGCGTCTGATTGCGAATGTGATCAAGGATTTAGAACATCAAATTCCATCGGATGTTAATTGGATTATCCGTGTTGATGGACATACCGATCGGACAGGGATTATTCCGGGGACACGTGAATATCGCAACAATACAGAATTGTCATTGCGTCGTGCAACGGCGGTGGCCGATGAATTGGCCCGTGCCGGTGTGTCAAAGCGGCGTTTGGTCCCCAGTGGATTTGGTGAAATGCATCCGGTTGAATTGGGTAATGATCCGGCCAGTATGCAAAAGAATCGCCGTATAGAGCTGCAGTTAACAAATCGTTAAAAATCCCCCGCCATATGGCGGGATTTTTTATGGCCATTCATAGAATTTATGCATTTTGCTGCCTAAAGCATGGGGGGATTATGGGGATCGAATGATGGCATACGAATACAAAACATTATGCGTCAGGGCACAATGGTTCTGCAAGGATTGACGTTATAGCCAGGGTTATGGGTCAGGTTTCGCCATTCGATGGGAATAGCAATTTTTGGGTTTGGTTTTCACCGTGTCATGCGTTGACCGTGTGGCGTGCATGTCTGGCATGCGTTTGTTTTGGTTTGCGTATTACATCATGTAATGCAGTATCCGGGTTAGGCATGTTGCCATGGTGGGTGGGATTGGCAGAAATAGTTTATGCTAAGGGGATTTGGCATTTGACGACGATATGCTTTAATATACTGTGGTTTCCAATGCATGCGGTGGATGCAGTGCACAATAAAAACACCATACGGTGGCGTAAAAATTCGTTGATTATATATAATTACGGGTCGATCCATGGAATTATAGATGGTCCGGGGACGTAAAAAATCCCGTGATGTGGTGCGGGCCAATGGCATTAAGATTTATATGTTAATATGCATAAAACATGGATCCGCATTGTGTGCTTTGTAGAGTCCAGGAAAGAAATCACACGTTGGGGCGCATCATAACGCAAGGACAGACGCAGCTAAGCTATGCCATGGGATTTATCAGTCGACGTGGGATTTATGTGGTATGTCAGTGATGCGGTGGCAAAGACAGGAAATAAAAGGGGCGTACGATAAAACACCGTGCCGTGCCGACAAATAATTCTTTGATTATATATGCCAGATCTGTGGAATAGACAGGCGGGGGGCGTAAAAAATCCCGCCAGACGGCGGGGAATTTTTATCACAGAATATCAACAACTGTTACCTTGAACACGACATCTTTGCCGGCCAGTTCGGGAACATATTGTGTGGGAAACGTGATATTTACGTCACGCACATCGCCTTTCTTGGCCCCGATTAATTGTTCTTCAAAGCCCGGGACGAATTGACCACTGCCCAGTTTTAATGGGAACCCATTGGCGGTACCGCCGGGGAATTGTACGCCGTCCAAGAATCCGGCAAAGTCAATGATTACCGTATCACCATTTTTTGCGCCGGCATTGCTATCGCATGCCCCTAAAAACGCTGCGCCACATATGGCCGCCGCAGACATAATTTTTTTCATTCTTTGATCCTTTGGTTAATGGTGATATTTATTGACGATAAACGCACCGGAATCCATATTCGCGCATGGTGGCCCCTTCGGCCTCTATCTTATAATCAAAATAGGGGGTTGGGCGCATAACATCAAATGATGGTTCGTCATAGACCATAACAATGCTATCGGCGTTACGGCCACAAACGCGCTTCATTTCATAATCGGCGACATGTGACAAAATGGTACGGGCATCCCCGTCAACATCCATTCCATCGGCGTTCTGCATCATGCGCAAGCGCATTTCGCGTAAATCTGTATCGCCCAACAAGATTTGAACACGCACCATGGTTCCCTTGTATTCTTGCCAACGGGTTTCCATTCTTGCGGTGTTCCAACGGGCACTGGATCGTTCTTTTTCTTCGGCGGTTTTTGGCCGATAAGAATCGATATTGGCGTATTGATTGTCCGGTTGCATAAACCCGCTGGTGCGTTCGTTATATAACGGGGCATCGGGGCCACCCATGGCAAAATCATCGACATTATATGGCATGTCATCATGATTAATGCATGCCCCCAGTGTTAAAACAGAACATAATGCAAGTATTTTTGATAACTTCATCTTTTTCTCTCTTTTTTTTAATTTTATCAAATAAACATTTTTGATTCAAGTAACGATTATGATAAAATCATATCAAATGACAAATGTTGTATTGGAATCTTTGCTGAAACCATTGGCGGAATTTTATCGACCATCTTTTGTCGAAGAAATTGCCATCAATCACCCGGGCCAGGTATGGATGCGTCTGCATGGGGCGCGGGTGCCATGGGGGGCCTATGACGCGCCGGGGTTAAGCAAGCAATATTTGGTTGATCTGATTCACACCGTCGCCAATATATACGAGCGGCCATTTAACCCCACCCATGGGATACCGGTCGTCTATGCGACGTTACCAGGTAATCATCGATTTAGTGCGATTGCCGGTCCAAATGTTCAATATGACGATAACGATGTAACCGGGGGCGTGGCGTTAAATATTCGTGGCGGCAGTGCGCCAGAGACGAGTTTTGAAAACTATCATCTTAAACGCGGGGAAAAGTTATTGGCGGTAAAGCCGCGGCATACAACGCGCCCAGATGATCCATACGAACGGTTGATATCGGCCATTAATGATGGCAGCCCGATTTTAATCAGTGGTGCGACCGCCACGGGAAAAACGACGTTTTTGAATCATATGCTGACGTTGATTGATAAAGACAGCCGTGTAATCACTGTCGAAGATGCCCGGGAAATTCGTGTCCCCCAGGCGAATCGCGTGCACTTTGTCTTGTCACGTACGGAACAGACGAACGATTTTAATTATGCCCGTTTGCTGGATTTGGTGGTTCGGATGACGCCCGATGTTATTATCGGGGGTGAAATTTCCACTGATAATGCGGCGGTAATGTGGGAAATGCTGGGGACGGGGCATGATCATTTTTATACAACCATTCATGCAGAAAGCCCAGATGCCGCCTATGCGGCCTTTGCGGATCGTATTTTACATACCCAGCCGGCATACAATCGCACAGAATTAATTTCAGAAATGAAAAACAAGCTGCGCGTGGTTCAATTGTCGCGGGATGGGGCATTACGTGCGGTTACTGCGGTGGTGTAAAAGCAAGCGGTCCCACAAGGGACCGTTTTTTATTGTGCTTGGATGGGATTGGATTCATCGGCAATGGCGCGGGAAAATTCTGCTTCGTCCCAGATGGTAATATTTAATTCGCGGGCCTTGGTTAATTTCGATCCTGCATCCGCCCCGGCGATCACAATGTCGGTTTTGGCCGATACCGATGAAGAAACGCGGGCCCCCATGCGTTCCAAGATATCGCGGGCATCATCGCGTGTGTAATTATCCAGTGTTCCTGTTAAAACGACGCGTTTGCCCGCCAAGAGGCCCGACGCCACTGGGGCGGTTACATCGGCATCACGGACATGAATCTGGGATAGTAAATCGTCCAATACCGTCTGGTTGTGTTCATCGGCAAAGAACGAAACAATTTCTTCGGCCATGACATCGCCAATCCCGTCGACCTGCTTTAATTTCCAGCCGGGGGCATGACGAATACTATCCAGGTTGCCGAATGCACGGGCCAATATTTTTGCGGTGACATCGCCCACCTCTGGTATCCCCAGGGAATAGAGCAGGCGGTGCAAATCAACATCGCGTGCCGTGTTAATTGCCGTGTTCAAATTAGCAACAGATTTTTCCCCGAAGCCGTCCAGTTGCCGCAATTCTTGGCCATGATCGGCAATCAGTCGGAAAATATCTGCCGCTGTTTGGATCCAGCCACGGGTGATAAATAATTCCAGCTGCTTGGTCCCCAGTCCGTCGATATCAAATCCTTTGCGGGATACAAAATGTTCCAATTCGCCAATTCGTTGCGCCGGGCACCCCAGTGTATTAACACACCGGCGGGCCACCATACCGGCATCTTGGACAACATGGCTGCCGCATACGGGGCATGTATCTGGGAATACAAATGGCTTGGCGTCTGGGGTTGTGCTGGCCACGCCAACAATTTGCGGAATAACATCCCCCGCCCGTTGCACAATAACCATATCGCCAATCTGGACATTCAAACGTGCAATTTCATCGGCGTTATGCAGTGTGGCCCGTGACACCAAAACGCCCCCGATATTAATGGGTTCCAGTTCGGCCACCGGTGTTAATACCCCTGTGCGTCCCACCTGGATCGTTATGGAATTCAGCGCGGTTATCGCCCGGGCGGCTGGGAATTTATAGGCGACTTCCCATCGGGGGCTGTTTGCGCGTGCGCCCATTTTTTCTTGGGTGGCGACATCATTGACTTTTAGCACCAATCCATCAATGTCAAAAGGAATATCGGCGCGCATCATCATTATATCGTTATAGGTTTTTTGAATGCCGTCCATAGAATCAACCCGATGCGCCCAGTGGCGTGTCGTTTTGAATCCCCATGATTCCAATCGATCGAAATATTCGCTTTGCGTGGCCCAATCGCGTGACGACAATTCCCCATATGTATACGCAAATGCCGATAAGCGACGTGATGCCGTAATCGCAGGGTTTAATTGACGCAGTGATCCGGCCGCGGCATTTCGTGGGTTGGCAAAGACCTTGTCACCGGATTCGGCGGCGGCAGTATTTAAGGCCATGAAATCTGCACGTGACATATACACTTCGCCACGGATTTCAATGACGTCTGGAAATGTCCCAGATAATTGTTGTGGAATATCGGCAATCGTGCGCAGATTGGCGGTAATGTCTTCGCCGGTAACCCCGCTGCCCCGGGTCAGGCCACGGACCAATTTGCCATGTTCATAGCGTGCCGAATAAGACACACCATCAACCTTTAGTTCAATAAAGATATCGCGTGCGGATAATTTGTTAAACCAATCGGCAACATCATGTTCATCAAAAACGTCCGATATCGACAACATTGGCACGTTGTGTTGAAACGATGTAAATTTTTCAGAAACAGGTGCGCCAACATGGGTGGACGCCCCATTGGCCGCCAATTCTGGGTACTCAGATTCAATCGCCAATGCGCGCGTCTTGGCCGCATCGTATGTCGCATCATCCACCACCGGCGCATCATTTTGGTGATAGGCAATGTCCCATTCGTTCAGTTTTTTGATCAAGTCGGCATGTTCTGCCCGAATAAATAAATCTGGTATTTTTGTCATGCGGGTATTATAGAAAAACGATAAAAATAATACAAATGAAATATATGAATTGCATGCGGAAAAAATTCTGTAATAATTCCCAGGAATAAATTTACAGGATAGGGGGGAATCATGAAACGTATTGCGATTTTATCGATTTTGGGACTATTAAATGCGTGTGGTGCCATTGGTATCGGCGGCAATCATGACGTTATGATTCATAATAATTCCAATGATCTTATTTTTGCCCAGGGTGAAATGGGTCGTATCAAGATCAGACCAAATACGTCAATGAAGATTCATACAGGTGAAAATATCCATATCGCCAGCATTAATAACGCATGTGATGAATTAACAGTGCAGCGGCGGTTAAACGCCCCGGCGGCAATTTTGGATGTGATGCCAGGGTTTATATTCGGAATGTTGCCGCTGCTGGTGGATTCTGTGGCAGGTGACCTGTACAGGATGCCGCGCGAATTCTTTTACGAATGTCAATAAAGTCATTATTTCGCAACGCTAAAATTAATTTTTGTGGCAGTCCCAGTACTATCAACCACGCGCAAGTTATGTTCCCCAATGGGGGTGTGGTATGTGATGGTTTCACCCGATGAAGATGTCCCAACCAGTGCGTTATCTAAAAACCAAAACAATGTTTTATCCATGCTGGTCGTTACAGCAGACATTGAAACCATCGCATTATCTGTTTCGTCGGTGATAATAATGCGTGTTCGATCCACGGGGGATGTTATAACGGGTGGTGTGGTGGCATCAGAAATCGTGTCCAGATCACATCCTGGGATAAATGCCGGCGGGGTATGACGTGTAATGCCGGCCCGGCGAAACATATCCAGATATTCGGCATCCCAAAATTCATATACTTTCATTTGCGTTGTATCGGGATCGGGACGGCATGCACGCAGACCACTGGATCGATCAATGGGGATCGCGCGGTATACCGGTGAAATATCGATGGGTGATGTACCTGGGATGAAATAAGCCGCTATTTTTTTCGGGCAATACGCACCCGCAATGCCACCAACATCATCGCACATGTCGATTTTTGTGACATTTAACCCATCGCGTAAAAAGTCTGGATTTTGAATAGGATGACCACGGGCGGCATCGTAATCGCGTACGACGTCTGCCATGCGAAAATAAATAGGGGCGGCGGTTTTGGCCCCGCTGAATGCGTTGTTGGGACGCCCGTCAAAGTTACCCACCCAGACAACCAACACATAATCGCCAAAGATACCAGCGGTCCATGCGTCACGATAAGATGATGATGTACCGGTTTTCCAGTAATGATCAATGGGGGTGTCTGATGTTCGGGCATACGCGATGCGCGTCGAACCGCTGGGGGCGTGGCGCATCATATCCAGGGTTAGAAAAAAAGCTTCGGCAGATAACAGTTGTGGTCCATCTTGGGATGGGGTATCTTGACGCATGCGAATTTGCTGTACCCGCCCCAGGTTTGCGATAGTGGCATAAATTTTCGCCAGTTCTGCCATCGATACTTCGGCCCCGCCCAAGGCCATCGAGACACCATAATGTTCCACCGGCCGCAGGTGTGATATACCCACATCACGCAATAATTGATAAAAATGTCGTATCCCGCCACGCCGCACCAGATCAATTGCCGGGATATTGCGCGAATGGTTTAATGCATCTTTGGCCAAGACCGGACCGTAAAATTCACTATCGGAATTTTCTGGGGCATAAACCCCAAAGTTAATGCGTGCATCACGCAGTAATGTCATCGAATGAATTAAACCTTGGTCTATGGCCATGGCATAAATTAATGGTTTTAGTGTTGAACCCGGACTGCGTCGCGCATAGACACCATCATTTTCGCCATAAATTGATTTGTCGAAATAGTCGGCTGATCCGATATAGGCGTGTGTTTCCATGGTTCGATAATTGATCAACAACACGGCGGCATTTTCCACACCGCTGGATCGACGTCGCGCAATTTCCCGGGTTAATGCATTATTTAATCGGCGATTTAATTCTGCATCGATTGTGGTATGAATTATCCCAGATTGTGGGATGGGGGCGGCATTATGTTGGGCTTGCTGGATCAATCGGTCGATCATATGTGGGGCGGCAAAGGGCAATTCTTGGCGACTGCGTACATCCAAATCCATATCGGCCATGGTTAATAATTCTGTATCATTTGGATAGCGTTTGATCCACCGTCGCACCAGATCTTGTCGCATCTGGCGTACATGCGCCAATCCATTTGGACTGTGTAATCCACGTCGTGTCGGATTTTGCGGAATTGTGGATAATGTGATGGATTCTATTTGGGATAAATCGGCGGCATTGCGATCAAAGTAAATTCGGGCCGCTGCGCCGATCCCAACGATGTTTCCGCCATAGGGGGCCATGTTTAAGTATGCTTCGAGAATATCGTTTTTAGAATAGAACAGATCAATATACAGTGCGGCGATAATTTGAATAAATTTGCCCCCTGGTTGCGTCGTATCCAAATCGTATTTCATACGGGCAACCTGCATCGTGATGGTTGATGCCCCGATGGGTCGGGTGTGGTGGGTAAAATAGTTAATGGTTGCCCCGATCAAGGATATAGGATTGATCCCGGGATGAAAGAAAAACCATCGATCTTCGTATAAAACAGTGGCATTACGTAACGCCGGGGCGATTTCAGATAGCGGCGTATACAATCGATATTTATCATCTGCCGCCAGTGTCAATCGCAACAATTCCCCATTGCGATCATAATACGCATTTGAAAACGGAACGTCCGCCATCAATGGTGGCATCACAAACATACGCAATATAACGCATATGGCAATGATGCCACCGCAAATCCCAACCAAGATTTTTTTACCGCCCCGTGTCATCCGTCACAATAATCCGTGAAGAATTCGTAATGGCGCGAATTCCGGGGTTATACATAGAGGCCGCCGAAATAGGGGGAACCGCAAAGTCCCCGACAATACCAGCCGTCGCGGTATAGGTAAATTCTTGGCCCATCCGCGTTATATTGGCAAAGATCAAGACACGGTCTTCGCGGACTTCGCCATGGGTCATATTGCCGGCCAGTGTTTCGGGCATGACGTTAAACGCCCCAGGTAACATATCAACAATGGCCACATTGGGGATGTTATCGGCGTCGCCAATGGCGCGTGCGGTGATTTTAACCGTGACATCTTGTCCCAGTTTTGCCGATGTGATGCGATGGCCAGATGCGTCATAATAGTGACGGGTTATTTCGATGCCTTGTTCGGTGGGACGCACATGACGTGGATATCCCGCCATAATGATGGTATATGTCATGGGGGATGTGTCGCATGTTGGACAATTGATGGTCAATGTGTCTATGTTATCGGCAATGTCGGCCGTCCACATGGATTCTGATACGCTTCCTGGGATGGTTGTCTTGTCTGCGGTTACGGTAAATTCTGGCAATGGGTCTGAATTCGGTTTCCCGGCCAATCCCCGGATCGCCATGGCGGATGTATAACTGGTATAATTGCCACGGTTGATATAGGTACGGATGGCCTGGATTAATTGATCATTTTCCATTCCAAAATATGTTCGCGTAATGTATGCCGCAATGGCGTCGTTGGCCACGGTGTTATTAAACATAGACCGATATTCTGGCGCACCGGTATGGGCCCGATATTGCCCCAGTATCTGGTCCGCCCGATCGGATTGTTTTAATATTTTATATGCCGCTGCGATATATGGGCCCGAAATTGTCTGGGGCCAATTGGGTGCATTTTTGTTGGCATATTCTTCGAATGCACTGATGTAATTTGTTGTAACATATCCGGCCCGTGTAATCAGATAGATTAACCATGCCTGGGTGGATAAATCCGTCTGGTCTGTCACAGGCATACCGGCCACATCCCGCATGTAATCAACGGCCCGTGAAATCATTTCGGGGGAAACGGTAAAACCGCCGTCGCGTGCATCCATCAAGAATTCTGTGACATATGCCGTTACACCCGGCGTGTGATCGCCACTGTCATCCGCCGGCCACAGGGCAAATGATCCATTGGGATTTTGACGCCCACGCAGTTTGGTAATCGCGTTATTAACGCGTTTCGCCGCGGTGTCATATGTTGTGCCCAAGATTTTATTATTCGGCATCAACACATACCCCAACGCGCGCGAGGCCAGTTGTTCACTGCAATCAAAATCATATTGATCCAAGTATTGCATCAGCGGGCGCATCCATACGGCGTTGCCCCGGCTGATATATATTTGACGGGTTCGATTGTCGGGATACATGTCGACGTTAAACCGACGTACGGTTGTTCGATCTTGGGTTATTACGCCGGTGCGAATAACAGATTCAAATGTGGATATCGGGCGCACCGTCATTGTTGCTGTGGCATTGGCGGTATATGGTGTGGCGGCATCTGTTTTGGCCACGAATTGAATTTCCGATGGGCCAACATCTGATGCACGTATACCAATTGGTAACAATTTTTCACTGCCATTGGGAATGTCCATTTGGTGGGTGGTATTGGTGGTGATCTGGATGTTTTTTGATGCCGTTACATCCACCGACAAATGGGCATCATCTGTGGTGTTGGTAATAATGGCCCCGGCGGTAAATGTGTCGCCTGGGGCGGCAAACAAGGGCATAGATGGCGTTACCATAACCGGTGATTGGACGGTGGTATTCGTACTGGCCGATCCGACGGCATGTGATGATGCCGCCACGGCATAAATATCCAGTTGACCATTAAAATATTCTGGGATATCAAATGTCACATGACCTGGTTTATTGGCATGGGCATTAATAATTCCAGAATAGAACGCCACCGGTTCGGCCACGCGCCGCCCAAAAGGATTGGTCTGGGGGGCGGTTCCATTTGCCCCGCCATCATAATCGCCGCCGCCGGTTTTGGCGAATTGGTTCAAAATTCGATATTCAGGCAAGATCAAAGATAAAATTTGATACGTTTGCACCCCCAGGGCATATTTCTGGTAAAAATGTGCCAACGGGCGGGGCAATGTATATCGGCCCACCTGTAAGATGCCGCGATCAACGGCAAAGATCATCAGTCGTGATGATTGTGATACGTTGTATTCAATGTTTAATTTTTTTGTCTCGATCTTTTTCGGTGCCGATATGGTGATGTTGATTTTCCGTGACGGATCGCGGGCAGTAAATGGGGTCACCGCATAGGTATAGGGTGATGTAAAGATGTCCCGACTGTTGATATCCCGGACAAAGGACACATTGATGTAACCACTGCCGTCAAAATCATCGGGAATGCGTATGTATTGTACCGATGTGGTGTCGGTGGTGTTAAACCATTTATACGCATAGACCCGGTCGCGTTCAATGGTGATCAAACCTGTCCCGGCATAGGGGGCCGTAATTGAAACCGCAACATTGTCACCGGGTGCGTATTCTGAACGGTTTAACTTGATTGTTAATTCGGCCGCACTGTCACGTGTCATGGTGATATTTTTTGTCCCGGCAACAAAGTACGGTATTGATGCCCAAACGCGGTCGTTTTTATCGATAATCTGGATTGTATAGGTTCCTGGAACCGTGGTATCCAATGTTACCGATTGCCCATCTTTTGGGATGGTTAATGGGGTGGTGCGAATCACGCGATCCCGGATGGTTGACTGATATTTATAATATCCAGATGCGTCCTTGATCAAACTGGTCAAGTTTTCGCGGGCAATCACGCGCATGCGCCAATCATCTGTGGGGGCGGCGGTGCCGCTGGTGTCCACAGACACAATGTGCACAGATCGTGTTGTGCCCCGATTGATATAGTCTAAATTACCATCCGCCCGCCATCCAACCAGGTGTGTCGCATCAGAAACGCGGGCAGTGGTGGTCATTTCGACATTGCGTCCGCCATCACCATCGAATCCCCGTACGTTCAGATTTAATACATATGTGCCCGATGGGATGGAACGATCAAAGTCAATCTTGATAACCGCATCCCCATTATCGTTGGTACGAACATCGGCCAATTCCATGGTTATTGGTCGTGGGACAACCCCAGAATTCGCGGCCAGACCCGAATTACCAATAATATTGGGGGTAAAGGCATAGCCGGGAAATTGATCAAAGCGGAATTGACTGGGGCTTAGTGTCGCCCGTGCGGTAATGCGTCGATTTTGTGCCGGCGTGCCAAACAGGTTATTTAATGTGACATTTGCCGTCATGTCTGATGGGGAAATCCAGCCCACGTCGGATGCATTATTGATTTTTGTATTGATTTTCATCGTATCGGGGGTAAATTCTGCAACGCGGAACGTGGTCCGACCGATAACGTCGTCATTGGTGTTATGACGACTGTTGATGGAATACAGGGTTACCGTATATTCCCCCAATGGGGCATCCGCCCCCAGGCGATAGCGCACATCAAACATGCCATCAGTACCCAGGGATATTTTTTTATCCAAGATACTGCGCCCGCGTGCATCATCGATCATGACACGGACAGGGATGCCGGCGGTTGATTTTGCGCTTTCTGATTGAACAATTGCCCCGATGATTAATTCATGACCTGGGCGATAAATACCACGGTCTGAAAAGACATAGGCATTCAATGCGCCATTGGGGGTGGCATAAACGCCGCCTGTATCGAACTTGGAATATTCGACCATTTGTTCGCCCCCCGCATCATAGGGGACAAAGCACACATCAGAACCATTACGTGCAACGATCGCGATGGGTTCGCGTGCGCCTCGGTATTCGTTCCATTTTAATACCGGAATATCCACGCGTCCGCGTTCATTGGTTACGCCGGTCCAAACGGTATTTCCATTGCGCCCCAACACAGATACATCAATACCACCGGCCGGACCACCAGAATCTAATAATGATACAAAGACCGCCGATGATCCATTTGAATTAATCTTGCGAATAATGCCCATATTGGTCATCAAGATTAACCGTCGGTCATTATAATCAGCCGCCGATTGCGTTGTGCCAGATTGGATAACAAAGATCCCTGTTTTATCGCCCGGTGTTTTATTCAGGTATTCGCCCAAATCCACCGATGCATAGTTAACGCGTGTTGGTGATGTATTGGAAAAAGGAATTCTTTTTTTGAATACGACCGCCATATCATCAACGCCGAATGACCAAGACTTAAAGTTCAAGGGTGTAAAGATATTATACGTTTGCGAAATTAAATGATTGATTTCCGTATCTTTGATCTTGGATACATTAATGTATGCCGCATTGACACCACCCCGGGCGACGATGCCGATTTTTTGATCCCCATTCAGACTTAACAACGCCCCATCGCCGGCGATTTTAACACTGCGTTGCGGATATGGGACTGTCATGGTTTTATCAACTGTTGCCCCGGTTGCAAAACCAATATCAGACATAATCCCTTCGCGCACCGTCACATAGATATAGCGCGTATTTGCATCTGATACATCATATGAAAATGCATATTGATATGTGCCATTGGGGCTGATTAAATTTGTTGGGGTGATTGATAACTTCTTGGACTTTTTCAAGACATCGGGTGTAATTTCGTCTGTGGCCCATCGATGGGATGATCGTTCATCTGTATCCCGTTGCCGCGGCAGCAAGTATACATCAATAAATTTTTGCCAATCTGTATCGGCGCGGACGGCGGCACTGGTTGTAATAATAACTAATTGGCGGGGGGTACCGGATTCATCATCAACGGCGGCGGTGGTGATATCGGTAATTTTGAAAAAGTTATCCGCCGCGGCGATCGTTGTGTTGGCCGATATGCGGGTCGGCGTGGCACCTGATATCCCCAGTGACAATGATTGTTCGATATCACGCACAGGAATTGGTTGGGTGGTTATAATCGCGGTGCGGTTATTGGTATCCATGCGCACATCAGAATGGATTCGGTTGCCGTTTAATTTAACCGTGGTCGCGTTTGAGATACCTGATACAGGATAATTAAAAGAAACAACCCCAACCCCGGTAACTGTGCCCCGGCCGGTGGGATAGACGTCAAAGCTGTCGACGGTGCCGGCAACGCGTGGTGTTACAAAGGTGACTTTGCGTGAATTAACATGAACATCGCTGTTGATTAATCGGGGGGAAATTTTAATCCGGAATTTTGTGTCGGCGGGCCAATTTCCATCGGGCGTAAACATCAGCATGTTGGGATTAGGCATGGTCCATTTTCCCCGTATGGCGGGTGTCATTTTTATTGCGTTGGCCAAATTTGCCGCATCTAAATCCATGCGCATGGCGGGCGCGTAATTACCTGATTCAAAGCTATAATAAATACGCAATGGTGTTGGGGCCGCCATATCCCGGTCGGGATTAATTTCTGGCATGGCAACACGATTTGGTCCAACCGTCATGATAATAGGGTTGGTATCCATGTATCGAGCGGGTGTTGGCGTATCCAGTGTTAATTTATATGTGGCGGTTTGTTCGTTTGCCTTGGTGTGGTGATGCCATGCAAATCCCCCAGCGGTCACGACGATAACCGCGATCGCGGCATAAACAAGACGTCCCCATAATCCAACCCGGGTGCGCGTTTTTTTAACCAAATGTCCAGAATTTCGTGTGTTTGATGATTTGTGTGCCATTGTATCCCACCTTTCTTTAATAATCATGATAGTAAAGTTTTTTATACGACATCAAGCATTTTATTTGATCTGGAATAAATTCATAAAAAATACGTAAAAACAAATACTTGCATATTTCAAAAAGTAATTTAGGAATATAAGCGTATACAAAAAAAATAATTGTACAACCAGCCAAAGGAGGCAAAACGTGATTTACGGATATATCCGCGTTTCGACCGACCACCAAACGACGGAGAATCAACGCTTTGAAATACAAAAGTTCTGTGAAAAAGAAAATATTGTGGTCGATAAATGGATCGAAGAAACAATTTCGTCGACGGTTGATTTGAACAAGCGAAAGTTGGGGCGACTGATTAAAAAAATTGGCAAAGACGATTTAATTATTGCATCAGAACTATCCCGTCTGGGGCGTAATTTATTACAGATTATGAGTATTTTGCACTACTGTATGGATATTGGGGCACGCGTTTGGACGATCAAGGATAATTATCGCCTGGGCAGTGATATCACCAGCAAGGTTTTGGCATTTGCATTTGGATTGTCGGCGGAAATTGAACGGAATTTGATATCGCAACGCACCAAGGAGGCCTTGGCCCGTGTTAAATCCGAAGGACGTCATGTGGGTCGGCCCCTGGGCAGTCGTAATGCCGCCAAACTGGCCACGCGTGAAAAATATATCTGTCAACAGTTATACAGTGGTAACAGTCGTTATATCTTGGCGCGGCGATTACGTGTCCATCGTGATACGTTGAATCGATTCTTGATGGGGCGGGGGATTGAAATCCCTGATTTAGAAACATTCAATGTCAGTTATGAAAATGTCGATGGTTAAAAGCTGACCTGGCCGCGTGCCATGACATAGAATTCATCGGTTCCGGACGGATTATCAATATAACCGGCGGTGATGAACTTGTATTTCGCGGTGTATTCCATTGCCGGGCGGGTTTCAACCAAAGAAACGCGATGATTGCGATACTGGATTTGTCCATCGGCCGCACGACCGGTCGCCAGACGCAGTGTCATGTCACCTGAAACGATTGTTTCTGGGGCACCCACTGTGAATGTCCAGTCCCCATACGTTGCCCCCAGGGTGACAGATGCACTGATGATATTTGAAAATTCACGGATCATGGAATCGCGGGCGGCGGTTGGGGCACTGAATCCCATGCGTGTGCGCTGGAACAGGCGAACATCCCCCAGCATCATTTCACCGCGCATCCCGACAAAGCCCATCAGGTCACGTTCACCTGTGCGCAAGAATCCATCAGATGCCAACAGGTTGCTGCGTGTGAATCCAAAATCCATGTTGCCCAATGATACAGACATGTCGGCATTACCGCGGACGCGTTCAATGGCACGACCCATTGGGCGGAAATTAATACTGTCGTTTAATTTGGCGTCAAAGGCACGACCAAAGCTGTCAAAGAATGCAAAGCGCAGGTTGGCGGACTTGATCTGGCGGCCAATAACACCGGCGGCGCGGGCGGTCTGCATTGGTGCCATGACGTTATCGTCGATAGAGACCAATGTGGCCCCCACCGGTCGTGGCGCCCGTTCCAGATCCAGCATGCCCCACCCATAAATTTCATCAACACCCGGGGTGCCCAAATCACGGGCGGTCGTGAACAACAGACTGGTAATTTCGCCGGCGGTCATGTATGGGAATGCTTCACGAATTACCGCCACCGCGGCTGAAACAATCGGCGCAGCAAAGCTGGTCCCGGATGCGCTGCCAATGCCAACGTTCATATCTGTGCCCGGGGCCGTGATGCAATACATTTGGGTTGCGCCGCATGCATTGCTGTAATCGGCCAGCGAATTGGTCCGGCTGTCCCATGCGACAACATTAATAAAGTGCCCATCCAGTTCTGGTACCACCAACGGCATGGCGGCCAAGGCCGTGCTTTGGGATTTGTGGTCATTGCCCGCTGCCCAGACAAAGATGGCATCGCGATTTTGGGCCGCCGATGTGATTTCGTTAACAAAAGATTCACTGGTCAGGTTAACAATTTGCGCCCGATTTTTAATTGTTGCCGCGTTCAGGCCGGCCTGGGATTCTGTGCCCCAGCTGGCGTTAAAAATGTTGGCAGATGTATCGTTGGCGATGATGTTCGCAATTTTGTCGTATGTAATGAATTCACCGTGGTTATCAACGATTTTGTGTTCGTTGATTTTTACATCCGGGGCAATGGCACCGCCGGCAATGTTTTTGACTGCGGTTCCATGATAGCCATAGTCGCCCGTGTCCAAAATGGCGATGGTTGAATTTTTGCCGGTATATCCACGTGCCAAGGAATAGGCCAGGCGAATATCTTCGTATTGGGCCGCATTACGGGCATAGCGGGTTGTTTTACGGGCCGCCGCCAACAGTTTCGGATCTGTATAGCCCACGCGGTTATAAATGCTTAATGTGGGCAAAGAATACTGGGGAACATTGGGTGCCCCAAATGCAAAGTTTGAATCATTGGTCGATTGCACATGTGCCGTGGCCCCAGAGCTGGATCCGCCACCGGCCGCCATTGCAACCAAGGCCACTGCGCCGGCCGCCACGGCCCCACCACCAATCCAGATCGCGTTGCGCGACAGAAAAGAATTTGATTTTTTTTCGGTGCATTTTTCCGGATGGGCACGACGATACAATTCGCTCTTGCACGCGGCCGGTACGGCATGCGCCGATGTTGCCATCGTTACGACGGCTAAAAAAACTGTCAAGATGCGGTTAATCATTCTCATAGGCTCTTTTTCCTCCACGCTCACACTTATAAATATAGTACATTTGAATAATTCGTCAAGTATTATTGTTAATAAAAATAATTTTTGTCCATATTTTTTTATTTCTGTGTGAAAATGGGTGTAAATGGCACTTTTTACTTGATTTTATAGGGGGGATGTTTTATTATGGCGGCACGCGCCATGCGTGAAGAACACAGCCACCTGGGTGATTTTCTGTCCGGCATTTATGTTCGGTTTGGTTCCCCGATGGCGAGGATAACAACAGAAAACAAAGGATATTACAATGGCATTGCCAACCTTTACCATGCAACAGTTGATGGAAGCTGGTGTACATTTCGGTCACCATACACGTCGCTGGAACCCGTTGATGACCCCGTATGTTTATGGCATCAAAGATAAAATTCATATTATTAACTTGAACAAAACGGCCCCGTTAATGCATCGTGCCTTGGTCGCATTGGAAGCGATCGCGGCCGCCGGCGGCAAGGTTTTGTTTGTCGCGACCAAGCACCAGGCCAAAGACATTGTACGTGATGCGGCCGAACGCTGTGGGCAATATTATGTAAACAACCGCTGGCTGGGTGGGATGATGACCAACTGGGCCACGGTATCACAGTCTATTCGTCGTCTGAAAAAAATGGAATCAGACATTGAAAACGCCGAAAAATTGGGTCTGACCAAGAAAGAAGTTGGTGTGATGACCAAAGAAGTTGAAAAACTGCGCGGTATTTTCGGTGGTATTCTGGATATGCACGGCACACCCCAGGCGATGGTTGTTATCGACGTTCCGCGTGAAATGAATGCGGTCCGTGAAGCCAAGAATCTGGACATCCCGACAATTGCGATTTGCGACACGAACGCCAATCCGGAAATGGTTGATTACCCGGTTCCAGGCAACGACGATGCGGCCCGTGCGACACAATTGTATTGTGATTTGTTTGTGGATGCGATCTTGTCTGGGATTGAAAAACGCCTGGGCGGGGCGGCTGGCAAGAAAGGCGACGCCGATGTGCGTGCATCTATGGCCGAAGATTTCGAAGATGACATCAAAGAACGCGAAGCACGTCAGAAATCCAAAACATCCGAAGCACGTGCGGAACGTCGCGGTAAATTGGCCGACAAAATTGAAAAAGCGGCCCAGTCCGAATAATCAATTGATTTATTGTCCGGGGGCGGCAACGCCCCCCAATTCAAATAATGGGAAATATTGATATTCCCACAACCTTATAACCAATATAAAAAAAGGGGGAAACACCATGGCAGAAATTACAGCAAAACTGATTCAAGAACTGCGCGAAAAAACGTCCGCCGGGATGATGGATTGCAAGAAAGCCTTGATGGAAACAGACGGCGATGTATCTGCGGCGGCAGATTGGTTGCGTCAAAAAGGCATTGTCAAGGCAGCGTCCAAGGCCGGTCGTGTGGCGGCATCGGGACTGGTCACGGTTGTCAAATGCGATGACATGGGATGTGTTATCGAATTGAACGCTGAAACGGACTTTGTTGCGAAAAATGAAAAGTTTCAAAAATTGGTTTCTGATGTTGCGGCCCGCGCATTGGAATTCAAGGGTGATTTTGATGCAACATTAAATGCGGTCAAAGATGATATCGCGGCGACAATTGCAACGATTGGTGAAAATATGAACCTGCGTCGTATTGCAACGGTGGCGGGTGATCACGTTTACACCTATGTTCACAATGCGTTGGTTCCGGGCATGGGCCAGATTGGTGTTGTGGTTGCCATTAATGGTGACGGGGCCGGTATTGATGAAATCGGACCGAAAATTGCCATGCACATTGCAGCGACCAAGCCCGAATTTATGACCATTGATGACGTTGATCCGGCGGCGGTTGAACGTGAAAAAAAGGTCTTTATCGAATCTGGGGCAACCGCGGGTAAACCGGACATGGTTGTTGAAAAAATGGTTGCTGGCCGTATCAGCAAGTATTACGCAGAATCGGTTCTGGAAGAACAGCCGTTTGTTATGGATCCGTCCAAGACTGTTAAACAGGTCATCGACGAAGCCGGTGGAAAATTGGCTGGCTTTTCGTACTATGTCCTGGGCGAAGGCATTGAAAAAGCCGAAGACAATTTGGCCGACGAAGTTGCAAAGATGCTGAAATAAAAAAAAGTCCCGCGCATTGCGGGATTTTTTTATAATTGTGTGTGATGTTCGCCTGTCCCCGGGCACGGGGGCGGGCCTTGTTTTATTGCGAAATGATGCCCCGATCCCCAGAAATCATGTCGTGACCGCGTTGGGGGGGCTTAAGCGGTGGTTCGGGATAAATATTTCAGAAAGTGTCCCGCATGTACCATCCATTATAATCCGATATAAATAATCATGGCGTGGTCTGTATGACTTTGATTGATCAGGATAAAAGGCAATCCGCAAAGGCGTGTCATTATGATCGGATGCGAATAATGCCCCGTTTGTGTTTTCTGGGACTTGGAACCAAGAAAGTGGGGGATATCGTTCGCCCATTATAACCGCTCATAAGCGATTAAGGCATGGTCTGTATGGTATGGATTAATGGACTGGGGTGGGATAATTATCCATATGTGCGCACACATTATAATCGGACATGACTTTGGAACCAAGAAAGTGATGGGTATGTGCATCCCGCGTTTTTTTTACATGTCACGCCCCGCACCCCAGGATGGGGTAACCATGTCATGGGCCCGTGGGGCGTGTTCATGGTGTCGATATAACGCTTTTGTATTTTATTTTGGGATGTGTTGACGCCATTTGGTTGTTTTATTTCACCACGATCGTATCGCATTTGAGACCGTTGTTGTCTTGATCGCTTCTTTGGGATTTATAAGTGAGTATGGTTTAATGTCGGATGAATTGATGCGCCATAAATAATGCCATGATATTCGTGGGATGAAATTGATTTTGCGCGATCATTTATCCGTTATATCATGTATAGAAAGTCTGGATGATCATAGGGCATGCGTGGGATATGAAATGCATACAGATGTGCGATTGTTTGGATATTGAATCTATGGCCTTGGATGACATTGATGACGTTGGTCCAAGATCAGATTTCATAAGCTTAATATGATCGTACGATTTGATTATGGAAAATTCGCATCATGGGGCGGGGCGGATATAATTGGCCGCCCCGGCATCCCATTATGACCATCCCCAGGCGATAAAAATTGCCCGCACAATGATATCTATCACGCGGGCAAATGGATGTTATGAAACGTGTTAACGTTTCTTTTGGTTAATGGTCCAATTGTTTTTAATGTACCACAGGCTGTCGTTCGCGCTGACCATACCATGACGGAAATAGAAATCCCCGCGACCGGTAACGCGGCTGGGGTCTAATTCGATTAATGGTTCCAGAACGGCCGTGCGCAAAATATTAATTTCATTGCGGTTAAAGCTAAAATAATTTTTGGGCAATAAATAAACCATGGCGACATCCGGTCGTGCCAATGCCGCACGCACAGAATCTGATGCGATATGATCGAAATTATCTTCGGTAAATGTCAATTCGATATCGTGTTTCGGCAAGATTTCATCGGTGCCATTGTTTTCTTTGGAACATGCCCCAAACAATGTTGCGCCGCCAACGGCCATCAAGGTTAATTTTTTACCCAATTTATACGGGATTTTTTTGTTGATATGCATGATATGCTCCTTTTGTTTTTTTATTTGTTGTTTGTATTCTCTATCAAATATGACCGATTGGTATCGGAAATATCCTCCAGATTAAAACACCCAAATGCATCACAGAATGTGGTCGTGCGGTCTACGAAACATGCGGCGGATCCGGCGGTGCGTTTTGGATTTCTGTCATAGGCATCGGTGTCATTGCCGAATTTGGTTTTGGTTCCCATTGGACAGGTTTGGCATTCCCTTGAATCTTTGTCCCAATATTCATTTTCGGCCGGGATTGCACATCCATGGGTTTCGTTCGGGCAAAAGTAATCCTTGCATACACAATCTGCCCAATGTGTGTTATCGGCCCATGTATAATTGCCGGTCGATCCCACTAATGCATAGGCCTGGTAACATTTACCACCGGACACTTGGGTGGCCCCCGTTTTTTTACAAAGACAATTACGCAGGGATGCTTGTCCCGATTCCGTTGTCAAATTTCCGGTAATATGAAAATTGCCATGATTGGTGGTGCAAGCCTGGTATAGTGATTTTAGCTCCTGCTGTCCCAGGATATATGTCAGACAATCCGTCTCCGTAATATTTTTGCACTTATTATCAATGGCAATATAGTTTTTGTCACATGTCAAGTGCATTACATAGTCGTTTTTTTCCGAATCCCATATCATTTTACAAGTCTTGGCATGTGTTGGCATTGAATCACAATCTTTTTCATTTATGATGCATTGATTATTATGTTTGATATAGTTTGACTTGCAAGTTAATTTATTTAGAAAATATTCTTGGTTGTCCGCGTTCCATTTTTCGGTGCAGCTGGCGATTCCGTCGGCCCCGCCATATTTATCTTGATCGGCGCAATCACGTTCATCTAAGGCGCATTTACAGGGAATGTTTTGGTTACCATCATCATGCTCTATATGGGCATCATTAGTGCATACAAAATCACACTGCGTGCAGTTCTGAGTATCCCCGCATTTCGGGATATTTTGACAATCGGTGTCTGAGCGATAATAGCAGTTTATCGCTTGATATGGGGGAAACGATGCAGTTTTATAGCATTGCCCTTGTTGGCTTGCGCCGTTTGTAGAGTAATCATAACCATGGGGACATGCTCTACAGGAAGTCGATGCATTAGGTAGCCCGATTGTCGCCCAATAACAACCACTGGGGCAATTATTTTGGGTTTGCCCATCACATGTTGCACCAAATGCCGCGCATGGCAATAAAACCGCCATCCCCAGAATAAACCCGTGGTTTAGATTAGGCATAAATCTCTTTCCAAAAATCCCCATTTTCTGCACCTTTTTTTGTGACCTAACTATGCCTAATCTAAACCACCCTTTGGATTAGGCATAGTAAATTTTCTGGTAACGCCACAGGAATCCTAGCACTGGAATGATTTTTTGCAAGGTTTATTTTCAAAAAGTAAAAAGACAGCCGTGTGGCTGTCTTTTGGTTGGGTACTGACATTTTATCACCATGGGATTACCATCGGCAATAGGAATGATTTGATTGTTGATCAATAGGCGCACTGGGCGGTGTATTCAAATGTTCCACTGGTGTCTGAACCGCGGGTCCCGGCGGGAATATAACACTTGTCAATTGTTGTATTGGTGCCTGTGCCGATGCCAAAGACATCAGATGTGCCTGGTGACGGGCATTTTTGGCATGTGCCGCTGTCTGGATTGCCGTAATATCCCGCGGCGCATAATTGTATGGGTCCGTTGGTGATTTTACATTGTCCGGATGATGGTAATGATACCGAATATCCGTTAACGGTATTTGTATTTGCGATCGGTTTGGTGTATTCGCATGTGCAACCCGTGACGCCTGACGGACAGGATCCTTTCATGAATCCACTGACCCCGGCTTTACAAGACACCGCATTCGGGGGGCATGGCATGCCAGATGCCAATTGAAAGAAACAGTATCCAGTGCTTAGTTCCGATCTAGAAAATGCCGTACATCCGGTTTTGCCGTCGGTTGTTTCACCGCAATATCCGGTGGCACATCGATATTCAACCGTTTCCCCCGAACAGGTTCCATTGGAATTACATGTGTTGCCACTGCATGTGCCACCGGTCTTTTTTTATTTCATATCCGGTGCCGTTGCTGCGCCAGGTGCCGTCGTTCGCATCGCACGCGCTGCATGGTAATTTTTCGCATGTATCGCCCCCATCGCCCCCGGTTGAACCACCGCCGCTGGTGCATGGGCCAGTGGTGCATTGGCAATAAACCGCATTTTTCAGTGGGCATCCATTAAAAACATCCATAATCATACAGGTCGGTGGTGTTGTTTGGGTACAGATGCATTTTTCATACGTGAAATAGGGATTATTGCTGATTTCGCTGGGCTTTGGACAGCCACCATAAAATTTCTGGGTAATGCGACATTGATAACATTCTGTGTCCGCGTTTGCCATTTTGGTGGGCGTCATCATAATGATGCCGGCCAATAATAAAAAACCGACGTTTAGATTAGGCGTATCATGGGGGATAAAAAAGTGCAGAAATCTGGGATTTTATTTTTCAAAAAACTATGCCAGAAAAACGTCCTTTTGGATTAGGCATAGTTAAATTCCCCGCAATACCAGGAATTCTAGCCCTTTGCGCGATTTTACGCAAGTGATTTTTTTGCTTTTTTCGCAAATACACAATGCCGGATTTTGGCACCATTGGGGCGGGACACATAAAAAGAAATCCCGCCAAATGGCGGGATTTTGCATTACATCATGCCGGGCATTGCCCCCATCGCAGGGGATTGTGCCGGTTTTTCTTCGGGAATTTCCGACATAACGGCCCCCGTGGTCAGCAAGACGCCCGCCGTGCTGGCTGCGGCCTGGATCGCGGTTTTAACGACCTTGGCCGGGTCGATAATGCCGGCCTTCATCATGTCGACATATTCGCCGGTTTGGGCATTATAACCAAAGTTATAATCTTTGGCTTCGGATACTTTGCCCACAACAATTTCGCCAGATACGCCGGCGTTTTCTGCGATCTGGGCACATGGGGCAACGATGGCGCGGCGTACGATATCGATCCCGACATTTTGATCCGCATTTTCACCGGTTAATTTTTCCAGTGCACGCACCGCGCGTACCAATGCGATACCACCCCCGGCGACAATGCCATCGGCGACCGCGGCACGGGTTGCGGCCAATGCGTCATCCACACGGTCTTTCTTTTCCTTGACCTCTAATTCTGTCATGCCGCCAACCTTGATCACGGCAACGCCACCGACCAATTTGGCCAAGCGTTCTGACAATTTTTCACGATCGTAATCGCTGGTGGAATCGGCGATCGCCTTGCGGATTTCATCTGCGCGTGCAGTGATGGCGGCTTTGTCCCCTGCACCCTGGGCCAGCAAGGTTGAATCGCGTGACACAACAACTTTCTTGGCCGATCCCAAGACCGCCGGTGTTATGTTTTCCAGGGTCATTCCCATATCATCAGAAATCACCGTTGCGCCAGTCACAATGGCAATGTCTTTTAACATTTCTTTGCGTCGATCACCAAAGCCTGGGGCCTTGACCGCACAGACTTTTAATCCACCACGCAACCGGTTCAGAACCAGTGTCGCCAACGCTTCGGATTCAACGTCTTCGGCAATGATCAACAGGGGGCGTCCCGACTGGGCAATTGGTTCCAAGATGGGTAACAAGGCTTGTAATCCTGTAATTTTCTTTTCAGAAACCAAAATCTGGGCCCCGTCCAGTTCCGCCAACATTTTTTCACTGTTGGTGACGAAATAGGGCGACATAAAGCCTTGATCGAATTGCATTCCTTCGACCACATCGATTTCTGTATCCAATCCCTTGGCTTCTTCGACAGTGATCACGCCTTCTTGGCCAACACGTTCCATGGCGTCGGCAATTTTTTCACCGATTTCACGATCAGAATTGGCAGAAATGGTTGCAACCTGGGCGATTTCTGCACTGTTTTTAACCGGGCGGGCATGGGCATCAATATCGTTCATAACGGCCGATACTGCAATATCAATACCGCGTTTGACATCCATCGGATTCATACCTGCGGCGATAACACGACGGCCTTCGCGGATTAATTTCTGGGCCAGAACAGTCGCGGTTGTGGTGCCATCACCGGCCTTGTCCCCGGCTTTCTTTGCCACTTCTTGAACCATGCGGGCACCAATGTTTTCAATGGGGTCTTTTAACGAGACTTCACGCGCAACCGACACACCGTCCTTGGTTGCAACCGGGCCACCATACGATTTTTCAATAACGACCGTGCGTCCCTTGGGGCCCATGGTGATTTTAACTGCGTTGGCCAATTTGTCGACACCACTGGCCAATTTGTCTGTATCAAATGTAATTTCTTTTGCCATAATTATTTCCTTTGCTTATAAAATTCCCAAAATGTCAGATTCTTTGATCAAGACATAATCTGTACCGTCCAGTTTGACGTCATTTGCACTGGATGCCCATTTTGCAAATAAAACCGTGTCGCCCACATGGACCGACATCGGAATGCGTGTGGCCCCATCCATTGCCCCATCGCCAACGGCAATGACACGGCCGCGTGATGGTTTTTCCCGCGCGTTATCTGGGATAATAATGCCGCCTGCGGTTTTGTTATCTTCTTCGATTCTTTCTAACAAAACGTAATTGTATAATGGTTTGAACATATTAATTAACTCCTTTACCTGGTCTTTATGGATTACAATGTAATGCCAAAGGATATTTTTTCAAGTATCTTGATTTTATAAATGTGTTATTATATTGTAAAGTAAATATGATAACCAAAGGAAAGGGTCCATATGTACGATAAAAATAATGTTTTTGCCCGCATAATTCGTGGTGAAATTCCATGTAATAAAATCTGTGAAAATGATTTTGCATTAAGTTTTTATGATATTAATCCGTTGTTTGAAACCCATGCCTTGATTATCCCAAAGGGGGATTATGAAAATATCTTGGATTTTACAAAAAATGCCCCGGCCGATGCCCAAATGGGATTCTGGGAATGCTTTCGCGAAACCGCAGAAAAAATTGGTATATCTGAAAATTTTAATGTCTTGGCAAATTCTGGGGCCGATGCCCCATTCGTGGAACAATCGGTGTTTCACTTTCACCTGCATCTGATGTCTGGGGCGCGGCGTGAAGAATTCGCCAAAGAAATGGATCGTATATGCCGGAAATAAAGGTGCGTGTTATTCCGCGGGCTAAATTAAACGCGGTTGATCCCCAACCAGATGGTTCTGTGCGGGTTCATACCACCGCCGCGCCCAGTGATGGGGACGCCAATGCCGCGGTTATAAAAATGTTGGCACGCCATTTCGACGTGCCAAAATCCCATATTCGCATTATTCGTGGCCATACCACACGGGACAAGGTCATAGAATTTTAATAATTCAAAACCAGATCCATTAATTCTTCGACCGTATTTGCCCCATGCATGTTATAATCTTGGGGACGAACAAAAAATCCTGTGCGTTTCATATGCACCAACAAGCGGGCAAATGGCCCCCAGAAATTTTCTGTATTCATAAAAAATAGCGGCTTGGATGTTTCACCAATCTGCTGCATCGTCATGATGTCTGTTAATTCATTTAATGTGCCGGTGCCCCCAGGCAAGATGATAAAACCATCAGACAGTTCAAACATTTTTTGTTTGCGTTCATTTACACCATCAACAATTTCAAAGCAATCCAGATTATCATGCAATGGTTCTTGTTTTGCGACAACGTCATGGGTGGTGATGCCAGTCACATGGCCACCGCCGGCCAATGCCGCGTTTGCAACCGTGCCCATTAATCCAACATTGCCCCCGCCAAAAACCAATCGTATACCATTTTGGGCCAACATTTCCCCGATTTTTGCCGCGTCACAGGCATATGCGGGATTGGTACCAAATTGATGGCCGCAATATACCGCCACTGATTTCAACTTTCCTGACATATTATTTTCCTTTATTTTTGCGAATTATAACATAAAATATGCCCGACATGAATCACAAATTTACAGATTTTATGCAGTCGTTTCGTGGACAAAAAATTGCCATCGCGGTCAGTGGTGGACCAGATTCTATGGCCTTGTTACATATGGCAAAGACGGCCGGTCTGGATATTGTTGCGTTGCATGTAAATCATGGATTGCGGGCCGCGGCCGCGGCCGACGCGACGCACGTTGCCGATGTGGCGGCCAAAATGGGGGTCGCATGTCATATTTTGCATTGGACCGGGGAAAAACCAGCGCGTGGAATCGAAGATGCTGCGCGTGCGGCCCGTTACCGTATGATGGGTGAATTCTGTCGTGCCAATGATATCCAGACAATCATGGTGGCCCATCATGCCGATGACCAAATTGAAACCTTTTTAATGAATTTGGCCCGGGGCAGTGGGGTTTACGGTCTGGCGGCAATGCGCCCAGAATCCATGCGGGATGGCATGCGGATCGTGCGGCCGTTGCTGGATATACGGCGTGCGGCGTTACAAAAGTATTGCGATGAAAATCATATTGCCTATGTGCATGATGAAATGAATGATGATGAACGCTTTACCCGGGTTCGGATGCGGCGACGGCGGGGATGCCTGGGGGACGAACTGGGGATTGGTGACGATCGTATTTTATTGGCGATCCGCAATCTGGGGCGAACGCGGGCGGCATTGGATGCCTATATCACTGCACGCATGGCAGGTGTAATCGAGAATGGACGCGCAATTTTTAGTGCATTTTTTCTATTTGACGAAGCGGCCGATATTAGATTAAAGTTGCTGGGTAATCTGTTGCAACACATTGGGGGAAATGTGTATCAACCACGGTTAAATGCGTTGGAACGTGCGTTGACACAATTAAACAGTGATTGCAAATTTACATTGGGGGGATGTGTGTTACGTCGGTTGGGGGATCGAATTTTGATTGCCCCCGAAGGCAGTCGCACCAGTTTCAAAACTAGGAAAGGACATGAAAAAACAAAACAAAATTGCAAAGCGTGACGGATCGTTCTTCTATCTGGTCATATTTGGTGTGCTGTTTGCGGCGATGATTTTGCGGGCGGCAATAATGGGCGGGGGAACGGGGACAATGCGTATCCCGGGACGTGATGCCCCGACGGCGGCCCCGATTGAATTGACTTTTTCCGATGTGTTGCGTCGGTCGGGTGACATAAAAACCATGGATATTCGTGGGACAGATGCCCGTGGTGTTATGAATGATGGGACACCGTATCGCGCCACAATCACATATGATCCAGATATGTTAACCAAAATTGCCGATGGTGGGGCCCGGATAACAATCAAAGATTCGCGGTGGTGGACAGATTATCTGGGGACATGGGTTCCAATCTTGATGGGATTGCTGTTTATCTGGTGGATTTTGCGTGGAATTCGTGGTGGGGCCGGGGGGCTGTCGCGGAATTTGATGAACCAGAATCCGACGAAAATCGCCACGGGCAAGCCTAAAACAACATTCAAGGATGTTGCCGGTATCAATTCTGAAAAACAAGAATTGATGGAAGTTGTCGATTTCTTGAAAAACAAAGAACGTTTCAAGGCGGTTGGGGCCCGTGTGCCGCGTGGTGTCTTGTTATCTGGAAATCCGGGGACGGGTAAAACCTTGCTGGCCCGTGCCATTGCAGGTGAAGCAAATGTGCCTTTCTTTGCCACATCCGGCAGTGATTTTTCCGGTATTATCGTGGGATTGGGGGTGGCCAAAATCAAAGAAATCTTTGAAATGGCCCGTCGTAATGCGCCATGTATTTTGTTTATTGATGAAATTGATGCCATTGGCCAACGACGCAGCACGCATTCCTTTAACGATCAAGATCGTGAACAGACATTAAATCAATTATTGATCGAGATGGATGGTTTTTCAAACGATACCGGCATCATCGTGATTGGGGCAACCAACCGGGCCGATATGTTGGATCCGGCATTGTTGCGCCCCGGCCGCTTTGATCGCCAGGTGTACATTGATCTGCCGGATTTGGCGGGCCGTCGTGAAATCTTGGATTTATATGTTAAACGGGTCAAGGTTGATGAAAGTGTAAACTTGCAAGATTTGGCGCGGGGAACAACTGGATTTTCTGGGGCAGATCTAGAGAATTTGTTGAACGAAGCTGCCTTGCACGCCGTGCGCGCCGGACGCAAAGCGGTGGAAACACCCGACGTTGAAGAAGCACGGGATAAAATCTTGATGGGGCCGCGTAAAATTCGCAAAATGCGTCCCGAAGATATCAAACTGACCGCGTATCACGAGGCGGGCCATGCTTTTGTATCCCAGATGTTTGCAGATATCACGGATCCAATACACAAGGCGACGATCGTTCCCCGTGGGCGGGCGTTGGGGATGGTGCAACATTTACCCATTGATGACAAGGTGTCAATGACCCTGGCAGAGGTGCGGGCAAATCTGGCCGTATCTTTGGCGGGTCGGGCGGCCGAAGAAGTCTTTTTTGGGCCCGATAAAATCACCACCGGGGCCGAAAGTGATATTGCGGCGGCAACACGTCTGGCGCGGTATTCAATAACAGTTGCCGGACTATCCCCGAATGTCGGATTGGCGGCGGTGAACCAAACAGGTATCATGGTCGGCCGTCGGGCGTTGGAAAATGCCTCAGAAAAAACCGCAGAAATGGTGGATATAGAGGTGCGACACTGGCTGGATTCGGCACACAAGACGGCGACCAAGCTGCTGCGTGAAAATCGGGCAACAATGGAAAAATTGGCGAACGAATTGCTGGCACGTGAAACATTGACGGGTGATGAAATCAAAGAAATCGTCCAGGGGGCATCCCATAAAAAAGCATCACGGACGAAATCGGGAACCCGCTCTCAGTCAGTCAAAGGAAAAAAATAATGCCCGCCAAATTTGAAATTATGGCGATGCCGCCGGAAAATACGAACTCTGTTTTGATGACGGTTGGTAATGATGCCGTGATCTTTGATGCGTGGGGACGCGCAGACGATTGGCAACGTTTGTTGGGTGAACGCGGATTATCACTGCGGGCGGTGTATTCAACCCATGGACATGGGGATCATATTTCGGCGGCCCCACATTTGGCCGCACGATACGATGTTCCATGGTACTTGAATACGGCGGATACGGCATTAATTGAATGGTCGCGGGATCTGTTGGCTTATTTCGGATTGCCGGTGATTGATGGATCGGTTGCGCCCACGAATTTACCATATGGGACATTTGAAATTTTACCAGGCGCGTGGGCCGATGTGATTGCTGCGCCCGGACATTCGGCCGGTGGGGTGGCCTTTTATTTCCCAGACAGTGGTATTTTAATCATTGGTGATACATTGTTTGCCAATGGGGTGGGGCGTTGTGATTTACCCGGGGGTGATGATCGTGCGTTGGCGACAACAATTTCCCGGATATGTGCAATGAACTTGGCCGATGAAACGTTTGTGGTTCCGGGGCATGGATATGCCGTGACATGGGGTGAAATGCGTCGGACAAATCCCTATGTCCGGGATGCATATGGGTGCGGATGTGAATGCGGCTGTGGCGGCCATCATTGCGAATCCAACCAGGCGTGCGCCTGTGACCATGACTGTGCATGTCATCATAAATAACATCCCCGGTTGATAAAAACAGAATTTTACACTTGCATTTGTCGTACTTAAGACATATAATGGGCGCGCTTGGGGCATAGTTTAATGGTAGAACGCCGGACTCTGACTCCGTCAGTGTTGGTTCGAATCCAGCTGCCCCAACCAAGAATTCAACCCGCCAATGGCGGGTTTAATTATTGGGTGTTGGGCGATGAGATGAGAACCAACATGGTTCGAAAACAAGTAGACGAGACAAACGAAGTGCGGTCGAGTCGTCACGGTTTCCCCACAGGCACATTAGTGCCAAGGGAATCCAGCTGCCCCAACCAAGAATTCAACCCGCCATTGGCGGGTTTAATTATTGGGTGTTGGGCGATGAGATGAGAGACAATTGGTTCGATTACGCCGTTGACAAGAACGAGCAAAGCGATGTTCGCGCTGTACAAGTACCCTGCCGTGCGCAGGACCAAGATAGACAAAACCGCCCATTTGGGCGGGATTTTATCAACTCTCACAACAAGAACTATGCCACATCATAATATTTATGGAACATCTTGGCGGCAGCACACAATGATTTTTCAATATTTGAATTATTTTCGGCTGGCCCCCAACTTTTTATATCACTGCGTTCACCAATCCCCAAACATTTTCCAGGATTCAGTTCCAGCGTTAATGGGAATTCATATTTCATCTTTTTAAGTTCGCTAAAAAAACGCTTGAAATCAATTCCACCCATATGAAACGGATTATGAAAATCAACACACGGATATGTATTGTGCAAATGGAAAGTAAAAATACGATCTTTTAATATTTCCCATGTCTGCCAAAAATGCTTTTCCACATCTTTTTTGGCTGCCGGGCTCTCAGACGCATACGCATGCCCTACATCAAAGCAAAATCCCAAATTATCTGCTTTGATTCTGTCTTTAAAATATTGTAAATTTTTATGGTATGCAAACAAAGACCCCCGCATCCATGTTGTTTCAACCGCGATTTTCATACCGTACTTTGCAGCATGGTGCGCCAATGCATGCGCCCATTTCACGCACAATTCCATGCGCGCCTGGTGTTCGGATAATGGAAAAGGCCCTTCATCAGGATGTATAACCGCAACCTGTATCCCAAGTTGTGCGAAATAATCAATCCAGTCTTTAATATATTCCAACCGTTGTTTATATACCGGCGCATCAAAAGACAATTGTCCGCCCACCATCGGTAAATGACCGCTAAAAAAACGCATACCGGCATTACGCATTATTTTGTTTATTGTTTTTGGATTCATAGAAAAATGTCCCACGGATGGGAAATATTCCGCTGCCGCAAATCCGGCCTTTTTCAGAATTGCCGGCAAAGTAAAAAAATCGATTCCAAAATCTTTGCTGGGGTGTTGACATTCAAACCAACCAATATTAATAGACAGTTGCAAGACAATCTTCTTTGGCGGAATTATATCACAATTTCGAAATGAAAAATATAAGATTTAACACGTTTCTAAACTATTTTTTATCTTCATGGGTTTTTATTTATTTTTTTTAGTGGGCGGCGGCGCGGGGTATTTTCAATTGGTCAGGATGCTTTTCATCCTATAGAATAATCCCAGCATATTTAATTTTTTTGCGGACCCATATGTGTCGCAAAAAATTATCACGTCTGTTTTTATCACCGCAATTGTCTTTATCACAATGGCGTTTGGACTGTTTGTGGTGCATACTTTTTTGGGGTGGATTTTTACTTGTCCATCTTAAGTTTTGAATACATCTTCATATCACATGGTACACCACGCAACAGAAAATATTGGCGCAAAACACCATCCAGTTGAAAACCGCAACGCCGTGCCACTGCATCAGAATCTGTATTGTCCACATCAATAGTTAATTGAATACGATTTAATTTCATTTTATTAAATCCGATATCCGTCATCAAATTCAAGGCACGCGTCATAATACCGCGGGCCGTATATTTGCTGGCCAACCAGTAACTTATTTCACCCATATTATCATCGGTATCAACGAAACTTATCTTGCCTGCAATTCGACCATCCACGATAATAAAATAAGAACATACATCATCAGCATGGGTCTTTGCAATATTTGCCAATGCTTTTTCTGGTGTTGTATACGCGTCCACCCATTCCAGATATTTTCCCAGGAATAGCCGATTATCATTTATGACTGTTAGTAATGCAACCGCATTTTCATCCGTTGGCGTCAACTTTTCCAACGTAAAATCCCCACAATCAATATGATTTTCAAATATCATAAGAAATTCCTGTTGTTGATGCGAATAAATTATATAACTATTGCGCGCATTTGCAATTAAATAAAGATCGTTATTTTGCCGGGGGGATAAAATTAAAATCTGGACAAGATATGGGGTGATCTTTATTATTTAGGATAACAAGCAAAGGGAATTCAAACAATGCGACAAAAAAAATTATCACGAATATTTTTTATTATTGCGGCTGTCTTTATTACATTGGCGTTTGGACTGTTTGTGGTGCATACCTATTTGGGGGCGGATTTTCTGCGGCCAACGCAAAACTTGTTACCCCCGGCATCACATTTTTTGAAAGATGATGTGCGGGAATTTAATGTCGCTGTTATGTCAGATACTGGATCACATAATCATGTTATTGAACGGGTTATTGATGATGCCCGATCGGATGAAAATATCCCTGGGTTTATTATGTATTTGGGGGACTTGGTTTCTGATCGGCGGCCGGCAAATTTTTATTGGATGTTTAGGGAAATGGGCCGGCACTTGAACGGCATGCCGTTTTATATGATTCCAGGAAATCATGACGTAGAAAAGCGCGGCAATATTGACAAGCGTTATTATCGTGCGGTTGTGGGACCGACATATTATTGGTTCGGATATGGGGATACGCTGTTTATTGCGATGGATTCATCTGATGTCATCGAAGAAGAGCAGTTTGAATGGCTGGCCGAGACGCTGGAATTTATTCGTCCATTATTTCGTCATTGTGTATTATTTGGGCATATGCCGCCGATTAATCCATCAGATACAGAACGCCATCGTATGTCAGATCCAGATGCAGAACGTTTTGCCGCCATCGTTCGTGGTCAAAAGATCGATGCAATGATTTTTGGGCATGTGCATTACTTTTCGACCAGTACATTTGCCGGTATTCCCATTTATACGGTTCCGTCATCTGGTCAAACGCCGCGATTCTATGATCGGGGAAAATATGGTTATGTCCAGGTGCAAATTAATAAAAATTCTGGTGTGACTGTTCGTCCGAAATACGTCGAATTTTCCGGGCCAAAGCGGGAATATCTCGAAGCGTGGTTTATCCGCTATATCTTTACCCAGCGATTGCGCGAGGTTATTAATGTTATCTTGATTGTAACCGCGGTATTTGCCATTGCCGGGGTGATTGCCCGCCGCTATGAACGCAAGTCATAGGTGTATCTGCTGCTGGGGCCCCAGAAAAAAAGAACAGGGGTCATAAACTGGTATTGACAATATTTATTTTTGTGCTATATAAACATATAACACAACCGGATGGGCGAACATGAAATATACTGAATTGACCGCAGAATACATCATACCTGTATTAGAATATGCACGTGACAATGGGATTAGCGCGGCGGCACGAAAGTTCCGTTTGAATCGTAATATGATAACACAGTGGAATTATACATATCAAATTTATCCTATGCGGGCACCATATCGTCAATTTACAGATGCACAAAAACAGGAAATCTTGAAATATGCCCGCGATAACGGTGTATCGGTCGCCGGTCAAAAGTATGATGTGAAACCGTCATTGATTTATTCCTGGAACCAGACAATGCATGTTTTTCAATCAAAAGTCTTAAAACACTTTACGGACAAGCAAAAGAAAATAATCTTGCGTTATGCGAATGATAAAGGTTTAGGTGCGGCGTGTCGACGTTTTGCTATTGACGAAGTGAGTGTCTATCGCTGGGCGGAAAAGTTCGGTATTTATCATGGGGTGATCGAGATATGTTCGATCGAGAAAAAGCGTGAAATTTTGAATTATGCATCTGACCATGGGATCATGAATGCCAGTCGCAAGTATAATATCCATGATTCTGTTATTCGCGGATGGAATCGCGAACTAAAAGTTTTTGTGATTCCGTCACGGCGCAAGTTTACAGAAGATGAAATAAAGGCATATCTGGATGAAGCCTTGGGTATCATGAATAAGATGCCCCAAGATGCCCAATCGGCCCAGGCCAGTTTCTTTGTTATCGAAGAGAAATATGACATCTGCCCCAGTCAGATGTATTTGTGGAATAAAAAATACCAAATTCTGCCGGTACGGCCAAAGCCCCAACAACGACGCCAGATTACCGATGCAGAAATTGAAATGGTTCGACTGGCATTGGCCCAGGCCAAGGGCAGCAAGGCCGCCGCATCACGTCAGACCGGTATTCCGACACGTATTATTGCGCGTATTGTTCGTGAATATGGTTTGGGCCGCTAGGTGACAATAATCTTATAGACGCATTTGATGGACGCTGGCTATAATTTCCCCAACGGGTTAAACATGGGGGGATTTTATGAAGCATTTATCAATGATTATGGCGGGCGCATTGACGATGGGAATGATCGGTGGTGCTGATGCATGTACGGGGATTACGCTAAAATCCCAGGATAATTCAATTATTGTTGCGCGTACTGTTGATTGGTCCCGCGAAGAAGTAGATAATATTTACGTTGTGATTCCGCGTGACCATACGGTAAAGTCTTTTGTCCCCGGCGGCACCGCCGATGGAATGGAATTTACCAGCCGATTTGGCTTTGTTGGTCTGGGGGTAGAGCAGCCAGAATTCATCATCGATGGCACGAACGAAGCCGGTTTATCCGCGGCCTTGTTTTATTTCCCAGCCTATGGCAAATATGTTGATTATGATCCGGCATATAATGAAAAAACATTGGCTGATTTCCAGGTGGTATCATGGATCTTGTCTCAATTTTCCACCATTGACCAGGTTAAAAAAGCCATCCAAGGGGTTCGCATCGTTAATATTGATAACCGCACCGCGACGGTTCATTGGCGTATCGCAGAAGCATCCGGTCGCGAAGTCGTCTTGGAAATTACCGATGGGGTTCCACACTTTTTCGAAAACCAGGTGGGGGTATTAACCAATGCGCCTGGGTTTGAATGGATGGTGACCAATCTGAACAATTATGTTAATCTAAGACCTGGCACGGCGGGCCCAACAACCATGAAAACCGCGTTGGGGGATGTGACATTGACGGCTTTTGGTTCCGGCAGTGGCTTTTTAGGTCTGCCGGGTGATATGACGCCGCCGTCGCGATTTGTTCGGGCATCTTTTTTCCAATCGTATTCATTACCCCAAAAAACAGGGTACGATACGGTTTTACAGGCGTTTCATATTTTGAATACGTTTGATGTGCCGTTGGGGATCCAATTCGGGGTTGGGGCTGCGCCTAATAATATGCCGGCGGCAACCCAGTGGACAATTGCGACCGATTTAACCAACCGCAAGGTATATTATCATACAATGTATAATCGCACATTGCGGTCAATTGATATGGACAAGATCGATTTTGCCAATGTGAAATATCAATGGCATCCCTTGGATGAACGCCAGGTGGAAACCATCGTTCCTGTGACCATTGATTAATATGCAGATTGGCCTGTATATTTGGTACCGGCCGAAATTTTATGGCCGATAGGGGCACGCAATTGTATCTTCATACATCATGTCATCTGAATTATATGTGATGATATATTGCCCAGAATCATCTTGACCATGAACGCCATCAGTGTCTGGATCGATATAAATCAATGCCATGCATGTATCAACACCGCCATCACCCCACGAGTATATTTCATCTGCGGGAAAATCTGCATCGGGGCATTTTCTGCATGTGGGGCCTGTGCCGGGATTTATTTCTGGCATCATGATGTAATATCCATTGTCACAGTATTCGCACACAGTTTTGTTATGGATATATGCGTTGTGGACACCATTAATATCTTCATATTATGTACGACGCAGGGGATACACCACGCGATTTCCGGTGCATTCGCGGCATTGTGGGGTGCCAGCCTTGGTGTATACAATATTGTTCAGATGACAACCAAATCCGGCGTATGTACATCCACTTAATGTATAAAATTCTTTGTTTTTTTCTGTACTTTTTAATCGAATATCGGTGAATTCAATGCATTGGTAATTGCTGACAACATCGTCTAATTCCCAGACATCAGATGCGCAAGAATAATGTTTATCGGGCACTATGGCCCCATTTATAAACGCGCCACCCGGTACAACAACACCATTTAAGGGATAATCCGGGCTTAGCTTGCCGCAAATCCCGCCCGGGATTGCCCCGCATGCCGGGGCTGCCGCCATAACCGCGGCCAATAATAAAAAACCGTGGTTTAGATTAGGCATAGTTAAGTCATAAAAAAGGGGCAGAAAATGGGGATTTTTGGAACGAAAACTATGCCTAATCTAAACCACCCTTTGAATTAGGCATAGGTAAATTCCCCGATACCCTAGGAATTCTAGCCCTTTGCGCGATTTTACGCAAGTTGTTTTTTGGGTAACCTGGGTAAATTTATTTGGTTTGATTATTTGGGTCGGATGTCGCAACCAATTGGACGCATGAATATCATCGGTCATGAAAAATATTCATAAAAAAATCCCGGAATAACCAGGATTTTTTTTAGATACTATCTGGATTTACCCAACGGCCGTTCTTTAACAGGCCTGGGGCCATGCCTTCACTGCTGCGCAGGGTGTCGATTGTACGACGCGCCGCCGCCGCATCCAGACCGGTAATCCGAACCTTGTACATGTCACCTTCGTGGACAACGGTGGCATCACCATATGGACGCATCCGGTTGGCCAAGGCATCCGCGCTGTCCTGGGCATAGAATGCCGCGATTTGCACGCTATAATCACCTGTGGGGGCGACCGGTGTCGGTTGTGGCATTGGGGCCGGTTCTGATACAGTGGTGGTAGTTGTGGTTACAACTGTTTCACCCGGCATCATTGTCGTTGTTGTGGTTTCAGATGCGCCCAATGTGGCGTTTTTAACTGCGATAGATTGATCGGCTATAACCTGGACCTGGATCTTGGCCTGGCCGTTCATGCCGATTTTGCGGGCTGCCGCCGGCGACAGATCCATAATACGACTGTTTACAAAAGGCCCACGGTTGTTAACGCGAACCGTTACAGATTTCCCATTATCCAGATTGGTTACCCGTGCAATCGTTGGTAATGGCAAAGTCTTGCTGGTCCCCAGCATTTGATTGGCGTCAAATGTTTCACCATTGCTAGTCTTGGTGCCGTTTAATTCGTTGGGGATAATACCGGCAATCCCTGTTTGGTTATAGGTCAGGTCTTCGACCGGGATATATTGAATATCTTCGACCTTGTATGCGTTACCGATATAGTATTTCGGGGCCGGGGCCATTAAATAGGTGTTGTTCAAAACCTGGCTGTCGTCGGTGATTAATACTTCTTCGCCAAAGCCGTCCGTGCCATAGTCGGAAACGCTGGTCCCGGAATTCGGCTGGGTACATGCGGCGACCAGTGTGGTCAATACCGCCAGGGATACAATTTTTCTCATCTCCATACTCCTTTGCAATGGGCCTGTGGATTCAGGTGTCCCATTTATTCTTACTCTTGATTTTATCATAAAAAGGGGCGTGATACAAACGTTATTTTATCGGCCGATTTTTCGGTCAATCATCCACGCCGTCGGCAGATAGAGCACCCCATACCCCAAGATTCCCAATGTCATCGCCACCAGTCCCGGGATCGGCATAAACCATAGCAATACCCCCAGCCCACTGGCCAGGATTGAAAAGCCCCCAATGGCCCATAATGTTCGGCCATTGACACGGGTCAGATCCCGTCGCCGACATGCCCGACCCAACAGATAGTTTTTCAAATATCCACTGATGACCACACCGACCGGAATGGCCAAGTATCCCAGCCATGGAAACAGCCCCAGATAGATAACCGACGCGGTGCCCAGGGAAATCATGCTGGTCCGAACGGGGGTTATTACATCTTGGGCCGCATACAGGGTTTTGCTGTAAATCTGGCTAAGCGTCATTGCCGGCAGGACAAAAACCTGGATTCTGATGGCGGTGGCCACTGCGTGGGTTGATTCTGGTGTCCATGCCCCATATTGAAACAAAAAGCGTATAATGGGTTCCGCCAGCACGAACAACCCCACCATACACGGCAGGATCAGCATCATCGACCGGCGCATAGAAGAATTCTGTTGGATATGAACGCTGCGCAAATTATTATTGGCCAATGCGTTGGATATAGACGACATTAAAACCGTTCCCACCGCCAATCCGATAATGGCGAATGGTAACTGGACCAATCTGTCGGTGTAATACAGCCATGACACCGCCCCGTTTTGAAAGCTGGCGACCAATGTGCCAACAATAATAGAAATCTGATAGAATCCGTTACCAACAATACTGATCCCCAGACGACGAAACAGTTGTTTTATCCCCGGGGTTAACCGCGGCCGCACCAGGTGCAAGCCAAAGTGTCGCCGCCGCACGCGCATCCACAGGATCGCGCACTGGACAATTCCGGACAAGACAACGGTAAATGCCATGACGTACAAGGTGGTTGTCGGGGAATATGGTGCCGCCAGCAGCATGGCGACAATCAGCATGATATTCAGCATAACGGGCATAAAAGCCGCCAACAGGAATCGAGAAAACGCGTTTAGCACGGCCGACAAAAACGCCGATGCGCATACAAAGATGACATATCCGAACATAATGCGCGATACAGTGATCGTCATCTGCAGCTTGCCCGGGTCTTCGGAAAACCCAGGGGCCAGCATCCATATCACCAATGGCATGCAAATTTCAAAGACCAATGTAATCCCCAGCAGCACCAGCATCAGCCAAGAAAACACGTTCTTGGCAAAGGCATCATCTTTTTTCAGATGCGTATACATGGGAATAAAGACGGTGGATAGTGTTCCTTCGCCCAATAGGTCGCGGAACAGGTTTGGTAACTTAAACGCCGCCAAAAAGATGTCAGACAGACGACCGGCCCCCAAATAACGCGCAATCAGCATATCGCGCACAAAGCCGAAAATACGACTGATGCCGGTCATGGCACCAACCCCGAAAATATGTTTGCCAATGTTCATGGTTTCGATTATACTCTGGTTTAGAATATAAAATCAAGGCAGGAATGAAAGATATGAAAAAGATATTTGCGCTGGTTGGGATAACGGGATTATTGGCGGCATGTGGGGGGACGACGGATATTCCGGCATCGGCATTGGATCGTCCGCTGGATGAAATATATCGCACGGCATATGCCCAGATGGATAAAGAACATTATGATGCCGCGGCGGCTGAATTCTTGGCGGCTGAAACCCAGTATCCATCCAGTCCATGGGCGGCAGATGCGCTGGTTATGGCGGCATATTCCCAGTATTTGGACAAAGACTTTGCCGGGGCGATATTGACGGTTGACCGGTTTATGCGATTCCATCCGGGACATAAAGATGTACCGTATATGTTGTACTTGCGCGGTATGTGTTATTATCGCCAGGTCAGCGATGTTCGTCGTGAACCAGGTATGTCGGTCTATGCCTTGCAACAGTTCGAGCAGCTGGTCGAGCGTTTCCCTCGATCAGAATACGCCAAGAATGCCAAAAACAAGATTGCGATCTTGAAAAATTATATTGCCGGCAAAGTTATGTATTCTGCTCGTACAGATATGCATGATGAAAATTGGCCCAGTGCGATTTCCCGTTTGCAATCGGTTATATCTGGGGCCCAAGATACCGTCATGACGCCAGAGGCGATGTTCCGTCTGACCGAATGTTATACTGCCATTGGCCTGGATACCCAGGCGGCCGGCTATGCGGATATGTTGCGGTTGAACTTTCCTGATAATGAATGGACGAAAAAGTTAAAATAAAGAACCCGCCATTGGCGGGATTCTTATTTTATTTTTTGACGATAAGAATAAAGTATTTGATTCACGTTTTGCGTTACCGCGTCGACATATTGACCTTCGACAATCTGGCGGGTTAATGCGGCCTGGGCATTACCGGTTGCGGTAATCAACGGGGATTTATCCCCAGAAATGTGGGTGTTTTCTTGTCGGATCAATTCTTGTTGCCATTGCATCAGTGCGATAATACGATCACTGGTGCGGGGGTACATATCCTGGACGGTGGATGCATGGGCATGAATCTGGGGCGAGATATTATACAGATCGCCGATGCTATTTATCCCTATAACTGCGTTGGATAATTGGGATATTATTTGATCTGATGGTTTATCTTGCTGGGATTCTATGATCAAGGATGTAATTGCCTGGATACTAGAGTATTTTATAAGATAGGGCAGAAAATCTTTTTCCTGGTTGGCGGTTGCGGATGAAATAATTTTAGCAATCCCAGAGATATTAAACAGTGCATCCACGTTATTGTTTTGCATATTTATGGGATTGGGCATTTCGTAATATTTTACGCCGGCTTCGTGGAACATTTGGGTGGATATACCAATCATGTCGCGCCATCCAGGAATGTTGTTGGCCCGTGTATTTGGGGCCGCCATGGCAATGACTTCTTTGATTCCGGTTTGAATAATGGACCGTGCGCAATCTGGGCATGATGGTAATGTGACATACATCACACAACCACGCAGTGATGCGTTATATAATGTCGCATTATAGATGGCATTACGTTCCGCATGTTCGGTAAAGGCATATTTAAGTGGCCGTTCATAGCGTTCGGCAATTTCATCATTTACGCCCCGTGGAAAGCCATTATATCCCCCAGATCGGATTTCTTTGTCGGGGCCCACAATAATGCATCCAACACCGGTGCTGTGATCTTTGGACCATTTGGCCAGATCTTGTGCAATGGCCATAAACCGATAATTCCATTTCGCAGAAAACGTTAATTCTGATTCTTGGATCATGTTTTTTCCTTTGCTTATTTAATTTTACTTCTCATCTTATCGGCCACATGGGATGCCCAAATATGGTGGATATGCATGCGGGCAAAATTATTAATGTCAGCTGATGAAATCCCATCACAGATCATGACATATCGAATACAGTATAATGTATCAAATAATTCTTCGATAATATTATCTCGAATTGCCCCCAGTTCATCGTTTTGCCGCGTTAATGCCAATCGATAGTATTTTGAAATTTCTTTGGATAATTCGATGGCTTCTTCACTGGCGATGCATAATTGAAACTGCATGGCGGTCTTAAGGTTGTCAAATTTTTTGATATAGGTTTGAATGACTTTTTCTGCCGCAATATCCAATTCCCTTGTCATGTTAATTTTGCCGCCAATGGGTTTGAAATCTGTCTTGAGAATCCGGTTGTATACCCGCGGAATTTTTGCCATATGGGTGTTCCCATCAATTGTGTATCCGGTAAAGCCAACACGCATCATGTCATGATGACGAATATTTAGGTGGTTAATCAAATGGTATGATACAACCAAAACATTAACAATCGCACGGATTAATTCGTATTGCATTTTACTGAACCCGATGCCGTTGACATTGTAATCGTCAATAATCGCAGAATAATGATTCAAGAATTTCTTGGCAGTGGTAAATTCAATTTCCCATCCATTCAGGTCCAGCAAGTCTTGGCTTAGTTTTTTAGCCGACATGGAATTTTTATGCGACAAGTACATGTTTTATCCTTTGTACTTCTCTCTCGGGGTAAAGAATAGAACAGAATTATAAATTTGCAAGATTTTTGTTCACTTTTCGATTTGCTGTGCTATTGTTTGGGGCATGACAGAAACATATTCCGGCTTTGTTGCCATTATCGGCCCGACGAATGCGGGCAAAAGTACATTGTTAAACCAAATCATGGGACGCAAGGTGTCCATTGTCTCGCACAAGGTGCAAACCACGCGGACACGTCTGCGGGCGGTGAAAATGGTGGGGGACCGACAACTGATCTTTGTCGATACGCCCGGTGTTTTTAAGCCTAAACGTCGTCTGGATCGGGCGATGGTTGGTGCCGCCATGGATGCGGTTGGGGACGCGGATGCGATCTTGCTGATTATGGACGCAACGCATGGAATAACCGAAACCATCCGGGGATTGGTTGAAAAAATCAAAGACCGGCCGAATTTGTTCGTCGCCTTGAACAAGGTAGATGCAGTGCCAAAGCCCACACTATTGCCAATGGTGGCCGAATTATCATCGATGGCCGAGTGGCGTGAAATCTTTATGATTTCGGCATTGAAAAATGATGGGGTGGCGGGAATGCTGGATTCTTTGGCGGCCGTGATGCCGGCGGGGCCGTATTTGTTTAATGATGCGGACGCGGTGGACGTGCCGGATGAATTATATCTGGCGGAATTAACCCGGGAAAAGGTGTATAAATATATTCACCAAGAATTGCCGTATCACATTAACGTCGTCACAGAACAGGTTGATGTTGATGCGGACGGCGTCTTGGATATTTATCAAAAAATCGTGGTTCAAAATGATGCCCACAAAAAGATTGTCATCGGTCGTGGTGGGGAACAATTAAAGCAAATTGGCACCGCCGCCCGTCATGATATCCAGAACCAGTGGGGGGTGAACGCGCGTCTGCATTTATTTGTGCGTGTGGAACCCGATTGGGAAAACAAAGCCGAAAACTATACAGACCAAGGATTGGAGTTTAAGAAATAATAGGCACAGTGAAAATGGTACAAAATTCAATAGAAAAGTCTTGTAAACGTCCGCAAAGTTATCGTGGGATTGCGATAATTTGTCTTTTGATGGGATTGGTTATTTTGGTGGATTACCTGGGGCGTCAGGTAACACCAGCCATGCCGAAAAAAGAAGCACAAAAGTCGACCGGGGGCGTCGCCCATATGAATTCTTTGCGTCAGAAAATCGCCCATCGTGACAGTATTATCCGCGCAATGCAAATGCAAAAGGTGAAATAAGATGGGATTCAGACACAAAGAATTGGATGACGTTAGCGTGCGTTATGATGCTGCGACCCAGGTTGCCACATTGACCCGCGGGGAACGGTCGCTGGATATCATGATGTTTGATGAAGAGCGGATTCGGCAATTATGGGCCGCCGCGGACCAGGTTTATGTCCAAAACATGCGCCAGAAAAAAGCGAAACAAAAATGAAGAAGAACGTTCGGATTATTTTGGATTCCAACGGCGTGATTCAGCAACATGCCGCAAGCACCGCACGTCGGTTCTTTTTGGGATTGTTGTTACGTGGGAAAATGTCGCTTGCGGTGTATTTGCGCCTGATGCGGCGGGTGCATGGTAACGTTGCCGGCAAAATGAATGCAGAAGAAACCAAGTACATTACCGAATTTTACATTCAAAACTGCCATATTCAAATTCCCCTGATTCGTGGGGCGCGACGGACGGTTATGCGTCTGATTCATGATTTTCCGGGGCGGGTGTATGTCTGTTCGGCAAATGCCTTTTCGGAACAATCTGATGCCATTTATCGCAATTGGTTTATCAAGACGTTTCCGGGCCTGGCGGGGGTGCACTTTGTTCCAGCATTTTCGACCAAGGGTGATTTTTATCGCCAAATTCATGAAAAATATCCCAATGACCGGGTAATTGTTGTGGACGATGCCAAACGGCATATTGACGAAGCATTGGCCTTGGGACTGGATACGCGATATATTAATAAACGTGACGGCTATAGAAATCTAAAAGATGCCTTTTATGGGCGTGGGAAATAATAAAATGAGAAAATTATTAGTATTGATTTTGGCGATTGGCGTAACGGCATGTACCATGGTGCCGCCGTCTGGAACGACCAGCGGCGATGGCATTGGTGTGACGTCCGCCCCAGCAAGTGCATCGGCATCCAATGATATGTCGGATACTGCATTGACCACCAATACACCATCACGCCAGTTTAGTCACAGCGTCGATCTTACGATGTATGTGTCCAATGATAAAGATGAATCCGTCCGGTCAAAGATTTCCAATCTGGTTGAAACGTTTGGGGGATATGTTGAACAAAGTTCTTTCTTGCACGTTGTGGCATATGTCCCAACCCAGAATTCGGATGAATTCTTAGGGCGGTTGGGGCGTGATGTGGCCAAACTGCATGATGTTCGCCATGAAACATACGAAATAACGTCAATTGCAACGGCGACCGCAACACGCTTGGATGAACTAAAGGCACGTCGTGCGCGATATTTGGACATGTTAAACCAAGGGGATATTTCTGTGTCTGAAAAATTGTCGGTTGAACAGGCCCTGAGCCAGGTTGAATCCCAGATTGCCGTATTAACCAAGAATATAAAGGCAATGCAAAACATGGCAGATTATACCCGTGTTGATATCGATTTGGATAACACACCCATGTGGGCGCGGATTCTGTGTACGCCATTGACCCCGATATTTGGACCAATTATTATAGTAGGATTGATTATTTTGTTATAATGTTGCATACATCTGATTTTGATTTTGAATTGCCAACCGAATTAATCGCGTCACGTCCATTGGACCGGCGCGATGCGTCACGTATGCTGGTTGTGGATGGGCAATCGTTGGCTGATAAACATATTCGGGATTTTTTGGATTATATTCGGCCGGGCGACGTTGTGGTCTTGAATAACTCTCGCGTGATTCCGGCGCGGTTTAATGCGCGGGATGCGTCAGATCGCGTGTATGAAGTTACTCTGCATACCGCCGTGTCCGATGGCGCATGGTGGGGATTGGCCAAGAAATTTAATAAAATCCCGGTGGGGGCGGAACTGACGCTGGACGATGGGACAACGGCAACGGTTTTGGCGCATGATGATGATAGTGGGCTGAAACTGAAATTTAATTGCGATAATTTAATGGACGTTCTGGACCGGGTGGGGAAAATGCCGCTGCCCCCGTATATGAAGCGGGATGCCGAAATCACCGATCGTGATCGGTACCAGACGGTCTATGCCGGGCCACTGGGGTCTATGGCGGCACCGACCGCCGGGTTGCATTTTACGCCCGAACTGTTGGATGATATTCGGGCGCGCGGCTCACAAATTGTAAACGTCACATTGCACGTTGGGGCCGGCACATGGATGCCGGTCAAGACCGAAGATTTATCCCAGCACAAGATGCACAGCGAATGGTGCCAAATCACCCCGGACCAGGCGGCCATCATTAACGCCGCGCCGCGTGTCATTGCCGTCGGGACAACGTCTATGCGGACACTGGAAAGCGCGGCAATCCGTGCCCGCACGTCTGGCGCAAATGCCCGCGTGGTGCCGTTTTGCGGGACAACAGATATCTTTATCACGCCGGGGTATAAATTCGGGGCGGTGGATGTATTGCTGACCAATTTTCATTTGCCGAAATCGACGTTGTTTATGTTGGTGTCGGCGTTTGCCGGTGTGGATGAAATGCGCGGCGCATACGCGCATGCGGTGGCGGAAAAATACCGGTTCTTTTCATATGGCGATTGCTGTTTATTATTCCAAGGGAATGCGTCATGAATTATAATCCGACGTTGCATAAATTATCCAATGGTGTGACGGTTATCCTGGACCCGATGGATGGGATGGCGACCACAAATGTCAATGTTGTCTTTGGCACAGGCAGTCGTGATGAAAGTCCATCAGAATACGGTCTGACGCATTTTTGTGAACATATCATATGCAATGGAACGACACGATTTGATTCATTTCGGATGATCAAGGATTATGTCGAAGACAATGGGGGGGAAATCGGTGCCGCCACCAGCAACCAGTATATCAGATTCTATGGCGAGATATTAAGTGAAAATACATCAGTCTTGCTGGATGTTATTGCCGATATGCTGTTCAATTCAACCCTGCAGAAAATAGAAAATGAACGCACAGTTATCTTGGATGAATTACGCCGCGCCCAAGATAATGACAATCGACGCTTTATAAATTTTTTAAGTGATAAAATCTTTGATGGTGCGATGAACCAGTATCGTACCCTGGGGACAGAAAAAAATATCATGTCCTTTACCCGGGATCAGGTACAGGCCCATATCACACAACGCATGACGGCCCGCAATTGTCTGGTTTGTATATCTGGAAAAATTGATCAGCCCCAAGATCTATTAAAGACCATTGAAAAATTATTTGCGGATTTACCCCAAACCGATGTGGTAAATAATTACATACCGGCAACATATAATGCTGCCATTGTTCACAAAACAAAGGAAACAGACAAAAATGTCCGCGTAGTTTTGGTCTTTCCTTGGTTATATTCACGGACGTTTGATAATAAATATGCCAATATGTGTGTTGGTCGGTTTTTGGCAAATTTGCAAGAACATTTGATGGATGTTTTACGCGAAGAAAATGGATTGCTGTACGGGATTGGATCAGAATCTTTTGGGCCGGATGATTTTTGTGGCGTCAATGGTTTTTCGTTCCGTACCGCGCCGGAAAACATGGGGCGTTGCATAGAACTGGCGGCGCGGACATCATATGATGTTTATACCAACAATCCTGCCCCCACAGAATTCTTGCAACGGCGGTGGCACCGGGGGCGTTTGGGAAATGCCAAATGGTTGGAATCGGCCGAAAGACGATGCCGCACACTGATTTCAGAATATCTGGATTATCAATGTCTGTATGATTATGATAAATACACGGGGTGGTCACATCAAATCAGTTCTGATGACGTAATGCGGTATACGCGCGGGTTCTTTGATGGGCCGATGTCTATTGTGACCCAGGGGGCGGATTTTGATGCCGATCTGGGTGCGGTCTGGCGTGAAAATTTTAAGTAATGGGGGAAAATAATAATGTCGTTGAAATTTGATTTGATTGCAACCGATGGCGCGGCGCGGCGTGGGCGGGTACATACCGCTCACGGGGATTTTGAAACGCCGGCATTCATGGCGGTCGGCACCGCCGCCACGGTCAAGGCATTAACGATGGATCAGGTTGCCGCCACCGGCACCCAGGTGATTTTGGGCAACACGTATCATCTGATGATGCGCCCCGGGGGCGATTTGGTGGAGAAAATGGGTGGGTTGCACAAATTTGGTGGATGGACCGGGCCCATTTTAACCGATTCCGGCGGATTCCAGGTGATGAGTTTATCCAATCTGGTCAAAATGCGCGAAGAAGGTGTCGAATTTACATCGCATATTGATGGCGGGATCCGGCATTTTATGCGTCCCGAAGATTCTGTTCATATCCAGCATCAATTGGATTCGAATATTACCATGGTGTTGGATGAATGTTTGCATTTGCCGGCACCGCGGGAACGGGTTGAAAAAAATGTTGATATGGTGACCCGTTGGGCCCGGCGTTCGCGCGACGCCTTTATTGACAGGCCTGGATATGGGATTTTTGGGATTGTCCAAGGGGCGGATCAACCGGATCTGCGTGAAAAGTCGGCACGCGCGTTGGTTGATATCGGTTTTGACGGGTATGCGATTGGGGGACTCGCGGTGGGTGAACCCCAAGATGTTATGTTTCGCATGATTGCGCATACAACACCGCATTTGCCGACGGACCGGCCGCGGTATCTGATGGGGGTGGGAACACCGCTGGATATCCTGGGGGCGGTGGAACGTGGGGTTGATATGTTCGATTGCGTGATGCCGACGCGCGCCGGTCGCACGGCCCAGGCATTCACCCGGCATGGCACATTGAATATGCGCAATGCCCGGTTTCGCGATGATCCTTTGCCCATTGATGATCAATGCGGATGCCCGGCATGCAAATTATCACGCGCCTATATCCATCATTTGATTAAGTGTAATGAAATGTTGGGCGCAACATTGTTGACCCAGCATAATCTATGGTTTTACCAGGATTTAATGCGTGGCATTCGCGATGCAATAGAAGCCGGACGCTTTGCCGAATTTAAGCAAGAATTTATTGAAAAATACACAGGAGATAAAGATGACACAAACGAATAAAAACACAAATATGCCAACGCCGGACATGACGTTAAATATGATGGATTATATATATCTGGCCATTGTGTGGGCCGGGGCGCACGGCAAGCCGGCCCCGATGGCGTTGACGCAAATTTATATGTTGGTGTGTCGACGTATGAATGAAACGCAATTTGCATTGAATCCGGAACCCCGTGTTGCAACATTTACCAGTGTTCGGGACGCCGAAATTTATTATAAAACGGTTTTGGCTGCACAACAGTATCAACAAAAGCTGCGTGGTACAAAAATGGTTATGGAAATATTCGAAGATGAAATCGAACAATTCAAGCAGCAAGTTCGGTAAAACTTTGGCTTGAAACGCGTGGGGATTTTTTACTACACTGAGCATGGAAAGGAGAAATAAAATGGCACCAAAAAAGAAAGTATCGGCGGCCCCGAAAAATAAGAAAGAAATTGCGGTTATCGATCGCGGTGGGGCAAAAACTGTTAAAAAAAAGACGGCGTTCGTCACGTGGGTTAAACGTATTTTTGCCGTTATATCCATTGTCTGGATTGCGGCCGTGATTTGGGTGCCACTGCATGTGAAAAACACGTACAGCGAACCGATCAAGAAATCGATTGTTGTATCGATGTTCTTTGATCTGCAACGCAGCATTGTCGAACAATATGAAAAATTACTGGATGGAATCAAAGAATCCATCAATCTGGAAAAGCCAGTGGCGTTCGCCATTGACCAGGTCAAGCGTGCCAGTGATGCCGCAGACAAGGTGACCGATACCACTGCCCGGGTCAAAGACGCGACCGCGGATGCAAAAAAGCGTAATGATGATGCGAAAAAGTTAACCGGTTTTGTTGGTAAATTTGGGGTTAAAACCGATGGTGTGGACAAAGCCTTGGACAAAATGGATAAAAATATTGCCAAGACGAATCAAGCCGTTGCCAAGGTGGACGATGTTACCGCCAAAGTAAACGCCCAATTGGATAAAATCGAAGGTAATTTGACCAAGACGTTGCAGACCCAGTTTGATAAAATGATTGACGATGCGATTAAGGCCCAATTGGACAAAAATTCTGGTGGGTTGGGGTCGACATTGCTGACCAATTACGGGATTAAACATGTTTATCCGTGGCAACCCTCGTCATGGCCGGTGGCAACAAAAATCTATAACGATTTGGAAAAATCCAATGTCGATGCGGTGCAAATCATAACCGGTACGGTGAATAAGTACTTTGGCTATGCGGCGTGGGGATTGGTCGTGCTGGTATGGCTGATTGGGGGACTGGTATGGTTCATGGTATCTAAAAAGGTCAAAGCCGTGACAAAGCCCTTTATCGTTTGCCCACGGTGTGGCAATGCCTTTGTCGACAAGCGTGGTGCAATGGGATTATTAAAAATATTCCAACCGTGGAAATGGTTCTAAACGTAAAAAAATCCCGCATTGGCGGGATTTTTTTGGCTTTGTTGGGGATTAATATGTTTTAATGATAAAAAATCTGTTGGCATTATAAAATTTAATTGCTACGATAAACGTGCTATGAAAAAGAAACTAATTACACTCCTTGTACTGATAACAACCGGTGCGGCACATGCGGAATTTAATACGCGGGCCAAATCTGCATTTTTAATTGATTATGATTCTGGGGCGGAAATCGTGGCCAAGAATGCCGATACATTGATGCCGCCATCATCGATGATAAAATTGATGACGTTGGCGGTCCTGTTTGACGAGATCAAGGCCGGTCATTTAACCATGGACGATCGTTTAACCGTCGGTCAAAATGCCGATTATAATAATCCCGTGTGGGCCCCGGCCAGCAAAATTTGTTTAAGCATGGGTCAAACAATCAGCGTTCGTGATTTAATCTTGGGATTAATCGTGTTATCGGGCGGAGACGCATCTGTTGTAGTGGCAGAACAATTAGCAGGATCGGAAAACGCCTTTACCGCGATGATGACGCAAAAGGCACGTTCCATCGGCATGCCAATGTCGACATTTGGAAATGCATCGGGATTACCACATCCAAATAATTTAATGACCAGTCGGGAATTGGCCACACTGGCGACGCATATTATCACAGATTTTCCCGATATTTATCCGATGTTTGCGACCCGTCGTTTCGAATATCGTGATCACCAGTCTGATTGGTGCCGTGAATGGGGTCGGACACATACAGTGAATTATAATAAATTAGTGTTCACCATGCCGGGGGCTGACGGATTAAAAACAGGTCATACCGATGACGGTGGCTATGGCATGGTGGCCAGCAGTGTTATCGGCGGTCGTCGACTGATTGGGGTTATTAATGGACTGCATGTGCGGGGACATGATGCCTTGGCGGCAGAGATGAAGAAATTACTGGAATATGGTTATGCCACCACCACAACCCAGGTATTTTATCGCCCGGGCGATAAAATCGCCCAAATTCCGGTCTGGTATGGGCGTAATCCATACGTTATTGCCACTGTGTCCAAACCATTTGCCGTGACATTGCCCAAGAATGTCCGGCGGGAAAACCTGCGGATATTGGCGCGGTATGATGACCCGGTTGCGGCACCCGTGGCCGCCGGTCAAATAGTGGGAACGGTCATTGCCGAATTGGATGGCAAAACCATTGCAACCGAACCTTTGGTGGCACAAAGTCGCGTATCCAAGACCCAATTCTTTGGCCGTCTGGTAAAAAATATCCAGGTTATTTTTGGGGGAAGATAATGAAATCGCGTAATCCGATAACAAAAACAATATCAGAATACACAAACCATGGCACCAAAGAAAACACCACCATTTAATTTTCCTGATCCCATGGATAACGATACGTTAATTGGGCATGCGGCGGCATTCCAGACATTTATGGATGCATGGAATGCCCGTGATACCCACGCGATTCATCCGGTATGGATGCTGGCCGGGCCACGTGGTATCGGCAAGGCGACATTGGCGTATAAAATTGCCAAGATGGTATATGGCAATGTTGGGGATTTCTTTATCATTGATCTGGCACGTAATATCGATAAAGATGGCAAGGTCAAATCAGATGGTCGTGTCATTTCTGTTTATACGGTTCGCGCCATGATCGAAAAGATGCAAATGTCATCAATGTCGGGGGATTGGCGTGTTGTCTTGATTGATGCCGTGGATGAATTAAATACGGCGGCGTCAAATGCAATTTTGAAATTGCTGGAAGAACCACCAGCCAAGACATTATTTTTATTGGTTGTGCACCAGTTATCTAACGTCTTGCCGACGGTACGATCACGGGCGCGGGTGGAAAAAATGCATCCTTTGTCGATTGGTGAATTACGTGATCTGTGTACGAAATTTTTACCGGGCGAAGATGTCAGCACTGCGACATTACGTCTGGCCAATGGCAGTTTTGGAAAAATCGCAAACCTAAAAAAATCTGGCGGGGACACGGTTTATTCAGAATTGATTGCCATGTTGGAAAATCCCCGGGCAACCGCCGGCGATATGATGGCCATGGCGAAAAAAATTGCGCCATCACCCGAACTGCATGGTATTTTGTTGGATGCAATTGCATTTTTTGGGTTGGCCGATTTGTATCCAGCGGCGACGCATGCGATTGCGGATATCGCGCGGGTTTATTTGGAACCAGAAATTAGCATATACAAGATAATTAACGATATTAAAAAATGTTTATAGATACGCATTGTCATTTAATTGATGATGGTCATGTTATTGATCATGTTGATGCCGTGTTGGCCCGTGCCACAGATGCGGGTGTTGGGGCAATTATATGTGCGTGTGCAGATCCCAAAGATATCGCCATTGCGCCTGAATTTGTGTCCGGTCACCAGAATATGTTTACAACGCTGGGGATTCATCCTGAATACGCAGATGTTGATGCGCGTGACATTATTAAACCGCAAATTTTATCGCATCCGCGTGTTGTTGGGGTTGGTGAAATCGGATTGGATTATCATTATGGGCGGGATAATCGTAATGCCCAAATAAAGTTATTTGAAACCCAGCTGGCGATGGCCGAATCTGCCGGATTGCCGGTGGCAATTCATACGCGCGATGCCGAAGAAGATACAATGGCGATACTGGATAATTCTAATGTAACCGGTGTTTTGCATTGCTTTACCGGGTCATGGGATTTGGCCCGTCACATGTTGGATCGCGGGTTCTATATTTCTGCCAGTGGCATTTTAACATTCAAAAATGCCGCCGCCATTCGTGATACATTTGTCCGGATTCCGCATGATCGCATTGTCATCGAAACAGACAGTCCGTATTGCGCCCCGGTTCCCCATCGTGGATCAGTATGCGAACCGGCCATGGTGGTTGATACGGCCCGTGTCTTGGGTGATGTCATGGGAATCGGCGGATCTGAATTGGTTCAAATATTGCGGGACAATACGTGCCGGTTATACCCGAAAATAAGTCTGGTAGAATAATTTAATTGCTATTTATTCCCATTGCGTGCTAGGATATAATTACATCGATATTTAACGGAGGAAAAGATGTTTCGGAACCTGGTCATCGCATCTGCATTTATTATCGCATTCTTTGGTCCTGTTCATGCCCATTGGTGCCAGGGTACAACCAGTGGTTGGCACGGTGGAACCGGGATTGTGGCATGTGATACAATCCCAGACAACTGGGTTTCGTGTGGGACATTTGATGACGGTAATCCAATTTATTCACCGCAATGCAACACCGGGAAACGTCACGCAAAAAAGAAAGATCATACCAAGGTGGTCTTGATATCTGCCGGTGTGGGATTGGTCTTTTTGGGGGCAATGTGGTATTTATTCAAGAAAAAGCCATCTGAAAATAACCCTGGGCACGTGTCTTTAATGACATTCTAAGAATTTTGCATATAAAAACATTGTTTATCGCACCATGTCGTACGGCATGAAACGAATTCATATTGCTTTTTGTGGGGTGATGGGGTAATATATTCGCCATGGTACGCAGTATTATAAAATCAGGTCAAGTATGTGAAAACCGCAAGGCGCGGTTTGAGTATTCTATCCAAGACACGATAGAAGCGGGTATTGCATTAACCGGTGCAGAAATTAAGTCGATACGATATGGACTGGTCAATATTACCGATGGTTTTGTTCAACGTCGCGGTGATAACTTGTTCTTGGCGGGGGTGGTGATTCAAAAATTACCCACGGCGGCGCGTTATATCAATTTTGATGAACGGCGGTTGCGGCAGTTGCTGATGCATCGGGGCCAGATAAACCGACTGAATGGCAAATTGGCAGAAAAAGGGGCCACCATTGTGCCATTAAAATTTTATTTTAATCATCGGGGCCGGTTAAAGGTCTTGTTGGGCGTGGGTTATGGTAAAAATCGTGCAGACAAGCGCGAAACAATCAAACGGCGCGAATGGAACCGGGAAAAGGCCCGTCTGACCAAGGGTCGTTAAAAAGTTTCTTGGGATTAATAATAGCAAAAAAATCACTTGTAAAAAAAAACGCGCCGCGGCATATAATCCGTGGTGTTGCGGGAAATTTACCTATGCCTAATCCAAAGGGACGTTTTTCTGACATAGTTTTTGAACATTAAAAATCCCAGATTTCTGCACTTTTTTATCCCCCATAGTATGCCTAATCTAAACGTCGGTTTTTTATTGGTGATTATGATTGTATTGGGAACCGGGGCGGGGTGGGCTGATTCAATACTGGGGAATATGCGGAATAATTTGACATGTCGAATGTTCGAAGTGTTTTATACGCAAATGGCCGTCCAACAACCAAAAAGTGTTTCTGATTGGAATAATTATTTATATGCATCCTGTTACCATAAAAACGTGCCCACTGCATTATCGCCAAAATGTATGCAGATCTTTCAAAATCCAATCAATGCGACCCCAAAGGTAATCTATACGGAAATTGTCACCAAGGGCTATATCAATCCCCAGCCTGTCAAAGACGGGGGCCAGGGATCGGTTGGATATTATTATTTTTGCCCATGTGCCGACGGGCAATATAATGTGCCCGGGGATAACATAGGATGCGTGTCTTGTGCGGCGGGAACATGGCTAAAACATGGGGTTAGCGAATCTTCCTTTGAATGCAGTGCATGCCCCGATGGCGGCACATCAAATGTCGGGGCCGGGGCGATTACCGATTGCACGATCAGCAATGGTTCAGATTCGACCGGGGTATATGTTTATAGCCCAGCATGTCATTATTCTGAATGATGGGGAATTTTTTGTATAAATAGTACTTGCATTCAAGAAAAAAATATGTAAGAATATGCGTCGCAGTGCGAGCGTAGCTCAGTTGGCTAGAGCGCAACCTTGCCAAGGTTGAGGTCGAGGGTTCGAGCCCCTTTGCTCGCACCAGAGTTCTAAAAAATCCCGTCGAATGACGGGATTTTTTTACTGAGCAAGCGAGCAGAGCGTAGCCCAGTTGGCCAGCCGCGAACCTTGCCAAGGGGGAGCGCGAGGGTGCGCCGCCCCTTTGCGGCGGCCCAGAGTTCTAAAAAATCCCGTCGAATGACGGGATTTTTTACTGAGCAAGCGAGCAGAGCGTAGCCCAGCTGGCCAAGTATTGATGCGATTGTTTGCATGATAAAAGACCGGGCCAATCAAAAATGTTATTAAACCCAATTAACGTGTGTAGGATCTATATGGATTGAACGTGATCAGATTTTTGCGGATAATTTCGTCATTTTGTTTTTCGTGTTTACACCCGTGACAGGTTTTGCGATCGCACATTGTGCAATTTTTATCCGGAAAGCATGGGGTGTATAAATCATCATCAAATTCAGATTGTTCCGCAAAGTTTTTCATCCAGTACCGGTATGATGTGGCGTATTGCGGTTTTTCTTTCAAATCGTTTAAGATAACGGACATATGTTGGATAGATGCCCGGGTGTATTTTTCAATGCGGTCTGATTTGGATGATAACGATGACAATGTATTCGTCCGCCGTTTATACAGATACAGACTGTCGGGGACGGTAACAACGCGATTTGCGTGCAAGACGGCCTGCATACAGAATAACATATCTTCGTTCAGTGCCATTGATGGTGCAAAACGCAGATTGTGCGCATTTATGAAATCGCGGCGATAGACGGCAAAGTTTGCGCTTTCGCGGGCACTTGCCTGGCGTAACAAGATGTCTTTGTCCCCAGGTGATGCGTCATAGACATGCATGCTTTGATAGACACAGGTGGAAACCATATGATGGTCGCTATAGGTGGTGATTTTACCACCCATGGCAATTTCGGCGTCATTTTTGGCGGCCACGTTCAGCATACGTATAAAGTAATCCGGATCATAGCCCAGCTGGATAGTGTCACCGGTTTTATTGTAATCGCGGTTAAGGGTCAAATTACCTGTTGTCTGGGGGTAATCTGAAAAACAATAACAATGGGTGGCACCGACACAATCGTCACCATCAACAAAACTGATGTATTTGCCGTGGGCCATATCTATGGCGCGGTTTCGCGACACAGATACGCCGGAATTTTCTTGGGACACCAGGCGAATGTTACTGTGGCGGTCCATGTAATCTTGGACAATGTATTCGGTGGAATCGGTTGATCCGTCGTTGATAACAATAACTTCGAACCGGTCAAAGCCGTTCTGTTCCACGATGCTGCACAAACAGTCGCGCATGTATCTCTGCACATTATATGCCGGAATAATAATGGTCAGGTCTGGTTGTTTCATATTGATTTATAAAATAGTACAAATAAAATAAATGTCAAGGATGAAATAACGCCGCCCATGGGCGGCGTTGTATATAATTGGGCCGGGTGGGGCTATTTCTTGCCGCCGAATCCAATGGTTGCGGTGACGGTATTGCCACCGGTTGCGGCCTGGTGATACTGGAACAGGGCGGTTGATTCCATGGGATTTTTATTAGGGCCGTAATACCCTGTTTCAAATTCAACAATTTCAACGCCATTGGGTGTTGTATTCGTCCCATCATGCAGATTGGCCGACGGGGCATTGGTGAACTTTACATTATTATCAATGGTTTTGTTGGTGTCATCCAGTGCGATATTAATTTGATCTGTGGCGTTGTTTTTCACAACATTGACATCGTACCAGTTAAAGAATTTTGCGTTCAGTGATTCTGTCCCATTTGTTCGATCGAATGTCAGTGTCGCATTATTATCGGCCAAGTCGATGGATGTATTATTGGCTCCACTGACATGGCCGCGGGCATTACCGGTAAATGTGACGTTTTGATGAATATCATCGTCGTCAATTTCCATCACATCGTATCCGCCGGCAAACATGACATCTTGACGATAGGTGTTTCCATTAAAGGTACCATCAATTTTTACCGTGCCGAAATCTGCGTATTTCAGACCCATATCGCGGCCATGGCTGATATATTCTGCGGTACCGGTGGTGTTTGGGGATACAAAGCTAAATTTATTTGTATCATCAATTCGTGCCATTTTTGTATACAGAACACCCGGACATTTGTCGCCGGTACAATGGCTGTCATTTTCAAATTGAATGCCATCAATGCGGCCGTTTTTGTCGATTGTAAAACGCAGGTCGTCCGTATCCCCCATATTGATCAGGGCTTTGAAATCTACATCGTCCAGACGATATGCCGTGTACCGGATACCATTGTGGATAACCGATCCAGTGGCATTGCGGGCCAAGATAATCCAATTCCCATCTGCGTCCACGCCGATTTCTGATGCCATTGATGTCAGCTTGGCATTACTGGTTATATCGGCGGGTTGGATTTTATTGGCGTCTGGGATAAATGGCGGCATGCCATTTCCGCCATTGTGATGGTCGCCACCACTGCATGCGGCCAGGGCCAGGATAGTTGGCAATAATAGATATTTTTTCATGGGTGTTCTCCTTGGGTTTTTGTTTGTTTTTAGAATCTTTGTTGCATGGTGAATTCCAATGCGGTTTTGTTATACGTACGTTGCCAGATATTGGAATCGCGGCGGGTAAAGCTGACCGTTAATGCGGGGACAAAACCCCAAATATTTATTTTGTTATTTGATATAGTCAGCCCATACCGCTGGGTGAAATCCCGTGCGGCGATTTCAGAAAACGCGTTATTATAAACCACCCATCTGGGGCCGTCATACCATGTCCACCAGACTGATGGTTCGACATATACATGGAACCCCAGGGGCAATTCACATCCAATTCCGACCGCGGCATTGGGTTGCCAATATGCATACGCCGGATCCAGTGTTCGTTCGCGTACGATTCCTGTGCGGGTGGTTAAATACATGCTGGGGGCCACGGCATATGTTGCACGCCCGTTTAATGAATATGTTTGTCCGTCTAAAAATTCGCCGAACGTATCATATTTATTTTCCATGAAACGCACCGAAAGTCCACCGGACAGTTTTCTTGTAAAGTCATAATTTGCATCAATTTTTGCCCCGTATGACCAATTATATTTTTCCCATCCATACCATCGTCGGGCCCCAATCGCGGCCAGCCAAACATCCCCATTCGTCCAGACGTATCTGGGGCCAGATCCCACCCCCAGATATAGATCATCGTAATCATGTTTATTGTAAATATTTGAATAAAGGGTTGCGTCTGATTTCCAACGCCAATGATCGCCCATTTTGAATTCATAATTGCCCCCCAGACTGAAATTTGCCCCCACGGCGCGTTCTGGGGCCCCCAATTCCCGGCACATTAATCCAAATATAGTTGCCACGCATTCTGTGCCGCCGGTGGCGTTATTGACATTGTTATCGGGGGCGCCGCCC